>JAMXCZ010000029.1 GCA_024542975.1 Candidatus Omnitrophota bacterium | reverse complement strand
TTTCTCCTGTCAGAGTTAGCTGAGGCCGGAATTTGCTGCACCCCAAAGCCTACCCTTACCGGGGTGCGCAGGCAGGATGTAACACGGCAGCCAAAGTATTACAATTGAGGGGTTCTTTTCGCTCGACAAAGTGGGGTTTATATGATACCATTCTATGCTAATATATAGACATATAAGGAGTTGGGAATGTGAGAAATGACATAAGGGACTATAAAAGGCTGCTTGGTTTTGTAAAGCCGCACATGGGCGTTTTGCTTCTGGCATTTTTCTCCATGATCGGCTACAGCGCCCTAAACGGGCTCTCTCCCACAGCTGTTATTCCCATAGTAAATAACATTATGAGTGGTTCCGCGATTGTGATACCTGCGCACGTAAATGTGCCCGGTTTCATCGTGGACATCGTTGCTGCGATAAATTCTCTCCCCCAGATGCGGCTTATGGTGATGCTGCTCGCGGGATCGCTTGTATACTTCTTCTTTCGCAATGTCTTTAATTTTTTGCAAATCTACCTTATGAACGACGTAAGCCAGCGGGTCGTAAGGGATGTAAAGGACGCGATATACAGGAAACTTCTGTCACTGTCGATGTATTTTTACAGCAAAAATCCTACCGCGAAACTTATGTCCCGCATAACCTATGACGCTACGATCATAAGAGATTCGATAAGCACCGGGCTTCTCGACCTCATACTGCGGCCGCTGGAAATCATAAGCCATTTTGCGATCGTAATAGGCATTGTAGTCATATTCGACATACCGCTCGGGTTCATATTGACAACTATACTTCTCTTTCCCTGCATACTGTTGCCGGCTTTTTTCATATCAAAGAAACTCCGCAAGATAACGACGATAAGCCAGGAAAAAATGGGGGATATAAATACGATTCTCTTTGAAATAATAACCGGCATGCGTATGGTGAAAAGTTTCTCCATGCAAAAATATGAATACAGAAAGTTCAAAGAAGAAAACAGGTTTTTCTATAGGCTAGCGATGAAAGTTGTAAAGAGGGTAAATATCATAAGCCCCATAAATGAATTGACGAGCGCTGTTTACATGGTGGTCGTAGTCTATCTTGCCTACAGGCAGATACTCGCCGGCACGCTTTCTTGGGGGCCGTTTGCGGCATTTCTGCTTTCGATATTACTTATGATAAAACCTATAAAACGGTTAAGCAAGGTATATGCTGTTATTCAGCAGTCTCTTTCTGCGGGAGCGAGGATTTTCGAAATACTCGATACCGAAGAAATAATCATAGAAAAAGAGAAAGCAATCACGCTACCCGAGATAGCTCGAAATATAACCCTTGAAAATGTGCAATTCAAATACGAAGAGAATGACTACGTGCTTCAGAATGTAACACTGGAGGCGAAAAAAGGCGAAATTATCGCTATAGTCGGCCCAAGCGGCTCGGGAAAAACCACTCTCGTAAACCTGATATCCCGGTTTTACGATCCATCGGGAGGGAGCATCCGGATTGACGGCGTCAACCTGAAAGATGTAACGCTCAAGTCTCTCAGGAACCAGATCGGCATTGTAACGCAGGAAATGCTACTTTTTAACGACACCGTTATAGCCAATATTGCCTATGGCAGCAAGGATTTTTCAAAAGAAAGCGTTGTAAAAGCGGCAAAGGTGGCGAATGCGCACGACTTCATTATGGCTATGCCCAGGCAATACGATACTGTTGTGGGAGAGCGGGGTTTCAGGATATCGGGAGGCGAGAGACAGCGCCTGGCTATCGCAAGGGCCGTATTCAAAAACCCTCCGATTCTCATTTTCGACGAAGCCACTTCACAGCTTGATACTGAGTCAGAAAGGTATGTGCAGGAGGCTATAGACCGCCTGATGGCGGGGAGAACCGTATTTGTCATTGCCCACAGGCTGAGTACGATAAAGCACGCAACGAAGATAGTTGTATTGGCAAAGGGCCATATTGTAGATATCGGGCCGCACGATGAACTTATGAAAAAGGATGGGTTATATAAGAAGTTATATGATATGCAATTTAACGATATAAGGCCCGCGGGGCGGCTAAACAGGTCCTGATAGTTAATAGTTGACACTGTATGGCTTCGATATATAATATTAAAACAACAAAACTGTGATTTAGAACTAAGAATTAAGGATTAAGGAGGGTAGTGTTACAATGTCAATGAAAAAAGAGATGGTGTTAATTAAGCAATTACTGGAAGCGGGGGTGCATTTTGGACACCAGACCAGAAAATGGAACCCCAAGATGGAGAAATTTATATTCGGCGCAAAAGAAGGTATATACATAATAAACCTTGAGGAAACCGCAAGGCTTCTTCTCGAAGCGTGTAAATTTCTCAATGAAGTGGCAACAGCGGGAAGCTCTGTGCTGTTTGTCGGAACAAAGAAACAGGCCATATCAATTGTTGAGGGGGAAACCAGGAAGTGTAACATGTTTTATGTGAATCAACGTTGGCTCGGAGGCACCCTTACCAATTTCCGTACTATAAGAAAAAGCATAAAAAAACTGGAATCTTTCGAAAAAATGAAAGAAGACGGCACTTATGATACGGTTTCCAAGAAGGAAAGAGCTACGATAGATAAAAGAATAGCAAATCTTCTTAAAAATCTGGAAGGCATAAGAAATATGGACCGGTTGCCGGGGGCGATGTTTGTCATTGATTCAAAGAAAGAGGCAATTGCGGTGCATGAGGCGAATAAGCTCTCGATTCCCGTAGTGGCCCTGGTGGATACGGATTGTAACCCTGACAAGATAGATTATATTATTCCGGGAAATGACGACGCGATGAAATCGATAAATTTTATAACCTCGATCATTTCCAAAAGCGTACTCGAGGGAAGAAACCAATTTCTGGCGAGCAAAAAAGACCTCGAAGCCGAGAAATCGTCCTCCGGGGATGATCAGGAAAAAGTGACAGAAAAGGAAACCGAGAGCCCGATAGAAGGCGACATAAGGCTGGAAAAAGCAACCAAAGAAACGAAAGAGAACGAACCTGCCAAAAAAAAGAAGACCAAATAATGATAGATGCCATCAAGAAACTCAGAGAAAAAACGAACGCCGGGATCATGGATTG
This sequence comes from Candidatus Omnitrophota bacterium, assembly GCA_024542975.1. Taxonomy (GTDB): domain Bacteria; phylum Omnitrophota; class Gorgyraeia; order JABMRN01; family RBG-13-46-9; genus JAMXCZ01. The sequence goes on along the minus strand of JAMXCZ010000029.1, from coordinate 16,339 downwards.
CAAAAAGGCCTTAAAAGATGCCAAGGGTAACATTGAAAAGGCCATTGAGATATTGAGGAAAAAAGGCATAAAGCTTGCTTCCGAAAAATCAAGCCGCGTTGCAAAAGAAGGCCGCATAGAAAGCTACATACACGCAAACGGCAGAATCGGTGTTTTGGTTGAGGTTAATTGCGAAACAGATTTCGTGGGACGTAACGAGAATTTCAGGGCATTCCTGAAGGACATATCGATGCAGATCGCAGCGGCCCGGCCAAAATACGTAAAACGGGAAGATATACCGAAAAAAGTGCTGGATAAGGAAAAAGAAATTCTCCATGCGACGATAAAAAACAAACCAAAAAATGCCCTCGAAAAAATCCTTTCGGGCAAATTAGAAAAGTTTTACGAAGAAAACGTCCTTTTGGACCAGGTCTTCGTCAAGGACCAGAAAATAAAAATAAAAGATCTTTTACACTTCCTGATCGTCAAAATCGGAGAAAATATCGTCATCAGGCGGTTTTCCCGTTATCAGCTCGGGGAAGAAGCGTAATAAGATTATACTAGAGAGGCCCATGACTAAACCCAAGTATAAACGCATAGTGCTTAAAATAAGCGGTGAAGCCCTGCAGGGAAAGAAGGGCCACGGCATAGATCCGGATGTAATGCTCTCGATAGCCAGGCAGATAAAAGAGATAAAGGGGCTTGGCGTTGAGGTCGCTATCGTCATAGGCGGCGGGAATATTTTCAGGGGCCTGGAGGCTGCGACTGGCAAGGGGATGGACCGCTCTATCGCGGACTACATGGGAATGCTCGCCACTGTTTTTAACGGCCTGGCGCTTCAGGATGCGTTGGAGAGGATCGGGGTTTTTACGCGTGTCCAGACTGCCATAGAGATGCGCGCCCTGGCGGAATCGTATATAAGGAGGAGGGCCATACGGCATCTGGAAAAAAAGCGTGTGGTCATTTTTGTATGCGGTACAGGGAATCCTTATTTTACAACCGATACGACAGCTGCTCTCAGGGCCACCGAGATCCAGGCGGATGTAGTCCTTAAGGCTACGAAAGTAGACGGGGTTTACACAAAAGACCCCATGAAAGCGAAAAATGCGAGAAAGTATAAAAAATTAAAATATATCGACGTATTAAAGAGAGGCCTTAAGGTCATGGACGCGACAGCGGTGAGTTTATGCATGGACAATAACCTGCCCATCATAGTTTTTAACATAAACAAAAAAGGAAACATAAAAAAAGTTGTTATGGGCGCGGACGTTGGCACGCTTGTTTATTGAACGGAGGTGATTTCCTTGGCTACGGTACAGGAAGTATTGAAAGCGGTAGAGAGCAAAATGAAAAAGACCGTAGAGGCTAATGAAAGGGAATTCAATACCGTGCGGACAGGCAGGGCGAATGCGTCCCTGGTGGAAGGGATAAAAGTCAATTGCTACGAGTCATCAATGCCGCTTAAGCAGTTGGCCAGCATCTCCACTCCCGGGCCGCGGCTTATTGTTGTTCAGCCATGGGATCAATCCATAACGCAAGACATAGAAAAGGCGATTCTAAGCTCGAAATTGGGGATTACGCCAAACAATGACGGAAAGGTTATTCGCATATCCGTGCCCGCTCTCACAACAGAACGAAGAGATGAATTGAGCAAGATCATAAAAAATATTACGGAAGAAGGAAAAATTTCTTTAAGAACGGCAAGGCGCACCGCAAATGACGACATCGAAAAACTGGAAAAAGACAAGCTAATTACAGAAGACGATAAATTCAAATATAAAGAAAGCGTGCAAAAACTCGTCGATAAATACTCGAAAGAAATCGACGCCCAGCTTGCCAACAAAGAAAAAGAAATTCACGAAGTATAGAGGTTTTTAGCTGTTATGAAACATAAAAATAGAGAATATTTTAAAGAAAAATCTAGGCGCCTTAGAAAACAAGGTTTTTCTTTAACCTCTATAACAGTAGAAACGAAATTGCCCAAAAGTACGGTATACGGATATATAGAGGATATCACATTAACGCAAAATCAAAAAACCGAGATTAATAGAAAAAGGAGTGAATTACGCAGAAACAGGACAAATCCTCGAAAGGGCATTTGCCTGCCCGGTAGGCATATTAAAAGACCCCTTGATTGGAATTCTCAAATTGTTCATATAGTGGCTCATTTCATGTTTGACGGGCATGTAAGAAATTGTGGATGTACGTATTATAGCCGTTCAAAATATCAGATCGAACATCTTAAAAATTTGATCGACCAAACATTCGACATTAAACCAATACTGCATAATCGGGCAGACGGAGTCGCAGTGATGGCATTTCATAATGTGGAGTTTGCAGCCTATATAAAAGAAAAAATAAACGAAATTTTTCCTTACTTAAAAACAAAGGCTACAAGGGAAGAAAAACGGATATTTTTAAAGACATTTTTTGATGACGAAGGCAATATTTACTATAATCGTAAGCATAAAAGACGAGTAAGGGGCTACCAGAGGTCACACGAGATATTACGAAATATAGCATTTTTATTAGAGGAATTTGGAATAAAAGCAAGAGTAGATATGTATAGTAAGGCAGTCGAAGTTAGTGGCAGAGAAAACCTTGTGGTTTTTATGCAAGAGATAAGTTTTTCACCGCACATTTGCGTAAATCCTAAACGCAAAAATACGATTTGGAAAAAGGAAATTGAAAAACGAGAGATCCTAGAACAAGCAATTTCTTCTTATAGATAAAAAAATTAAATTGTTCTTTGGAAAGAAATTAAACCGTGCCCCGCTAGCTCATCTGGTAGAGCACCGCCCTTTGAAAAAGGGGCGCTATTAGGTAACTAATAGATGAAAATCCTGTAAATTGCGGGAAACTCTGGGGTATTCGCTGTTACCATAGTGGTAAAAATACAGCGATGCAGACAATCCGCAGCCAAGCCTCTCGCCTACGTACAAGGGAGAGGAAGGTTCAACGACTATAATCGGGACTCCCTCACCGCTTTTCGAAGATAAACTTCAAAACGTGGCAGGGAGATGGGATAGTCTGACCTGCATAGCGATATGCAGAGGCCAATAAAAACAAAAATGGCCCCCTATCTTTACGATAGGGTAACAATAGTGTTTAAGGCGGCTGTGAGAGGTTCGAGTCCTCTGCGGGGTACTTCTTTCCTTTCTCTATCCCCTATTCTTCAATTCAAAACCCTCAAAAACCACCCTATCCCTATGTTTTGCAGGTAGATACAACTCTATATCAATCAATACCACTGGGAAAGATAATTTTATGTGGCCTTTCGGATGCTATAGGCTATTTCACCCAGAAAGCCCCTACGCCTGGCACAAAGTCCGCATTTTATGTGAAACCGAATCTATCCGATTTTCTGCTACAGTCGGTTCCTTCTTTCTAGAATTTAAGAGACGTTTTCAAAATTCAACCCGGATGTGGATACACACGAAAATTCACAACTGAATTAGTGAAATTAGTTTGTCCTATACCCTCCGCCCGTGAGCCATGTCGAACGAGGGTTAAACGGCCTCAAGATAAACCTTGAGGCCTGTTGTTTTTGGGCGTATAATTTACCGCATGGGACCCGGCGGCGTATTAATATTTAAGCTTTGGTTTTATTGTATCGCGTTTTCGCTTATAGCAGCTATACCTTCCGGGTATGCAAAAACGAGATCATCTCCAAAAGCGGAAACAGGTATATTATATACTAAAGATAACGTAAAGATCGCTTATGAACGTTATGGGGACGGATCTGACACCGTTGCTATAATATGCCCGGGATTTTTCAACAGCAAGGAAAACAGGTGGATGCGTAAAACCGTGGATTTAATTTCATCTAAGTACGATGTTATAATATTCGATCTTAGAGGCCACGGAAAAAGCGGAGGAAAGTTTACATGGTCAGCCAGGGAGCACATGGACGTGGATGCCGTTTTAGATTATGCGGTGGTGCAAGGATACAGGCATATAGGCGTAGTAGCTTTTTCCCTGGGCGCGGCTTCGGCAATTAATGCTGCGGCCCTGAGGGACGACATTGACAGCATGGTTTTGATCAGCTGCCCTACTAAGTTTGAATCAATAAATTATCATTTTTGGGAACCCGGGATGTTTTATGATTTAAAGGACAATATAGAATGCGGCTGGGAAGGCAAGGGTGCAAGGGTTGAACACATCTTTATCCCGAAGGAAAAACCGATTAAGACAATAGTCCGGATAAAGCACACGCCCATACTTTTTATACACGGAGACAGGGATTGGGTTATTAAAGACCGCCATTCCAAAAGGCTATATGACGCGGCGCGGGTTACAAAAAAACTTGAAATAATAGAAGGTGGGTTTCATGCAGAAAGGCTTATTCAATTCCATGGCGATACGATGCAGAAATTGATACTTGACTGGTTTTCGCAAACACTAAAGTGACATTTTTTAGAAAAACCGTAGAATTCCGAGAATAAAAAAATGGGAGAAACAAGAAAATATGAAATGTGTAATTTGTACAGTAGCATTTCTAATCAGGGAAAGGGAATTCTGGTTCTGGTAATTAGTTTGTCTCTTATGGTTAGTGGCGGCGCCGATTCAGCCACGGCCGAACATAAATTCTCTGAGGAAAAACCAGGGTTTATTCGAGCAAGAAGAGATATGATAAAAACTCAGATAAAGACACGGGGCATTAAGGATGAACGTTTGCTAAAGGCGATGCTCAAGGTCAAAAGACATCTCTTTGTCCCGGATCATATTCAGAAGTTGGCTTATAGCGACCACCCTTTACCTATTGGCGGAGAACAGACGATTTCTCAACCCTATATTGTTGCCCTGATGACCGAATTATTAAACTTAGATGGCGATGATAAAGTTTTAGAGATTGGAACTGGTTCGGGCTATCAGGGCATGTCCACTGTCCCCATTTATTACATTTATTAAATACTTCAAAAAGTTCCAAATAATATACAAGGAGCGGTGGCTAAAGATGAATAAGAAATTATATACTTTACCCGATAAATTAATAGAAATGGTTAATCAATTTCCTGATAAAATTGTTATGCAAATGAAAAAAGAAAATGTCTATATCAAGTATACCTATAAGGAACTTTATGAGGCCTCTCAATCTATAGCGCATTCTTTGCTTGGCATGGGAATAAAAAAAGGTGATAAAGTCGCTATCGTCCTAGAAAACAGGCCTGAATGGGGGATGATTTACTTTGGCATTATGTTTCGAGGGGCCATAGCTATTCCCATTGATCCTCAATCCAAACAAGAGGAGATAAAATTTTTTCTAAATGATTCAGAAAGCAAAATCGCCTTTACCTCCGGTAAATTACTTTCGTTATTTACGGGCCTCACCGATAGCATCCCTTCATTGCAAAAAATCATAGCACTTGACATCGAAAAATCGTCCGAAGAAATTATTTCTTTTTCGGAAAAATCTCCCGCGTCAAATTTGAAATCCACAATATCCAGACCTGAGGTATCTCCCCAGGACATCGCCTCTATTCTTTATACCTCAGGCACTACCGCCAGGCCAAAAGGTGTTATGTTAACACACGAAAATTTTTATTCCAATTCTCGAAGTATTGATAAATTAAAACTCTTTTCAGATAAAGATAATGTTTTGTCTATATTGCCGCTGCATCATTCATTTCCATTTATGGTAACTCTCGTTGTGCCACTTTTTTCTCAAAGTAAGATTACCTACATTTCAAGCCTTAAGAGTGAGGAGCTGCTGGGGTGTATGAGAGAGACAGGTGTGACGATGTTAGTAGGAGTGCCACAGCTCTTCCACATGTTTTATAAACATATATCAGACGGAATAAAGAAGATTCCGTTTTTGATAAGGTTCCCCCTTTTAGGATTTATAGAGATGTTGTGGCTGGTAAGAAAATTTGCGAGAATTAATTTGACCAGGCTGGCACTGTCAAAGATTCATCGGGCCTTCGGAAAAAATTTAAGATTTTTTGCTTGCGGCGGCGCCAGGTTGAATGAAGAGGCGGCAAGGTTTCTTGTGAAAATCGGTTTTACGATCCTGGAAGGATACGGGCTTACTGAAACATCGCCGGTAGCGACCTTTAATCCATTGAAAAAACAAAAAATAGGTTCTGTGGGGAAAGTAATCCCGGATGTGAACTTAAGGATTGTTGAACCTGATGAATATGGCATAGGTGAGGTGGCAATCAAAGGCCCTAATGTTATGAAAGGCTACTATAAAGAGGCTGAAGAGACGCGAAAGGTTTTAAAGGATAATTGGTTCTATTCCGGAGATTTGGGCTATCTGGACAAACAAGAGTATCTTCGCCTTACGGGGAGGAAGAAAGAGTTGATTGTGTTAAGTTCGGGAAAGAATATATCGCCCGTAGAGGTGGAATCCCATTACGCCAAAAGCCCTTTCATTAAAGGATTATGCGTATTAGCAACTGGTAAAAGAGAAGAGGAAAAGCTTATGGCGGTCATTGTTCCCGATCTGGACTATTACCGCAAGGTTGGCGAGGTTAATATTTATGGAATGATTAAGTGGGACCTGGAGAATCTGTCTAAGCAGAGTCCTCCCTACAAACGGATTATGGGCTTTGTTGTTACAAATGAGGATTTACCCCGCACACGGTTGGGGAAATTAAAAAGATTTGAAATTAAAAATAGATATTTAGATGAACTTATGGGTGTTGGATTAAGAAAGGTAGATGAGGAGATTTCCGTGAGCGATGAAGACCAAAAAATTCTCTCTTCGGGAATCGCAAAAACGATAATAGAAACCTTAAGTAAAGAAACAAATTTAGGAAGGCGAATCCGATTAGGCGACCATTTGGAAATCGATATCGGCCTTGATTCATTAGGACGTACGGAACTAATGGTTACATTAGAAAAGATTTTAAAGATTGACATACCGGATTCTTTAATGGCTAGAATTTTCACAGTGAAAGAACTTATGTTTGAAGTTGAAAACTTGATTTCAAAGAAAAAACCACAAGGCGGAGGGGCCCTACCGGTCAAGACGCGGGTATCTTTATGGAGTGATATTTTAAAGACCGATCCAGCCAAAGAAATAATTGAAAAAATAGATTTATCTCCCGGTTGGAGAGCGCAGGTTTTCACGCTGTTGGTTTCAGGGATATTATATCTTCCATTTAAGATAATCTGGCAATTTAAGGTTTTTGGAATAAAAAACTTACCCACGGATGAAGCATTTATTCTTTGCCCTAACCACAGCAGCTATTTGGACGGATTCTTTGTCGCTATATCCCTCCCCCGGTGGTTAAAAAAACGTACGTTCTTTCTCGGATTCAGACTCTATTTTGAAGTTCCGATAATCAGAGATATCACAAAATTAATCAGAATAATTCCCATTGACCCGGGCGCCCGATTAGTAGATGCAATGCAGGCTTGCGCTTATATCTTGAGGAATGGCAAAACGGCCTGTATTTTTCCCGAAGGGGTAAGGTCTATTGACGGAGAAATTAAAGAATTCAAAAAGGGAATCGGAATATTGGCAAAAGAGCTGAACGTTCGATTGATTCCTGTATATATCAGCGGTTCCTATGAATCCTGGCCAAGAACAAATCGTTTTCCCAGACCCCATCCCGTCAAGATTGTTTTTGGAAGACCGCAAACAATAAAAGAACTTAAAAAAGAAGGGGAAAAACAAGGCGCTAAAGATGGCTATGAAGCCATAGCCTTAGGAATAAGACAAGAGGTTATGAGGATTAAAAGAAAAACAGATGCTGTATAAAATCTTTGCTGATTTAATTGTGGTTGCACATTTTTTATGCATACTCTTTATACTTTTGGGATTCTTCCTTACTTTAAAAGGATTCTTTAATCCTAAATTCTTTGATAGATGGTTATTCAGAACACTTCATCTTTGCGGTATAACCTATGTTGGGCTTTTGACTCTTTTAAGAGAATATTGCCCCTTAACTATACTGGAAAATTCTTTAAGGGCAGGATACAATCCTGAATTGAAGTACTATGGCTCGTTTATAGTTCACTATATCGAGAAGTTAGTTTATCCGGATGTCAATCCGTTAATAATATTAATTCCCACAATATTTATTGCTGGGTTTATTATAGTTGTATATATAGTTAAACCACCGGTGAAGATAAGGAAAATATTTAAAGGAAGCTAAGTGTTCAAAACCGGTCATTCATCGCATAGATGATGAAATTGTGCCATTTTATCTGTGAGAAAAATTGTTTAATGCTGCGAAACCGCCAAAGAAATTTCTTAAAACAAAAAGTTCCCATAATACAGCCCTTACGGACTCAGAAGAGCAATTTACCGGAGGCATAAGATCCTTTTTAGATGATCTGTCCGTTAAATACATCCCTCGAGTCTTCTATCATAACAGGTTTACTCCCTATGACCGGAGGCACTTTCTTGTGGAAATGGTAAACCGGTGATGGTAGAATGGTTGACAGTTATGGAGAGTGTATGATGGATGAGGATAAAGAGCTTTTGGGGCTTCCCGTTACTGAGCTTATTGACCGGGCTGATAAGACCCGGAGGAAGTTTCTCGGGGACAAGCTTGAGCTTTGCAGCATCGTAAACGCAAAGTCCGGCCTGTGCGGGGAGGACTGTAAATTTTGTGCCCAATCTTCCCGGCACAGCGCTTCCCGCCTGACATACCCGCTTAAAGACGTAAATTCCATCGTAAAAGAAGCAGAGCGTGCCAGGGGCCTCGGAGCTCATAAGTTTGGCATTGTAACAAGCGGGAACCGCTTAACGGAACGCGAGATAGACGAAATAGCAAAGGCCATATCCGCAATCAGCGAGAAAATAGGAATTACGGTCTGCGCTTCATTAGGGGCTTTAGAAAAAGAGGAATTACGTAAACTGAGAAGCGCCGGGCTTTCGCGTTATCACCACAACATCGAGACATCGGAACGTTTTTATCCACAAGTTGTAATCACCCACAAGTTTAGCGAAAGAGTTAATACCATTCGGGCCGCAAAAGAAACCGGCCTTGAAGTATGCTCAGGCGGTATTATAGGTATGGGCGAGACTTGGCAGGACAGGGTTGATATGGCGCGCCTCCTGAAAGAACTAAACGTTGATTCTGTCCCGATAAATATATTGGTTCCCATAAAAGGAACGCCTTTTGAGTCTGTAAAACCTATATCAGCGGGGGAAGCGATAAAAACGCTCTCGATCTTCAGGATTATCCTGAAAGACAAAATAATAAAGATCGCAGCAGGCAGGGAAACAGTTCTAAAAGATTTCCAGGGGCTCGGATTTGCCGCGGGCGCAAACGGCATGCTGATAGGCGGATACCTTACCATAAAAGGAAGAAGCGTAGAGTCGGATCGCGAGCTTATAGAAGAAATAAAAAACCTATGGAAAGAATAGAACACTTTCTTAAAGAGCGGGAAGAGTCGGGGCTCCTCCGGACATTAAAGCCCGCCGCATCAAGAAGCGAAGGCCTTATCAATTTCAAAGAGAACGTATACATCGACTTCTGCTCTAACGACTATCTCGGCCTTTCCGGGCACCCTGCCCTTAAATCCTCTCAGAAGGAAGCAATAGACACATTCGGCTCAAGCGCTTCGGCTTCGAGGCTTCTAAGCGGCGACCTGGATATACACCACGAACTGGAGGAAAAAACAGCGCATTTTAAAGGGAAAGAAAGCGCCTTAATATTTAATTCGGGTTATCAGGCTAACGTGGGAGTAATAAGCGCGCTCTGCGGGCGCGGTGATGTTATCTTTTCGGACAGATTGAATCACGCGAGCATAATAGACGGTATAGTGCTCTCCGGAGCGAAACTTTTCCGATTTACGCATAATAATATCGCGAATCTCGAAGAGCTGCTCAAAGCCCACAGGAAAAAATATAAAAGATCTTTAATAATAACAGAGACAATTTTCAGCATGGACGGCGATAAAGCCCCGCTTAAAAAACTCGTCGAACTTAAAGAGAACTACGATTCCTTCATGATGGTTGATGAAGCGCACGCAACCGGCATATTCGGCGAGGGAGGAAGCGGCGTAGCAGAGGAAGAAGGCGTGAGTAGCCGTATAGAAATAATAATGGGAACATTCGGTAAGGCGCTGGGAAGTTTTGGCGCTTACGTTGCGTGCTCTGAGAATTTGAGAAGCTACCTAATAAATGCTTCAAGGAGTTTTATTTATTCTACGGCGCTTCCACCTTCCGTAATAAACGCAAACATAAAAAGCATAGATCTTGTGCGCGAGGAGCCCTACCGCAGGGAGGTGCTTTTGGAAAACGCGCGTTTCTTCCGGGAAGAATTACAGAAAAACGGCTTCAAGGTAAAGGGCGCCTCGCAAATAGTCCCGCTTATTACGGGTGAGAGCGAGCCCGCCGTAAAGCTTGCCCGGGAACTCCGGGATAAAAATTACTGGACCCTTCCGATAAGGCCCCCCACGGTTCCGGAAGGCGCCTCACGCCTCAGGTTTTCGGTAACCTATTACCATACGAAAGATTTACTAAAAAAGCTTTGTGATGACATCGTTCAAATACATAGATAGAAAAGCGGACAACGTGACCGTGCTCCTGCCAGGCTGGGCTACGGATTGCCGGATATTCGCGTCACTAAATTTTAAATCGGACCTTATTGTACCGCTTGAGATGTCTCCATATGATTTCGAAAAAAGCCTTTTCAATGTATTGCAAAAGAACGATAAGCCTGTGTCTATCTTCGGATTTTCAATGGGAGGCTTTATGGCGGCGCGCTTTGCGTCAGAAAATCCCGGTTTAATAGATAGGCTTACCCTGGTGGGAATAAGAGCGCGGTATAATCACGAAGAAATCGAAAAAATAAAAAGATACCTTATAAAAAATAAAAAAGCATATCTTTACAGTTTTTTTTCCTCCGCTTTTTCCGGGAAAAAGGAGATGCGTCGCTTCAAAAGTGAGCTTCTTAAGAGTTATTGCGACAAATTCGATCTGGACTATTTACTTAAGACGCTGGATTATCTGGGAAGGTGCGCAATAAACCCGTGCATGCTTGCCCGGGTAAAAAATGTAAAGATAATACACGGCGAGCGCGATTCTATTGCGCCGATAGATGAAGCGCGCGCTATAAAGGAAGGCTCACCGCGCGCGGAATTTGTAGAGATTAAGGGAGCCGGGCATATCCCGTTTTTTTCGGAAGAGAAGAGCAAAGTCTTATGGTAAAAAAAACAGTCATAAAAAATAATTTTTCAAGAAATGCCGAAAGTTATGACAAATACTCTTCTGTTCAGCGAAACTCTGCCCGTAAACTCATCTCTATTCTGCCGGTAGGAGAATTCAAAAAGATTTTAGACATAGGATGCGGTACCGGCCTTTATACGGGTTTTTTAAGGGAACGGTTCCGGAGCTCGAATATAAAGGCCCTCGATATATCACGCGAGATGATAGAGATTGCAAAAGATAAGCTGCGGGAGTCTAGCATTGAATTTGTAGTAGGTGACGCTGAAAAAGCAAAATTTAGCGAAAACTACGATCTCATAACCTCCAATGCGAGCTTTCAATGGTTTGACGATTTGGGAAAGGTATTGCGCCTTTATAAAAAACTGCTGAACGAAAAAGGTATAATGCTCTTTTCTATTTTTGGGCCGCGTACTTTTTATGAACTAAACGAATCGTTAAGGACTTTATTCGGGAAAGACATAGCAACAAGCTCCTCCGGCTTCATAGAAAAGCCCGAAATAAAAAACATCTTAGAGAGGCACTTTGCAAATGTTTCGGTAGATGAAGAAATATATGAGGAAAAACATAATTCCGTAAAAGAGCTTCTTCAAAAAATAAAATATAGCGGAATAAGGGGCTATGGCACCGGCAGGAAGGGATTCTGGACCTCACAGATTATCGGCAAGCTCGATTGTATATATAAAGAGCGTTTTCCATCAAGAACGGCGACGTATCAGGTTTTCTTTTGCCGGGGGGAGAAATGAAAGCATTTTTTATAACGGGTACTGATACGGGCGTGGGAAAGACAGTAGTCGCAGGACTTGCGGGCCGCTTTCTTTCGGATAAAGGGTATAGCGTCATAACCCAGAAATGGATCCAGACGGGAAGTTCCGTATTCCCGGACGATATAGGCGCGCATCTTAGGTTAATGAAGAAAACAAAAAAATCCATAAAAGCGTACCTTCCCTTAGTGTGCCCGTATACTTTCAAGGTTTCCTCCTCACCGCACATGGCAAGCCGCATTGAAAAAAGAAAAATCGATATAAAAAAGATCAAAAACAGTTTCCACCTTCTTAGTGAGCAGTTTGATTTTGTGATAGTGGAAGGAATAGGCGGGGGCCTCGTCCCTTTAAACGAGCATAAGCTTGTAATAGACGTAGCCCGTGACCTCTCTTTGTCGGTATTGCTCGTAGCGTCTAACAGATTGGGCGCCATAAATCACACGCTTCTTACAGTGGAAGCAATAAAGCGAAGGAACATGAAGATCGCAGGCATCATATTCAATAACTCCGGGGGAAAACACGATAAAGCCGTTCTCGAGGATAATCCGAAGATAGTGGGCAGGATAACGGGAGAGAAGATATTAGGTGTTTTACCCAGAGTTAACGACAGGAATAAACTGTATAAAGCATTTGTACCAATAGCGTTAAACTTATTTAATTTGAAATAGATGGGTAACAGCATGGTCGACTGGATAAAAAGGGATTTGAAACATAATTGGCACCCTTATACGCAGATGAAGGACTGCGGCGAGTTTCCCCCGATTCTTATAGAAAAAGCAAGAGGCGTGAAACTTTTTGATAATAAGGGAAATTTCTATTACGACACAATATCAAGCTGGTGGTGCAATGTTCACGGCCATAACCATCCGAGGATAAAGAAAGCCATAAAGATCCAGCTCGACAGGCTGGAACACGTTTTGTTCGCCGGTTTTACGCATAAGGGCGTGATCCTTCTTGCCGAGAAACTCGTATCCATTGCCCCGAAAAACCTTACAAGGGTGTTTTTCTCTGATAACGGATCTACCGCAGTTGAGACGGCACTTAAGATGTCCTTCCAATACTGGAAGAATATCGGCAAGAAGAAAAAGACAAAGTTTGTTTCGTTTGAAGATGGCTATCACGGTGATACGGTTGGCGCAATGAGCGTAGGCGGGGTAGATCCATTCAATAAAATATTCAGTCCCCTCGTTTTTTCGTCTTTTAAAGCCGCCTCGCCTTATTGCTATCGATGTCCCGAGGGAAAAGAAAAAACAACTTGTAATATAGAGTGCATAAAGTCCTTAGAGGCTATACTTAAGGCCGGGCACAGGGGAATTGCTGCAGTTATTTTAGAGCCGATGATCATGGCTGCCGGCGGCATGATAATTTATCCCGCGGAGTACCTCAAAAAAGCGGCCGCGCTTGCGAAAAAATATAACGTCCATTTAATACTGGATGAGGTCGCGACCGGATTCGGCAGGACAGGGAAGATGTTTGCCTCAGAGCATGCAAGAGTCGAACCGGATTTTATGTGCCTTTCCAAGGGGCTCACCGCCGGATATTTGCCTATGGGTGCTACGCTAACAACGGAAAAAGTGTATCAGGCCTTTTATGCCGATTATGGCAAAGGTAAAACATTTTTTCACGGGCACACTTTTACGGCAAATCCCATAGCTGCTTCCGCAGCGCTGGCGAGCCTCGCGGTTTTTAAGGAAGAAAATACGCTGCGTAAAATAAAAACGCTGATGCCGATATTCCATAAAGGCCTCGCGAAACTCAAAAACCTTTCTATTGTAGGCGATGTGCGATGTATAGGCATGATAGGCGCTGTAGAATTGGTGAAGAATAAACAGACAAGGAAACCGTTCGGTTTGAACGAAAGAATCGGGCTAAAAATTTACAAAGAAGGCCTTAAGAGAAATATTATTCTGCGGCCCCTTGGGAATGTCATCTATCTATACCTGCCTTTGTGTATAAAAGAATACGAGCTCAAGTTCATTTTAGCCCAAACCTCCTGTAGTTTGCAATCAGCGGGTATCTAACTCGTTAAGCTGTAATGAGTTGGGACTGGGTGGAACGTCCCCATTAATGAGGTTGAGCATTTCTTGGGGGTTTGTTGTGGGGAAATTGCAGACGTAATTTTTGCAGACATAGGCTGTAGCCTTGCCGTTTAAAGGAGCCTGGTTGTAAAGAAACTTGATAACGCTTGACGCTTCTTTTGCTTCTTCTTCCATAGCAGGACGGAATGCGACAACTTTATTTGGGATAAATGGCTTGTAAAGTTCGCGGATCATTTTCTTTGTATCTTTAGATTTACGTTTTCCCGCGATGATAATTTCCTTCGATGGGCCCAACGCAAAATCCAACGCTATAAGTGTCTGGGTATAGGCGCTTGGCAGTTGCGCTATTTTATCCGAAAAAGCCTTAAAAAGAGCTTCTGCCTTTGCTTCAAATTTCGTATTCATAGTAAGCCTTCCGAGCCGGATGAGATCCAGCGCCGCTATCGAATTCCCCGAAGGAGTTGCCCCATCATAAATCTCCTTCGTACGGACCAATAAGGTTTCGGCGTCAATCGCGGTGAAAAAGAATCCCCCGCTTTCTTCATCCCAGAAAAGGCGCAACATTTCATTCGTAAGGCGCTCCGCTTCTTTTATATATTCCGGATCAAAAGTGCCCTCATAAAGGTCGAAAAGGCCGTAGATAAAAAAAGCATAGTCGTCAATCATACCGGGAATAGCTGAATCACCTTCCCGATAACGATGCATGAGCCTTCCGTTTTCCCGAATGAGATTCGCGAGAATGAAACGGGCCGACTCCTCCGCTGCCTCCAGATATCGCGGCTCGTCGAAGACGCGGGAGGCGAAGGCAAAACTCGAAATCGCAAGCCCGTTCCAGTCCGTGAGAACCTTATCATCCAAAGGCGGCCTTGGCCTGCGGGAACGGATCGCGAACAGTTTTTTCTTGGAGGCCTTTATGACTTTTTTAATCCTCGTTTCGGTTTCTTTGAAGTGTTGGGCGGTTTCCTTGAAGTCGTGCGCGACATAAATAATATTTTTTCCCTTGAATTCTCCGTGAGGGTCGCTCGGTGCGTTGCCGGCGTCCTTTATGCCGAAATGGTAGTTTAATATTTCCGCGTTTCTCTTACCCAGGGCGCTCACGATCTCACCCTTCTTCCATACGTAAAATGCGCCTTCTTTTTTCTTTTTCGGGTTCTCCGGCAAGGGAGAATCCGCGTCCTCTGCCGAATAAAACCCTCCTTCAGGATGCGCCATATCACGCAAAAGATATTCGAGAATCTCTTTTGCGATCCTTGCATATTCTTCGTTGCCTGTTGCCTGGTAGGCCTCCGTGTAGGCCCGGGAGAGTATCGCCTGGTCGTAAAGCATTTTTTCAAAATGCGGAATGCGCCACTCGGCGTCCGTAGAATAACGGTGAAAGCCTCCTCCGATATGGTCGTATATACCGCCCCTGGCCATAAGGCTTAGAGTTTTCTCAGCCATTTTAAGCGACTTTTGTTTTCCGCTGCGTTTCCAATACCGCAGAAGAAAAGAGAGCGAATGGCCTTGAGGAAATTTTGGAGCTCTTCCAAATCCGCCGTACCTAGAATCAAAACTGGAAGCGAATGCCGTATAAGCCTTTTTTAAATTGTCTTTGCCTAAAGAAAACCCAGACTTGCTTTTGCTTTGCGCCTGTTTGTGAAGGATCCCGGTTAGCGTTTTTCCCGAACGCAAAACCTCGTCCCGGCTATTTTTCCATTTGTCCGCAATTGAGTTAAGAACCGTTTTAAGCCCCGGCCTACCCCACTTATCCTCCGGCGGAAAATAAGTCCCGCCATAAAAAGGTTCGAGTTCCGGGGTAAGAAACACCGTAAGCGGCCATCCGCCCTGGCCGGTCATGTTCATAACGGCTTTCATGTACACATTGTCGAGATCGCGGCGTTCTTCCCTGTCAACTTTAATGGCGACGAAATATTTATTAAGGATTTTGGCGATCTCGGGTTTGGAAAAAGATTCTTCTTCCATCACGTGGCACCAGTGGCATGTCGAATAGCCGATGGATAGAAAAATAGGCTTATCTTCCATTTTTGCCCTATTAAGCGCTTCTTTGCCCCACGGATACCAGTTTACCGGATTATGGGCGTGTTGCAGTAGATACGGGCTTTTAGAATTTACCAATTTATTTGTATACAAGTGCTTTTCTTTTTCCTCTCCGGCAAAAGAAGTCCCGTGAAGGGCGAGCGTGACCAAACATATAAATACTTTCGTTCTAAAACTCATCATCTCAACCTATTATACCCGCACCTTGCCTAACCCGCAAGTTGTAATAATGAATCGCACAATGTGTAATACTCTGGCTGCCGCGTTACATCCTGCCTGCGCACCCCGGTAAGGGTATGCCTCCGGGGTGCAGCAAATTCCGGCCTCAGCTAACTCTGACAGGAGAAAACCAAAATAAGGAAACTCTATACATTTCTCCTGTCAGAGTGGAT
>JAMXCZ010000028.1 GCA_024542975.1 Candidatus Omnitrophota bacterium | reverse complement strand
CAAGCTTCTTCTCTTTCTTCCCAAAATCAAGCCCTTTAGCGTCCTTGTCAACAATAAACGCCGTTGCTCCCCGCGCACCTTTTTTCTTGTCTGTCATGGCAATTACAGTGTATATATCTGCCTCTCCGCCGTTTGTGATCCACTGTTTGGTGCCGTTTAGAATATATGAATCACCGTCTTTAACAGCGGTTGTTTTTATCGAGCCCGCATCGGAACCTGCTTCGGCCTCTGTAATGCAAAATGCAGCAAGAGCTCCCTTTGCTATTTTCGTAAGATATTTCTTTTTTTGTTCCTCATTCCCGAAAAGAAGAATAGGAAATGCGCCAAGCCCCGTTGCCGCAAAAGCAAGCGCTATGCCTCCGCAACCCCACGACAGCTCCTCGGTAGCAATAGCCAACTCAAAAACACCACCGCCCATTCCGCCATACGCCTCGGGTATATAAACCCCTGTGATGTCCGACTCTGCCAATATTTTAACGATCGGCCAGGGAAATTCTTCCTTCTCATCATACTCAGCCGCAACAGGCTTGATCTTCTCACGCGCAATCTGCCTGCACAAATCCCGTATCATATTTTGTTCTTCAGTAAGTAAACAGTCCATCAGTTACCTCCCTTGTAAATATTAGGAAGTAATTATAAGCCAAACATGAATTCTTGTCAAGAACCGCGTTCCCCTTGGTCGCGTTTGAAACGTCCCCATAAGTTGCTTTACAAGCGGGGGGTTTTACGTTACTATATGGTGCCATGAAGAAGTTTTTGCTCATGCTACTCCCGGTTATAATGCTTGTCTCGGGCTGCGCCGGGACGGCTAAGATACGCCGCCCTTCGGTAAGCGAGGTGTCCGCCGGGAAAGTTGCCCTGCCAACGGCTTCTTTGACTGTTGGTGAAAAATTTACTTTCCTTGTTGCGTGGAAAGGCATTCCGGTCGGGCGCGCCACCGCTACAGTGGAATCGCTTATGAATTTCAAGGAATACGAAGTATACAAGGTTGTGGTCACCGCAAAGACAAATAAATTTCTCTCGAAACTTTTCAGGGTCGAGGATACGTTTACATCCTACGTAGACAAAGAGAAACTCATAAGCAGGCATTATGAAGCCATAATACGGGAAGGAAGATATAAAAAAGACCTTGTGGTAGATTATGATTTGGATCGAGGTATCGCAATAAACACGAATTTGCTGGACGGCACCGTAAAAGAGTCCCCTATAGAAAAAGATGTCCATGACCCGATAAGCGCCGCATATTCCCTGAGAACCATGCCGATAAAAGTCGGGGACGAAGTAAGGATGACGGTAAACTTGAATGAAAAAAATTACAAAGTCATTGCCGATGTTGAAAAGGCGGCAAGAATTGATCTTCCCAAGGTCGGAGAGTTTGGGGCATTTTTGATCAGGCCATACGTAATACTGGAGGGAAAACGCCAGAAAAGAGGAAAGGCATGGGGTTATCTTTCCACCGACAAAAAGCGGCTTGCGGCATACATAGCAGTGCGGGTTTTGGAGATACCATGGATAGGAGAGGTTACCGCTACGCTTGAAAAGGTAGAGTACCGTTAATCGAACAGATTGCCTATCCCAAGTATGAAATTGGGGTCGAGCGCCAATTTCACTTTTTTCATTTCCTTTACGCCCTCTTCGCCGTAAAGAAGTTTCAAAAACTCTTTTTTTGTCTTGCCTATGCCATGCTCTGCGGAAACAGTGCCGCCTAAAGACACGGACTTTTTCACAAAATCAAGTTGCAGACTCTTTGCCCTGTTATAATCGTTTTTTCCGGACGGCAGCATATTCACGTGCAAATGCGCATCCCCTATGTGCCCAAACACAAAGTGCCTGAGCCCGCTTCGACCCAAACCGTCACTATAGCATTTTAGCATATCGGATAAATTCTTGCGTGGCACAGCCAGGTCCGTACTAACCTTAGGAAAACCGGTGCGCCTCGCCATATCATTCATTTCTTCCGGTATGTAGCGCCTTTTTTCCAAAAATTGGCGGCACATATTTTCACTCGTAGCCACCCATGTATTGTCCTGGGACACGTCATGCCGGGATAAAAGCGCGTCCCATTTTTTAAGCACGCTGTCTTCCGACAGGGTAATTTCATCTTCAAAAAATATCGCTGCGCGCGCAACCAAAGGAACGTTGCCGTATTTATGCTGCAAGAGCCGCAGGCAATTCGCATCGAAGTATTCTACGGAAAGTGGCCCCGCCCGCCCTGCGCAGGCGGCAAAATTCCAGGCATCATTATCCTTTTCGAAAAACGCGAAGCAGGCGAAAATTCCTTTTGGTTTATCAGGCAATTCAAGCTCCGCTTCGGCAATAACGCCAAGTGTCCCTTCCTGCCCGATAAAAAGGTCTATCAGATCCATATTGTCTTCCACATAATACCCGGCCGAGTTTTTGGTACCCGGCATTTTATAGGCAGGAAGTTCTATTTTGTAGCATTTATTTCCGGATTCAAAGTCAATCACGCGGCCCTTCGCCTTCACGGCCCCTCTTTCCAGTTTGAGAATCTCGCCTGAGGCGAGAACAACCGTAAGAGCCTTTACGCACCTTCTTGTAGGACCGTATCGAAACGCGCGCGCACCCTGGGCATTAGTGGCGATGGTGCCTCCCAGAAACGCAGCCTGCTCCGTGGGGTCATAGGTATAAAAAAGCCCTTTTCGCTCGCAGGATTCCTTTAAATCCTTTATTATGACTCCGGCTTCCGCTCTCACACTTCCACCCTTTTCAAGCTTTTTGATCTCCCCCATAGCGTTAAGCTTTTCGAGAGACAAAACAATCCCGCCGAAAGGTATCCTCCCCCCTGCCTGGCCGGTTCCTGCGCCGGAAATTGTAACAGGTATTTTTCCGGAATTCGCCTCTTTCAAGACAGAAGCGAGCTCCCTTACGTTCTCCGGTATAACTACGCGGTCTGTGTATCCACCTTTGAGATTGGAGGAGTCTTCGAGATAGGATAGTAAAAATGAGGGATCTTTTTTTACAAGCATTGCCGGATGGGTTGGCGGGATGTTACCAAACCGGCTACGCACGAACGCAGCCGGTTTGAGTGATTTTTATATGCCCATCAATACGATGGAGCCGATAATTATTATTACGATTCCGCAGGCTCTGTAGGCATTGTCTTTTGCCTTCTGCCACCAGTTTTTATATTTTTCTATTTTTTCCGGAGCAACCAAAAGCAATATCCCTTTTGCCATCGATAGAATTCCGAAAAGGAGAATGAGGAGGCGGTGCCTGTTATAAGGGACAGAAAAAAGCAGCAAGACGCCGATAATAATAGAGAGCGGCGCATATTTTTTAAGGTCTTTCAACTCTAAAAGCTTATTAAAGAATTTCTTTCGTATCATATCCGTCGCAAACACGGAAAGCGCGCCTACAACGATAAAGAATATGCCGAATAAATATAGGAAACCGGTCAATATTGTAGCCATAATAGCACCTCCTTTTATCATCCTACCACAACAGACACATATTACAACAAGAAAAGTAGTTTATTTGCCTAAACTTAGGGTCATTGTCATCTCTCGATGGATTTTTGAATTCGACGCCAGTATCTCTTTATCGTATATGCTATATGCCGACCCGTCAATTTTTGTAGCTTTTCCGCCCGCTTCCTCTACCATAAGAAGACCCGCTGCCGTATCCCAGGGATTCAGGTAAAACTCCCAAAATCCATCGAATCTCCCGCAAGCTATATAACATAGATCCAGAGCTGCCGAACCCGCCCTTCGCACAGCCTGGGAGGCCTTCAGGAAGTTAATAAAATTAGATACATTGTTATTCACGGCTCTCTTTATATCGTACGCAAATCCCGTAGCTACCAGGGACTTTTTGAGGCGACTTACTGCGGAAACATGGATCCTCTTCTTGTTTAAAAACGCACCTTTAGCGCGTTCCGCATAAAAAAGCTCTTCTCTTGTGGGATCGTAAACAACTCCGAGAATTATTTTCCCCCGGTACACCAGGGCTATTGACACGCAAAAAAATGGAAAACCATGCAAAAAGTTGGTCGTGCCGTCAATAGGATCTATGATCCAGGTAAAATCCAAATCCTTTTTTGCGTATGTGTTTTCTTCCGCAAGGAAACTGTGGCGTGGAAAAGATTTTTTGATCGTGCCGACGATGATGCTTTCGGCTCTCTTGTCAGCATCGGTTACGACATCTATTTCCCCTTTGTAGCAAACTTTCTTTTTTTTGCCTACGCGCGTTCCGATGTATTTCCCGGCCTTGAGCGCCGCCTCAAGGGCTACCTTTTTAAATTGGCTTAAGCTTGCTATTCTCTTGATTACGCCACCTTTATCGCTTCTACGGGACACTGAGAAGACACCTCTTTGATATCCTGCCCTTCGCACGATTCGCCCTTAACGACAGCTATGTTGTCATCTGCCATCTCAAATGCTTCGGGGCAAACAGAAGCGCAAAGACCGCAACCCGTGCATAGTTCTCTATCTATTGTAACCGTTGCCATTACTTCACCTCCTTTAATAAAGCCAATATGATATCATCAAAGCCGGTAAGTAGCAAGCTATTAGAAGGGGATGGTTGGAAAGAATCTTATTTGCTTTTAGGCCCGTCCGGTGCCTCAAGGCCTATTTTTTTCGCAATGTCACTGAATTCTTTCTTGCTTAAATTTTCCAGAGTTTTGCGATGTTTATCCAAATGTTCATTAAACTTTATCGCCTTCTCCTGCATAACGTCGTGCGTCTTCTTTGACCCGCCATAGAGCCTGAAATTCTTGCCCTTTGTTATCCTCACATGCCCGTCTTCGCAGTCAAAGCCAAGGCCCAAGAGTAACCTTCTGGATAGCCTGTTTTTCATAATGCCCTATTTTGTCTTCCTGTACCGGGTTTAATCCTTTTACGTAACCTTATACACCATATCGCCGTGCCTTACTTTGGCGCTAACCTTGAGACCGATCTCATGCCCCTTTTCCGCTTTTTCGATCGGCTTATGGTTAGCCTGCAGGCTCTTTATCTTTTGTTCAAAATCCGTCGTATGCCCCTTCAGATAAATGGTGTCTCCGATAGACAAGGTACCATTTTTCAATTTTATAACCGCCGCCTTTACGTGCGGAAAAAAATGGGTCACCTCACCGATCGGCTCACCTAGTTCCTCCAGTTTCTTTTTCCTTTTGAATAAGCCAAAGAACATACCCACCTCCATGTTTAAAGTTTTAAATTCCAAATTTAGAATCAGGGTCTTGGAACTTATCACTGGTCATATTATACCATATTCTTTTTGTGTTTGACCACTTTTAAAGGACAAATTTTACAAGATGGTTTTCTTTTCTTGCAGTAATTCTTGCCCGTCTCCACGATTAAAGCATGATATTCGTTGAAAAGCCTTGTGTTTTTGGTGAGAGCGTTCATGAAAAATCTTTGAATTTGCCCGTATGTCGCGTCGTCAGTGAGTATTTTGTGCCTTGAAAATATCCTCTTCGTGTAGGTGTCAACGACAAAAACAGGCCTTCCCAGAGCGTAGAGAAGAATACTATCCGCTGTCTCCGGGCCTACCCCTTTTATAGCCAGAAGTTTTTCTCTTAAGATTTTTGTCCGGTAAGCGTCAAGCGCGGGGATGTGCCCTTGACAGGATTCATTTAAGAATTTTATAAGATTTTTTAGTTTTTTCGCTTTTTCCTTATAGAACCCGGAAGGCCTAATGAGACGGGAAAGCCTTCCGTAATCAGCCTTTCCTATTTTACGCACTGATAGAAGCTTCTCTTTCTTAAGGTTCTCTATCGCCCTCGCCGCATTCGACCATGCCGCGTTCTGCGTTAATATCGCCCCTACCATAACTTCGAAGGGCGTATCCGCCGGCCACCAGCGCCTTGGCCCGAAGTGCGCATAAAGCCTTCTATAGATCTTCATCAAGACTTTGCGGTCTGCGCGCCTGGCCAAAAAAAAGCCTCCTTGGCTATTTCCCGGATAGGGACAATAGCGTCCTAAGTGGATTTTTAGTAGTCAGCAGACAGCGGGAAGCAATAATAACTTAAAGAGATCCTTCGTCACTTCGTTCCTCAGGATGAGGAGTTGAGAGTTTTTTATATAAAAAACTCTCAACTCCTCACTTAAATGAATGCGTTCGTTATTTACTGCTGCCTGCTGTCTACTGTCTACCGCAGAACTCATCTTCTTCGTCGTCGTTTCTTTCCGCCCCGTTGCATCTTCGCACAGCAAACGCTACCTTTTTTGTCGATGAAATAAAGATGGCCCTTCTCTTTCTTTATACGGCAATTGTGTATCATCTTCCTACCGCCGCCTTTTTTCTTGCCACGAGCCATTTTGGTCTCGTAAGCGCAGCCATTTTTTCCGACAAAATAAAGGTACCCCTTTTTCCGTTTGATGCCACATTTGCAAAGTACCTTCTTGCTCATTTGATTCACCCCCTTTCTATTGTTACGTTCCTATCTTAACGCTTTCCACTATGCCTTTTAATGTCGCTATAGCAGAAAGATAAGCTAACCGGCTTGTCTTCGGATTTTTCTTCGAAGGGACATTTTCGGTTCTCGTGGTGATCTCGCCGAAGTCTCCGGTGATCTTTACCTCATGCACATTTTTTGTATAGGCCGGAGAAGTAACGATGCGCACTACGGTCTCAGGAGCCCCGATACCCGCAAGAGAGAGGAGCGAGGCTACGTTTACATTTTTGGGAAATCCTCTCACCGCGTCCCGGGCGTTACCCTCAAATATGACCGTCTCCTCTTTTACGGAATCTATATCGATACCCTTTTCTTTCAAGTAAGGGGCGCCACTTAAGCCTTTGGGCGGTTTTTTCGTCGTAAGCGTAACAGTCCTGATCTTTGAAAGTCTTGCGCCTTTCAGGCCGTCGATACCACATATAGCCCCGCTCGGTAAATACACCCTGATACCCTTCTTCTCTGCTTTTTCGAGGAGGCCACCCGACCCGAGTAGTCCGCCTATGCTCATGATCATTACATCCTTCGTCTTTTCTATGGCTTTTTGAAGCACGCTCCCTGCCGCCTCGCCGCTGGCTGATTCGACTATTAGATCTGCTATATTAAAAAGCTCTTCTTCGGAATTTACCGCAATATTCTTGCCCAAAGAATCGGAAAGCCGCAAACTTTTTTCTCTTTCAATATCATAAAGGGCAATAAGCGCGATCTTATCACTAAGTAAGCTTACACAGCCTCGGGCTATTTCACTCCCTATCGCGCCACAGCCTACAATGCCAAGTTTAATCTTATGCTTCATGTTCAAAGAGGATGTTTTGTCGTTGTTTTTCCCGTTATATCGAGCATCCTCTCAAGCGTACTTCTAGCCTTTTCTTTCACACAGTCTGCGACTTTAACCTTGTGCACAAGATTTTCCAGCGAATACGCCACCCAACCAAGTGTCGTAAGTTTCATATTAGCGCACAAAAGGTGGGTAGTGGGCGTATGGAATTTCTTGCCCGGATTTTTCTTCCGCAGGTTATAAAGTATGCCGCTTTCGGTTCCGATAATGAATTCTTTGGTGTCCGCCGCCTTTGCGTAATCGAACATGCCTTTTGTAGAACAGATGTGATCCGCCAGTTTCAAAACCTCCGGCCTGCACTCGGGGTGGGCAATAAATTCGGCGCCGGGAAAATTACGCCTGGCTTTTACGGCGTCTTCTTCGGTCAGCCTTAAATGCGTCGGGCAGTAGCCCTCCCATAAAATAATTTCTTTTTCCGGCACATGGCTTTGGACATACCTTCCCAGGTTTTTATCGGGAACAAATATTATGCGTTTCTCCTTTATGGACCTTACCACCTCTATGGCATTGGAGGATGTGCAGGCTATGTCGCTCTCGGCTTTTACGCCTGCGCTTGAATTTACATAGCACACTACCGCGGCTTCGGGAAATTCCTCTTTTTTTGCGCGAAGTTTGGCGACGGTAATCATGTCAGCGAGCGGACAGCCGGCTTCTTTTACGGGTAAAAGCACAATCTTCTCGGGGTTTAAAATAGAGGCGCTTTCCGCCATAAAGTGCACCCCGCAGAAAACTATTATTTCCGCTTTTGTGTTTACTGCCGCGCGAGCGAGCCCGAGCGAGTCACCGCTGTAATCGGCTATTTCCTGGATCTCATCGCGCTGATAGTTGTGCACGATTATGACAGCATTGCGTTTTGCCTTGAGGCGTATGATCTTTTTTTTAAGATCCTCTTTATACAGCTTGTCGTCCCGAGAGTAATCCATCATATTTCCAGTTTTCCTGCGCTTTTTTTTCGTTTATTATCACGTTGTCTATGAGCCTCGTCTTCCCTACAAATGCCGAAACCGCTACGAGCGTCTCGCCGCGGACAACTGCTATATCCCGTAACTCTTTTGTGTCGGTTATCGCTATGTAATCGATTTTAATATTTGGCGAGGCGAGCAAAAAATCTTTTATGCTTTTTATTATTTTCTTAGCGTCCTTTTCGCCCGAGCGCACCAAATCCGCGGCAAGGATGAGGGATCTGTTTAAAAGGCCGGCGTCTTTCCGGAGGGTTCCGGTAAGATACGTATTCCTTGAACTCATGGCGAGGCCGTCCGCTTCCCTTACTGTAGGCAATATCTTCATGGTTATATCCATATTGAGGTCTTTTATCATTTTCTTTATAACAAAGGCCTGCTGGGCGTCTTTCTGCCCAAAATAGGCAATATCCGGTTTTATGATCTCGAATAGCTTGACGAGGACGGTCGTAACGCCCCGAAAGTGGCCCACTCTTGATTTGCCGCACAGGCCGTCGGTTAATTTTTCGACATTCACATAGGTAGAAAAGTCAGCCGGGTACATATCCTTTTTTTCGGGATAAAAAAGGATATCCACGCCGTAGTTTTTCAAAAGTTCTTCGTCCCGCTGCATATCTCTCGGATATTTTTTATAATCCTCATTCTGGCCAAACTGTATGGGGTTTACAAAAATACTTACCGTCACTACGTCTGACTGCTTCCTGGCTGCTCTTATCAGGCTTAAATGCCCCTCGTGAAGATAGCCCATTGTGGGAACAAAGCCGAGAAGCTTATTCCCTTTTTTTATGATCCGGGCGTGCGTTTTCATCTTATCGATTTTGTCTATTATCTTCATTTTAGTTCACGCAAACCGCGCAAGACAAATTCCCGCTTATGCATTTTTGGATGCGGCACCTTCAAGATCTTTGTATTTACCTTTTTATTCCCGTAAAGCAAAATATCCAGGTCAATCGTGCGGGGGCCGTTTTTTATGCCCCTTTTTCTGCCGAGGCGCTTTTCTATCTTTTTAAGCTCTGCCAAAAGCCGGAAGGGGCCGAGGCTCGTTTTTACCCGCAAGGCGCCGTTTAAGAATTTGTTCTGAGGCGGGCCTCCCACGGGCTCTGTCTCATATATGGACGAGGCCCTGTCAAACTTCAGGCCTTTGATAAGTCCTAAAAGGCGCATCGCCTTTTCGATATTAGCCTTCCTGTCACCGAGATTGGAGCCTATACCTATATATACAGCGCTATTTCTCAATAACCCTCCCTATTCGTCGCGCGGCTTCCCTGAGGCTCGCCTCGTTTACGGTAAGCGCCATTCGCACATAACCCTCGCCGCTTAGGCCGAATCCGTTACCGGGAGTGACTACAACATCGGCCTCCTTTAAAATTTTCTCAGCAAGAGAAGCTGACGTATATCTTCCGAAAACCGGCGCCCATACGTAAAATGTGGCCCGGGGGGGCGTGATTTTCCAACCGGCTTTATTCAATTCCTTTATGAAAAGGTTTCTTCTTTTCTGGTAAAGGCCCTTCACGTTTTTGGTAATCTTATCTATTCTCCGCAATGCCGCGATACCCGCAATCTGGATTGCATTGAAAACACCCGAATCGACATTTGCCTTCACCTTTGCAAGCGCCTCTATGATTTTCGCGTTGCCCGAGACAAAGCCAAGGCGCCAGCCGGTCATATTAAATATCTTCGAAAAAGAGTGAAATTCCACGCCGACCGCCTTTGCGCCCTCGACCTCAAGGAAGCTAGGCGCCGCAAGGCCGTCGAATGAAATCTCACTGTAGGCCGCGTCGTGGCAAACAGCAATGTTGTGTTTTTCCGCAAACCTTACGACATCCTTAAAAAACGCATTGTCGCACACAGCCGCAGTGGGATTATTTGGATAATTGAGGAACAAAATTTTTGCTTTGCCGAGAATTGTATGCTTTATGTCCCGCAAATCCGGCAAAAAGGAATTTTGCTTAAGAAGCGGAAGCTTATAAGGTTCTCCACCGGCAAAAATTACGCCCGAATTATAAGGAGGATACGACGGATCCGGCACAAGGCCTACGTCTCCGTGGTTAACAAGTGCAAGCGGTATGTGGGCTATGCCCTCTTTGGAGCCGATCAAGGGCAATATTTCCCTATCCGGATCGAGCGTTACGCCAAACCTCTTCTTGTACCACTTTGCAATTTCTATTCTCAGTTGAGGCACGCCCTTGTCAAGAGCGTACTTATGCGTTGCGGGGTCACGAAGCGCCTTGCGCAAGGCCTCGATTATAAAGTTCGGGGTAGGCCGGTCGGGATCGCCCACGCCCAAATCTATTATATCCCTGCCGTCTGCGATCGCCTTCCTCTTTGCCTTATCGATCTCAACGAATAAATAAGGCGGAAGCCTCTTCAATCGTTCGGAGATATCAATCTTTATTCCCACTTTTTACTCCCAAAACATCTTGCATGGAAAAGAAGCCGTTCTTCTTTTTCGCGGCAAACTTGGCCGCTTTTAGAGCGCCGAGCGCAAATATGTCCCGCGTTTTGGCGCTGTGTGAAATTTTGAGCGTATCTACTTCGCTTTCAAACACTATATCGTGGTCGCCTATGATCTCCCCTTCCCGTATCGACTCGCAAGGCACATTGTTTTTTCCCATTTTTTGCATCACTATATCCTGCATTAATTTTGACGTGCCGCTCGGTTTATCCTTTTTATGTACGTGATGGGCCTCTTTTATTCCTACCTTGTATCCCCCTCCCAGGGTAGCGCAGGTTATCTCAATAAGGTTGAAAAGCACGTTAACGCCTACCGACATGTTGGGCGAAAAAACAACGGGTATGGTTTTACCTATTTCACGCAAATGCGCAATTTCCCGAAGAGCTAAGCCCGTAGTCCCGATAACTATAGCTTTCCTAAGCTTTTTTGCGGCCTCTGCACACTCCAAGCTTGCCTTAGGAGTCGTAAAATCTATTATGCAGTCATAATCACTTTTGATTTCATTTAAGCCGCCCGCTATACCCAATTCGCGGTTAGCTTCCTTCTCTATTCTTCCTATAACCTTAAGCGCAGGGTCTTTTTCGGCAAGCGCAATAATGCGCTTCCCCATCCTACCCAACGCGCCGCTTACAACTATCCTTATCATATTTCCTCCAGCAATAAGCTGTAAGCTATAAGCTTTAAGAAAGAATTTTTTTCGTTTCTTGCCTATAGCTTATAGCTTAAAGCTTAAAGCTACAACAACCCGTAGTTTTTAAGTGTCTTTTTAAGTTTTTCCTCATTCGGCTTTTCCATCTCGCAGAGAGGCAGGCGAAATTCGCCGTTTAACCTGCCGAGGAGCTTCATTGATATTTTTACCGGTATCGGGTTTGTCTCGATAAACATTGCCTTCGAGAGTGGCAATATTTTGTAATGGAGAGCCTTCGCCGCTTCGATATCACCCTCTAAAAAGCTTGCCGTCATATCGCGCACTTCCTTCGGTATGATATTCGCCACGACGCTCACGACACCCTGAGCGCCCACTGCCATCATGGGAAGCGTAAGTGAGTCATCCCCGCTAAGCACCGTTATGTCACACATCGCCAAAATTTGGCTTACCTGATCCAGGCTGCCGCTCGCTTCCTTTATCGCAGTAATGTTTTCGATAGAGGAAAGACGCGCTACGGTTTCCGGCTTCATGGATATACCCGTACGCGACGGAACGTTATATATCATGATAGGTATATCAGCTGATTTCGCTATAGCCTCGTAATGCCTGTACTGTCCTTCAGGGGTCGGCTTGTTGTAATAGGGCATTATGGAGAGAGCCCCCCGACATCCTGCCTTTTTCGCATATTTTGTAAGATCCACGGCCTCCGCCGTATTGTTCGACCCTGCGCCGGCGACAACCGGGACCCTTTTATTCACGATCTCGCAGGTAAGTTTCATCAAATGCTTCTGTTCGTCATGAGAAAAGGTCGCCGCCTCACCCGTACACCCTACCGGAACAATGCCGTCCATTCCGTTCTTTATCTGGAATTCCACCAGTTCCGCGAACTTTTTTTCGTCAATTTTGCCGTTCTTAAACGGCGTGACAATTGCAACATAGGCGCCTTTAAACATAATCTAAACCTCCCTCAAAACTAATATTAGCTTTCCCTTCAAGATAAACGTCGTGAAAATTATTGTGTTCTTTTTCGAAATAGATCTTTAAAACCTCTCCTCCGGCGGTAACGACGCTGACGGGCTGTCCAATGCCTCTTACAAGGCACGAGATAATGGCCGAAGCAACTGCCCCCGTGCCGCAGGCAAGCGTCTCATCCTCAACGCCTCTTTCGTAGGTCCTGACAGAAATAGTGGACTTATCCACGGCCTCCACAAAGTCCGCATTTATCCCTTCCGGCTGGAAGGCCTTGTGATACCTCAATTTCGCGCCCATCTCCTTGACGGGATAACCTTTTATCTTTTCAACAAAATGCACAGCGTGTGGAACGCCCGTATCGAGCGTATGGAGGTCCATAATCGTATTACCGAGCCCGACATTGCGCTCGAGCCGGATATTTTTGGGCGGCGTCATCTTTATTTTCACGGAGTCCCCTTTTATCTCAGCCGCCAACGTTCCGCGAGCGGTCTCGATCTTCATAGAAGTCCCGCACCACTTCTTTGCATAGCAAAATGCAGCGCTTGCGCGTATACCATTACCGCACATGGACACTTCCGAACCGTCGGGATTGATAATTCTCATTTTAAAATCCGCGATCTTGGAATCCTCAAGAACAAGCACCCCATCAGCCCCGACCGAATATTTCCTCCTGCATGAAACCTTCGCAAAATCACCGAAATCGGATATTTTATTCCCAAGCCGGTTTCCCCTGTTGTCAACGACTATAAAATCGTTCCCCGTAGCCTGCACCTTAGCAAATTCGATCTTCATCTTGTTGTTTCTCCGCGCACCAGGTCACGGTAGGTTTCCCGCTTTCTTCCTATGAAGAAGCGATTTCCGGATACCATCACCTCGACCGCGCGGGGACGCGAATTGTAATTGCTTGACATCGCATAGCCATACGCGCCCGCGCCCATTACAGCGAGAAGGTCGCCCCTCTTTATGCGCCCCAGCTTTCTGTCTTTAGCGAGAAAGTCGCCGGTTTCACAAATGGGCCCGACTATGTCGTATTTGACCCTCGCGGAAGGCTTTTGTGGCTTCGTTACCGGCACGATATTGTGATACGCCTCGTAGAGGCTTGGCCTTATGAGATCGTTCATGCCGCTATCAACGATCACGAAGTTTCTGCTTCCCGTTTTTTTTCTAAAAAGAACTTTTGTCACCATTATCCCGCTATTGCCGGAAATAAACCTTCCCGGTTCCAGGATCAGCTTTAACCCGGATTTCCTGATTATGGACGATATCCTCCCGGCAAAGCCCATCGCCGTCTGCGGTTTTTCAAAGGTATAGACTATGCCGAGGCCCCCTCCGATATTTATATACTCTATAAAAATCTTATTATCCGCGAGAAACCTCAATGTTTTCCTTATGGCTTTTTCGAAAGGCTCGAGGTTTAATATCTGCGAACCTATATGCAAATGCACACCCTTTATATCTACGCTTCTATACCTCCAGCTTGAACGAAAAATGTTCTTTGCGGTTTTAAAATCGACTCCGAACTTACTCTCAGCCTTTCCGGTAGTAATATACTTGTGGGTTGAGACATCGACGTCGGGGTTTATCCTTATGGCAACATTCACCTTTTTCTTTAAGCGCTTCGCGCACCTATTGATTAATTCGAGCTCCTCCTGCGACTCCACGTTAAAAAAGAGTATTCCGTAGCGTATGGCCTCTATAATCTCGTTTTGTTTTTTTCCTACGCCGGCATAAACAATTTTGCGCGGGTCCGCCTTTACAAGTTTTGCCCGGTAGAGCTCCCCGCCGGACACGATGTCGAGTCCCGCGCCAACGTCAACGAGAGTCTTTAAAACCGCCAGATTCGAATTGCTCTTCACGGAAAAACATAAAAGTGGTGAAAATTCCCGGAGCGCGTGCTTTAATTTGTTATAGTGATCCAGAAGTGTGTTTTTACTGTAAATATAAGCGGGCGTTCCGACTGCCCGAGCTATGTCGGCCACGCGCACGTCTTCGCAATATAGCTTTCGCCCTCTGTATTTGAAACGATGCATGTCACCTCTTTAAGGCTTTACTCCACTTTTTTATTTCCCTTTGGACAAAAGTCGGATTCGTGCTGCCAAGAGACCTCTTAAGTCTTACGGAAGAAGCAGCGTTTAAATTTGCAAAAATATCCTTTTTGAAAACACCGGAAAAATCTTTAAGCGTTTTGATGTCGATATCGGAAATATTCTTCTTATTTTTTTCGCAATACACCACCAATTTCCCGGTGATACTGTGCGCGAGTCTAAAGGGTATTCCTTTTTTTACCAGGTATTCCGCAATATCAGTCGCAAAAATAGATTCATCCTTAAAAATAGACGCCGCTTTTTCCCTATTTATTTTTATGCTCTTGAAAATACCGCTTAAAAGACCAAGCTCCTCGCATACTATCGCTATCGAATTAAACAAGGGCTCCTTGTCAAGTTGCATATCCCTGTTATAAGAGAGTGGCAACCCCTTAAGCATGCCAAGCACGCTAAACAGATTTGAGTAAACCTGACTGGTCCTGCCCCTTATGAGCTCAAGGACGTCCGGATTCTTTTTCTGCGGCATGAGCGAGCTTCCTGTGCAGAATTTTTCGTCTATTTCCACAAAACCAAATTCCTTTGTACCGTAAAGAATGAGGTCCTCCGCAATCCTCGAAAGATGCATGGAAACAAGCGACAGGGCCGCCAGAAACTCCACAATGAAATCCCTGTCACTTATGGCATCCATACTATTTCTTGAAATGCGCTTGAACCCCAAAAGCTTTTTTACATATAGCCTGTCTATGGGAAGCGTGGTACCGCCTAAAGCGCCGCTCCCTAAAACCAGGCTATCCATCCTCTCTTTGGCATCATTAAGCCTCGACTTATCCCTCTCAAGCATCTCGACGTAAGCAAGAAAAGTGTGCGAGAGAAGAATAGCCTGGGCGTGTTCAAGGTGTGTATATCCCGGAATGACAAATCCGAAATATTTCTTCGCAGCATTCAATACCGAACCCTGTAAGGTAGCTATTGCCTTGATTAATCCGCCTATCTTATCCTTGCAATACATCTTCGTATCGTTTACTACCTGATCGTTCCTGGACCTGGCCGTGTGCAGCTTATTTGCGGCTTTTCCTATTTTTTTCTCCAGAGCAAACTGTATATTGGAGTGTATGTCCTCAAAGTTCTTATCCACCTTGAACGTGCCCTTTTCAAGGGAGCTCAATATGGCCTTGAGGCCTTTTACAATGGCGCCGGCTTCCTTTGAGTTTATAATTTTTGTTTTACCGAGCATCCTGGCATGCGCGATCGAACCTTCGCAATCATATACCGCCAGTTCCTTATCTATGTCTATGCTTGAGGTAAACGCAAGGACATTTTTATCCATCGCCTTCTTAAACCTTCCGCCCCACATTTTCTTCGCCACTTTCACTCCTCTACTTCTTGTACGGCAAACCCCAGAGTTCGATAAAACCCTTGGCAAGTGACTGGTCGAATTTATCGCCCTTGCCGTAAGTTGCGAGTTCTTTTTTATACAGCGACTTCGGGGATTTTCTGCCAACTACGGAAATGTTTCCTTTGAAAAGCTTAAGGTTCACTGTACCGATTACATTCCTTTGCGTATAATCCACAAATTTGTCTATGGCCTTTTTAAGCGGGGTGTACCATAAGCCGTCATACACAAGCCTCGAGTATCTCAGGGCCACGATCTCCTTAAAATATAACGTCTCCCTATCCAGCACAAGGCTTTCCAGGGCTTTATGGGCCTCCAGAAGAATGCTTGCCCCCGGCGCTTCATAGATCTCCCTCGATTTAATCCCGATCAGCCTGTCTTCTATGAGGTCGGACCTCCCGACAGAATACAAACCGCCGATTTTATTCAATTTATCGATAAGCGCTATACCACTCAGTGTTTTCCCGTTTATTTTTACGGGAATGCCGTTTTTGAAATATATCTTGAGATAGCACGGTTTATTCGGCGACTTTTTTATTTCCCTCGTGATCTGGTAGGTGTCCTCCTTCGGCTCAAACCAGGGATCCTCAAGCTTGCCGCTTTCTATGCTTATGCCCCAGAGATTTCTGTCTATGCTATATACTTTCTTCTTCGTAACGTCTATCGGGATTTTATGCAGTTTAGCATACCTTATTTCTGCCTCTCTCGTAGGGATGTCCCATTCCCTGACCGGCGCAATAACCTTGATACCCGAATCAAGCGCCCCTATGGAAACTTCAAACCTTACCTGGTCATTGCCCTTACCCGTACATCCGTGAGCAACATATGAGGCACCCTCTTTGTGGGCAACCTCTACCAGTTTCTTCGCAATGAGGGGCCTCGAAAGCGCTGTGGCCAGTAGGTACTTCGATTCATAGACCGCATTTACTTTCAAACTGGGCCATATAAAATCCTCTACGAACTCGCTCTTAAGGTCGCCTACCATAAACTTGACGGCGCCCGCAGCTTTTGCCCTCTTTCTGGCAAGGCCAAAATCCTGCCCCTGCCCTACGTCGGCCAGGAAGCATATAACGCTGTAACCCTTGTCCCGTAACCACCTTACGGCCACCGAGGTATCAAGCCCGCCGGAATATGCTAACACAATTTTTTTTGCCATAGATCTATCCCCCTAAGAGCTTAAGAAGAATCGCCTTCTGAACATGCAGCCTGTTTTCCGCCTGGTCGTACACTATCGAGCTTTTACTGTCCATGACAGCGTCGGTAATCTCTTCTCCCCTGTGCGCCGGAAGGCAGTGCATAACCAAAACATCCTTTTTTGCGCACGTCAGCAATTCCTCGTTTACCTGAAAAGCCTTGAATGTTTCCATGTCTACCTTTTTGGATTTCTCGCCCATACTAACCCACACGTCCGTGTAGATAATGTCGGCCTGTTCAACACATTTTTTTGGGTCGTTACCTACAATTATTTTGGACTTACTTTTCGCGGCATATTTTTTCGCCTCATTTAAAATACCGCTATCGGGTTCAGAGCCTTTGGGCGTTGCAATATGTATGTCTCTCGCCAGGATGCTTGAACCGATTAAAAGCGAATGCAGTACATTGTTACCGTCCCCCACAAAAGCAATTTTAATCTTTTTTTTACCGAAAATTTCCTCAATAGTAAATAGGTCGCTTAGGCCCTGGCAGGGGTGCAAAAGGTCGCTCAGGCCGTTTATTACGGGCGCGGAGGAAAATTTCGCCATGTTGACTACGTCGTCGTGGCTAAAGGTCCTCGCCACAATCCCGTCAGCATACCTTCCCAGGACCTTTGCGGCATCCTTGAAAGATTCCCTTACGCCGAGCTTAACCTCATCCGGGCCCAGATAAATTGCGTTCCCTCCAAGCTGAAAGACGCCCACTTCAAACGAAACCCTGGTGCGATTTGAGGGCTTCTGAAAAACAAGAGCGAGGGATTTGCCTGCGAGGCTCGCGTTTTTCGATAAAGGATTCTTCTTCAAAGACTTCGCCACGTTAAAAAGCCCCATGATCTCCTGCCTCGTTAAATCCTTTATGGATATCAAGTCTTTTTTCATAATATGGCCCCGAATATCTTTTCGAGTATCGCAATGGCTTTATCAATCTCTTTTTTCGTAACCGTAAGAGCGGGCATTATCCTCAAAACATTCTTCTGGGTGCAATTTATGAGGAGGCCTTCCTCCATGCATTTTTTGTAAATCCCATCGCCCTCTATACCGAGTTCAACCCCTATTATAAGCGCCATCGCCCTTATTTCTTTTATTAAGGTGCTATATTTTTGTTTGAGAACCTTGAGTTGTTTCAGCAAGTATTCCCCCTGCGCTACGGCATTTATGATAAGATTCCCCTCTTCGATGGCTTCAAAAACACCCAGGGCCGCGGCCGATACGAGAGGTCCTCCCCCGAATGTCGAGGCATGCGTTCCAGGCGTTAGGACATTCTGGAATTTCGAGTTCGCGACAATTGCGCCTATGGGCACCCCTCCTCCGAGAGACTTGGCAAGCGTCATGACATCCGGCTCTACGCCGTAGTTCTGATAGCAAAACATCGCGCCGGTTCTCCCCATGCCGGTTTGCACTTCATCAAATATAAGAACGATATCTTTTTCATTGCAGATCTTCCTTATTTTTGTTATGTAGTCACGGGACGCAATATTTATTCCGCCCTCACATTGAATAAGTTCAAGCATTATGGCTATCGTCTTTTCGCTTATGGCCTGCGTAAGCGCATTTATGTCTCCGAACGGAACGTGGACAAAGCCCCTGGGTAACGGTTTAAATCCCGTCTTTACCTTATCCTGGCCCGTAGCGGCTATCATCGCAAGGGTCCTTCCGTGAAAAGAATTCTGCATTGTTATGATCTCAAACCTGTCTTTTTCGTGCCCGTATTTTCTGGCAAGCTTACAGGCGCCCTCGTTCGCCTCGGCGCCTGAGTTTGCAAAAAAGACTTTTCCGGGAAAGGAGTGCTCTATGATCTTTTTGGCAAGCGTCCCTTGAAGTTCGCTGTAATAATTGTTGGAAACATGGATAAGGTTTTGCGCCTGTTTGCAAATAGCCTTTACGACCCTGTCGTTACAATGCCCGACGCCGCTCACGGCCCATCCCGGGAAAAAATCGAGATACTTCTTGCCGCCTGCGTCTTCCACAATAGACCCTTTTGCCTTCGCTATAACAAAGGGAACGCGCGTATACGTTTGCATCACATATTCGTCGTAAAGTTTCATAACGTCCTTGGTGCTCATAGCCCTTCTGTCGCCTTTGTCCTTCTTCCCAGCTTCGTTATTTCCGTTCCTATGCCTTTATCCGTGAAAATTTCAAGAAGAAGCGCATGCGCAAGATTACTGTTTATGATATGCGCTTTTTTCACCTTGTTTTCCAGGGCTTTCATGCATGCCCTTGTTTTTGGTATCATGCCCGCAGATACGATGCCTTTTTCGATCAACACTTCCGTATCCACCATGCTCAAGGAGCCGTAAAGGGTATCGGGATTCCCCTTCTCTTTCATAATGCCCCGGACATTTGTAAGAACAAAAAGCTTCTCCGCCCGAAGCTCCATCGCAATGTGGCTTGCGGCTTCGTCAGCGTTTACGTTGTAAAGTTCCCCGTCGGCTCCGATGCCCACGGGACACACTACGGGTATTATGCTGGCATCGAGAAGCCTTCCCAAGACCGTCGTATCCACCGAAAACGTAGGCTTTGCCGGGACTATCGATTCGG
>JAMXCZ010000027.1 GCA_024542975.1 Candidatus Omnitrophota bacterium | reverse complement strand
CTCGCCCCAGACTGCGCACCTTTTTATAGTAAACCCGTTAAGCCCCTCGGGCCTAACGAAAATTTTCTCAACGCACCCACCGGTAGAAGAACGAGTGCGCCGCTTACGCGCCATGCGGCGCAAAACACAGTAGAGAGGAAAATGGAAGATATAATTTTAAAAAAACGATTTGGCGGTATTGCCGAGGATTGGGCGGGGCTTAAGAGGTCGCGCGTTGTGATTATTCAGGCGCCTTATGAAGGTACTCTTACGTATATGAAGGGCGCCGCAGGCGGGCCCGGCGCAATTATCGAAGCGTCGACGAATATGGAAATTTTTGATGATGAACTACAGGTTGAAACGTACAGGGCCGGAATTTATACAAGCCCGCCGCTTGAGTTTCCCTCTGAGATAACGCCTGAACAAGCTGCCGAGAAAGTAAAAAATGCGGTAACGGAAGTATTCATGGCCAATAAGTTTCCCGTGGTTTTGGGTGGTGAGCATTCAATAACGGTGGGATGTGTCAGGGCCGCGAAGGAATTTTCGGGCGATGTTTCTGTTTTACATCTGGACGCGCATTATGACCTTCGTGATGAATACAAGGGTTCAAAAAATAATCATGCATGTGTTGCGAGAAGAATTCAGGAAATATGCCCGATAGTGGAAGTCGGTGTCAGGGGCGTCAGCAAGGAAGAAAAGGATTTTCTGGACACCTTGCCTGCCAACGTTAAGACGGTAAGCGTATACGACATTTTAGATACGGCCGACTGGAAGAAAAAAGTAAGCAGGTTACTGGGAGAAAATGTTTACATAACTATAGACCTTGATGTTTTAGACCCCTCCATTATGCCTTCCGTTGGCACGCCCGAACCGGGAGGGTTCGGCTGGTATGAATTTCTGGACCTTTTGAAAACGGTTGTGAGGGACAAGAAGGTGGTAGGGTTTGACGTCGTGGAACTTTCGCCTAAAAAAGGAGTGGTTGCGCCTGATTTTCTGGCCGCAAAAATTATTTACAGGCTTTTGGGCTACATATTTTTCAATAAAAAATAAGGAGACGCATTAAATGCTGCTTACATCAAGAAAAAACCTTTTGGTGCCGAAAAAAATGTTTCTTACCAAAGGCGTCGGTACGCACAAAGCAGAGCTGCGCAGTTTTGAGCTGGCACTGCGTGAGGCGGGTATCGAAAAATATAACCTCGTCACCGTCTCGAGCATTCTGCCGCCCGAGTGCAGGATAATTTCAAAAAACGAAGGATCAAAAGAACTTGTGCCGGGGATGCTTGCGTTTGTTGTTATGGCGCGTTCGTCCTCCAATGAGCCGCATCGTCTGATAGCTGCGTCGATCGGATGCGCTAAGCCCGCCGACCCGAATGCCTACGGGTATTTGAGCGAGCATCATGCTTTTGGCGAGACGGAAAAGGTAGCGGGCGACTTTGCCGAAGACCTCGCGGTTTCTATGCT
The DNA here is from genome assembly GCA_024542975.1 of Candidatus Omnitrophota bacterium. Classification (GTDB taxonomy): domain Bacteria; phylum Omnitrophota; class Gorgyraeia; order JABMRN01; family RBG-13-46-9; genus JAMXCZ01. The sequence continues at coordinate 18,565 of JAMXCZ010000027.1, read as the reverse complement.
TGCATCTACGCTCGGCATGGAATACGACGAGGATAAGGCGTGGGACGAAAAAAAGGAAGAATTCAGGATAAGTGACAAAATAGTACGCACCACCAATATCAGTCAATCGTCGGTTGTAAGCCCCGATGGGGATTATACTACTGTTCTTAGCGCCGCCGTTTTTTTATTTTAATAATAAATGCAATTCCGTAACCTCCCCATTATCGAGAAAATAAACCTGGCGGAAACTTGCGTTTCCGTATACAGCAATTTCAAAGAATACCCATACAGTTTTTTTCTCGACAGCGCCCTGGACAACGAAAAGCTCGGCAGATTTTCCTTTATCGGCATAGAGCCATTTCTGGTTTTTAAATCAAAAAAGGACCGCATTACGCTTGATTGGATAACGCACCGGGAAGAACTCCGGGGAAATCCTTTTTTGTCCCTTAAAGGCCTCTTTGAGCGGTTTAAAATCGATTCGCATGAAAACTTCCCGATTCCCTTTGTGGGCGGCGGCGTAGGCTATTTTTCGTATGATTTAAAAAACTTCAATGAACGCCTTCCGGATTATGCCACAGACGACATCAACATACCGGATTCCGTAATATGCTTCTATGATATAATTCTGGCCTTCGACCATTCGAACCGAGAATACTCCATAATATCGACGGGTTTCCCCGAGAGAGGCAAAAAAAGGCTCTATAGACAAAAGGCCCGCCTCGAAAACCTGAAGGATAAGATAAACCACCTTATGGGTTGTGTCTACTGCGCAGACGGAGCCATGGCGATTCCATCCGAATGGCGGGCACAGCCGATAGGGCAGTTTCCCAAATCGAATTTTACGAAAGACGCGTACATAAAAACGATTCTTAAAGCGAAAGAATATATCGAGAAGGGTGATATATACCAGGTCAACCTTTCACAGCGGTTTAAGGTTGATTTGGACACGGATCCATTTCGGCTCTACGAAACCTTGAGGACGATAAATCCTGCGCCTTTTGCGTGCTTTCTCAATCTCGGTGATATACAGATCGTAAGCGCTTCTCCCGAGAGGTTTTTGAAAATAGACGGCCGCCGAATTGAGACGCGTCCCATAAAGGGAACGAGGCCGCGGGGCAGAAATCCCGAAGAAGACAGGGCCTTAAAGGACGAACTTATTGCGAGCGTAAAAGACAGGGCGGAAAATCTCATGATCATTGATCTCGAGCGTAATGACCTCGGGCGTATCTGCGAATACGGAAGCGTGCACGTTTCGGAGTTCATGGCATGCGAGGAATACGCTACGGTGTTCCATCTTGTTTCAACGATTGAAGGAAAACTTCGGGATGAAGTTACCCCGATAGATTGCCTTATCAACTGTTTCCCCGGAGGCTCCATAACCGGAGCGCCGAAAATAAGGGCAATGGAGATTATCGAGGAACTTGAACCGGCCAAGCGCTCGATATACACCGGGTCCGTCGGTTATTTAAGTTTCAACGGCAACATGGATAGTTCCATCATTATAAGAAGTTTCATAATAAAAGGGAAGAAAGCGTTTTTTCAGGCCGGCGGCGGAATAGTCTATGATTCCGAGCCGGAGCGTGAATACCGGGAGACGCTTGATAAGGCAAAAGCGCTCATAGAGGCAATTTCTTATGAAAGTAGCGTACCTAAACGGGAAGTTCATTCCCTTAGATAAAGCCAGGGTTTCGATCCTGGACCGCGGATTCCTCTACGGGGACGGAGTTTTTGAGACGATGCGGTCGCGCGGAGGGGTAGTTTTACATATAGACAAACACCTCGAAAGATTATTCAAGTCACTCGGTGTCTTTCGTATTCGCTTTACATCCGGAAAAGCAAAAATACGCAAAATAATCTACAAACTGCTTGGAAAAAATAAACTTAAAGACGCCTATATAAAAATAATCGTAACCCGCGGAGAAACGAACGGGCTATTAATCCCGCGGGGAAGAGGGCTTTCCACGCTTGCGATTTATGCTTTACCCTATAAAGCTCTCCGAAAAAACGTTTATGAAAAAGGTATAAGCGTCCTTATCTCTGAAACGAGATATGACGGCAAGTCGCGGGTAGCCGGGAATAAAACATTGAATTATATGAACAATTTTTTATGCCGCGACGCAGCCGGAAGAAAAGGCTTTGACGACGTAGTATTCATAAATACGGATGGTTTTATAGCCGAGGCGTCGAGCTCAAACATTTTCCTGATAAGCGGAAAGAAAATATACACGCCTTCTTTAAAATCTGGTATACTGCCAGGCATAACAAGGGAAGAGGTTATTCGCCTCGCACGGCGGTGTTTAAGGCATAATGTCGTAGAATCGTTCTTAAGGCCCGGCGCTTTACGCAGGGCGCGGGAGATTTTTCTTACGAATTCTCTCGCCGGAATAGTGCCTGTCGTCAAAGTGGGGGAGAGCGTTGTCGGTTGCGGCAGGCCCGGAGGCCTTACTAAAAAACTTATGGAACTTTTGAAATGAATTTCTTCGAAAACGAAAAACGCCTGATAGTTGTATTGATCCTCGTAAGCGGGCTCCTATTTTTTGTGGGCCTGGGTAGGATGGCCCTTACGGATCCCGATGAAGTATTTTACGCGGAAACCGCCAGGGAAATGCATAATCGCGGGGAGTTTCTCACTCCGCGCATATTCGGCCAGCCACAGTTTGAAAAACCGCCCCTTTATTACTGGCTTGTCGCGCTTAGCTTTGGGGCCTTTGGCGTAAATGAGTTTTCGGCGAGGTTGGCCTCTGTAATATTCGGTATTTTCGGCGTTCTGGGCGTATATTTCCTTGGTAAAATATTGATAAGCAAAAGAGCGGGATTTCTTGCGGGAATTGTCCTTGCGACAAACATAAAATACGTGATCCTGGCGAGGGCATGTGTCACGGACATGGTTTTATGCGTCTTTATTCTCTACGCGTTCCTTTGCTTTTTTTACGGGCATCTAAGCAATTCTAAAGGTACGAAGTGGTACCTTCTTTCTGCAGTTTTTCTGGGGCTTTCCGTTCTCACAAAGGGGCCGATAGGGATCTTTTTACCGTTTGTAATAACCGCGATATATCTTATTTGTACAAGAGAATCCGGTAAACTAAAAAAGATACCGTTTGCAAAATGCATTCTGCTCTTTCTTGCGGTGTCTTTGCCATGGTATATCCTTATGTACAGGACGCATGGCAAGGAATTTATCGACATGTTTTTCGGGTTTCATAACATAATCAGGTTTTTGGAACCGGAACACAAAATAGGAGATGTCTTTTATTACTACTTTCCGGCTACGCTCGCCGGATTTTTTCCATGGAGCGCGTTTCTCCCCATAGGGATATGGCAGATCATAAGAGAGAAGGATATAAAAATAAGGAAAACGAATATTTTCCTGGTTGCCTGGGTTCTTGTAATATTCGTATTTTTTTCGATTTCAAGGACAAAACTTCCGACTTATACATTTCCGATATATCCCGCGCTTGCGCTTTTTATGGGGCGTCTTTTGGAGGTTTTATTCAAGGGTGGCCTCACGCGGAGACAGACAAAAGGCATGGGCGTTTTGACCGGCATACTTTTTGTATCAATAACCGCGGGGCTTGCCGTACTGTATGTTGCGTTAAAAGGTAGATACCCCTCCCTCATAAATGCTGCGCTTCTCGCGGGGAGTCTGTTTGCGGCGCTCATGGCAGTTTCCGCCTGGCATATTTTCAGGAAACGATACGCGAGGGGGCTTGCTATTTATATAGCTTCTTTTGTGTTTTTCCTGTCGCTCTTATCCGTTTCGGTTCTATACGAAATCGGAAAATACGAATCCAGCAAGAATGTGTCGAAAAAAATACTTTCCATGGCACGCCCGGACGAGATGATCGGAGCCGAAACGCACTACAGAAGGGGCGTTGCATTTTATACCAAAAGAGAAAATATTCCAGACATCCACGCGCACGATGCCATGACCGGGTTTTTTGAGAAACGGGAAAGGGTGTGGGGCGTCATCAAAGAAAAAAATTATAATCAACTCTACGATGATAAAAACCAGCCATATGACAGCCCGAGCTATATGATGTATAAATTCGGCAAAAAAGTTATAATTACCAATAAACTTCTGCCCGGCGAAACATACATTAAAAAGAAGGGTAAACATGCTACCCGGTAAAAGCATATCTTTTGTTATCCCCATGTATAACGAAAGCGGCGCTATTGCGGATACCATAGAGAGGCTTACAGGGGCTGCGAAGGGGCTTACCGATGACTATGAAATTATAGTCTCAAACGATGCCTCGACCGACAATAGCGGCGCAATCGTAGACGAAATCTCAAGAAAAGACCCGCACGTCAAAGCCGAACATTTGAAAAAAAACACGAAATTCGGCGGGGCGTTGAAGGCGGGAATATATCGCGCCCGGAAAGACATCATAGTATACACCGATTCCGACTTCCCGATCCGTCCGGAGGATATAAGAGAAGCACTTCTTTTGCTTCAAGGCTGCGACATGGTAACGGCCTACAGCAAGATAAAAAAAGGCGAGACGTTTAGGCGGGTTATTATGTCCAAAGTTTATAATTTTCTCATTCAATTTTTATTCAGGACAAACATAAAGGACATAAATTCGGGATTTAAAATATTTAAAAGGAAAGTTTTTAAAAACATGCGCCTTATCTCCGAAAGCCCGTTTATTGACGTTGAAATATTCGTAAGGGCGCTTAAGAGAAATTTTACCGTAAAGCAATACCCAATTATTTTCAGGAACAGGGAGCACGGTAAATCCTATATATCGCGCGCGCCGGTGATTTTGAGGACCATGACGGATATGCTAAGGTTTAAATTCAGCCGGAAGTAGCGGACGGTAAAATGGCGAAAAGGCTTGTAATCAATGCGGATGATTTCGGAGAAACGGAACACATAAACCGAAGTATCATAAAGTGCTATACGCAGGGCGCCGTAACGGACGTAAGTTTTTTGGTTGTGGGGGAGTCTTTCGAGCACGCCCTCGGGCTTGCGAAAGAAAATGGCATTAAGAGGGCAGGCATTCACCTCGCCCTTACAGGAGACTTTAAGCCCGTAAGCCCTGCGCAAAGCGTATCGACTCTGATCGGCGCGGATGCGAAATTCTCTCGAAACCACAGGACATTTTTGGCCAAATATTTTTTTGGAACCATAAATACCGGCGAAATTTATACAGAATTTAAAAACCAGATCAGCAAAATTAAAACGAGAGGCATTGAGGTAAGCCATCTCGATAGCCACGAGCATATACACATGGTTCCGGGGATATTGAAAATTACGATAAAATTGATGAAAGAAGAGGGGATAAGGCACATAAGGTTCCCGCAGGAAAAAGTAAATCTCTTTTCAAAACTAACTGACCCCGCAGCTTCCGCGCGCAATATTCTCCTATCTTTCATGTGCACTTTGTCAAAAAAAACGCTTAACACATCCGGCACCAAACGAAATGACAATTTTTTAGGGCACGCACGCGCTTTAAGGCTAAAAAAGAAAGAATTAATTCGCGCAATTGCCGGCCTGAAAGAGGGCCTTACCGAACTAAGTTGCCATCCGGGAAAGCGCGCCGAAGAAACAGATACGCTTTGTGATGCAGGTTTCATAAAGGAACTTAAAGCTCACTCAATAGAACTAGTCCCGCATTAATGCCGAAGTGGTGAAACTGGCAGACACGCGGCGTTCAGGGCGCCGTGAGAGCAATCTCATGGGGGTTCGACTCCCCCCTTCGGCACTAAATTCGCGAAGCAAATTTAATCCTGAGGCAATGTCAACAATGCGACCTATGGGAGCATTGATCATTGCCGAAAGACCTTTCAAAAACTTCGCACCCGGGTGCGAAGTTGCGTTCAGCTTGGTCCCGAATTTCCGTTCAGCCTGTCCTCGGAACTGAGCTTTATATATCCAAAGACGTTGTTTTTCCCAACAGGGCATGCGTTCTGTGTAAATGTGGAACACTCTGACTGTCCTGTTCGGAGAGACAACGTCTTTTAGCTTTTAATTTTTTCAAGAACCCATACCAAGGGTTTGAGTACGGTTCTTACTATGAAGCGAAGTGGCGGCCTTTTTGCGATGAATTTTGCTATCGGTGGGCTGTGACGGTAATAAAATCTCACAAACGCTTTTCCCGAGGCGCGCTTAAGAAGATACTCATCCCGGAAGTGGCAGAGAACCTTGATTTCATCTGCCAGGGCCGTGCCGTATGCGGCAGTCGCAATGAAGCAGTCCTCTACGAGTTCACTGTTTCCAAGGGCCAGGCCTCCTGCTGTGCCCGCGCCCGCGCCCACAAGAAAACCTGCGAGCCCGAATATGCTGAAATGCTCGGCCCTTGCAAGTACCTTTCCTCCGCCCTTTCCGTCAGGATATACGAGTGAATCAAAAATCGGCTTCCACTCGGCCTTCGTTTCATTGAGATAGTACATCTTGATGGTCGTTTCGTCCAGTCCTCCGGAGGCCTGATAGGGAATTGTGAATACCACATCCTTCGTAAAAGTGGCATGTTCGTCCGCGAGCGTAATTTTCCGGTAACTCGTGGAATCAGCTTGCAACGATTCGTTTCCGGAACCGTCGAGAGGCACCCCTATTTCGGCCGGGGGCACTATTTCGAGGCTCAGGACGTCGTTTCCGGCATCCGCCATGTCCGGGGTAATCATCTCAGCATCGGGGAAATAAACCTGCGTATCATCGTTAAGCATGACCTTATTGGATCTTTCTGCTATTAAACGCTCTTTCTTAAGGTGCCTGCCGTTGGAGTCTATTTCCTCGTTTAGCTCAGCCTGGCCGCTACTATTATCGATAATTACGCGTATGCTCGCAGAATAGATTTGCGCGCCGTCAGTGCTTCCTACCACGCCCCTTACGTCATAAGGGCCGTTCGGCAGGGAAGTGGTGTCCCAGCTCGATGTATAAGGGCTCTCGCCGGCGGGTTCGCCGATAGAATACCAGACCTCGCCGAGCTCGGTCTTATACTGAATCTGCATGGATCGGATAATCTTTTTTATGCGCGGGCTCAATTTCGCAATTATGCTGATGTGTGAGCCGGAAATGGTCTGCCCGTCTTTAGGCGCGATGATGAACATTTTGCTCGAATGGGGTTTTTCCACCTGAACGGGTAGCACGTATTCTTTCTTCCATCCGTTTACCCCTATGACGTATATTTTCGCCCTGTGCAATCTTGCGTTTTTGTAGGTGTGGACTACGTCCTCGATCGTTCGGCTTTTTACATCTATCATGCCGTCGCCGTCAAAGTCGAAGAGATAGTAGTCCACCTCGTCGATGTGCCCGACTTCGTCTTCAAAAATCACCAGCAACGGAAGCGCGCCTTCCACTTTTTTAAGTTTTTTATACGGCTTCAGATTATCGGGCGGATTGTTAATCGAAAGAACGGAAACGCTGCTTTTTGCAGAAACTCCGTTGGCCGCTTTTGCTTTAACGATCGTGGTATATTTTCCTATGTTCGCATATGTATGGGTTGCGAGGGGAGTATAGGAAACATGATCGACTATCCCGTCGCCTTCAAAGTCCCACTCATAACGCACAATCGCAGGGCCTCCTGCGGCGATTGTTTCGGCGGTTGCTTCAAAATCCACGGTAAGCGGTGTCGGCCCGCTTGCAGGAGAAGCCTCGATGGCCACGGTCACAGAAGGCAAATCGGGCTTTGGCCACCTCGCGTCAATGAACACCTCTTTCGTCGCAGTCAGGCCTTCGTCATCGGTCACGCGAAGCGTCGCAATGTGCGCTCCGGCAACGGTGTACGTCTTAATGACGCTTGCCGAGGCGTCCGACGAGGAGTCATACGTTCCGTCGTCTTCAAAGTCCCACTCATATAGCGCAATCGAGCCGTTGGGGTCTTCTGCGGCCCCCGTAAAAAGCACGGAGTGGGGGATTGTCCCTACGGTGGCATCGGCCTTGGCCGAGGTTATGACGGGCGAGCGTTCGAAATCAGGCTCTACTTCTATGGAGATCACAAACGAATTCTCTTCGCCGCTTGAATCAATAACGCGTAAGCTTGCAAAGTAAGTGCCACTTCCCATGTATGTATACGTGGCTTCGTTTTCGTCATTGGAGCGCTGGTCAAATACGCCCTTTCCGTCGAAATCCCACTCATACAGGATTATGTTCCTGAAGGGCGAGGCCTCTGCTTCGAATTCCACCTCAAGAGGAACAGTACTGCCTGTAGTTTTGATACGAACTGCTAACGTAAAAAGAGTTATCTTTATATTTTTCTCTGTCATATTGTTGGAGAGATCTGTGGCGGTTATCGTAATTATATTATCGAACTCGACAAGATCTGTTCTCCGGCTGAAGGCGAAAGAGCCGTCGGCCCTCTCGTTAAGATCAAGCGGAGAGCCGTTTATTTCCGCGCTGAGAATGCCCTCCTCGTCGGTAATAAAACCGGAGATTGTGACAGATGATGACGAAACAGTTGTGTCTTCGGACGGGCCTTCCGTTATTGTTATGACAGGCGCATTGAGGTCAGGGCTGAAGTGAGCGGTAACCACCGTATCCTTCTCTATCAGAACAGTGACCGGATTTTCGGTTCCAGAGGCGTCTCCGGACCAGTTGACAAACCGGAACTCACTGTCCGCAACAGCCTCAAGCTCGACCGTATCTCCGTACGCGTACGTCTCCCTGTCGGGATTTTTAGTGACGGCGCCGTCCTCGGAAATAATGGTAAGCGTATGCTGATTAGGCGAAAAATCAGCGTGTATAGTGCGGTCGCTCTCTACTGCGGTAAAAGCATATGTATCGGCGCCCTCTTCGGACAGGCCGTCAATCACTAAGGCGCTTACGTGGTATCCCTCTTCAGCTTTCATCGTAAAGGTCAGATCCCCGCCGTAGTCAATGGCGGTCGCGCCTTCGGGATCGATGGTGCCGTGCGCGCCTGCCGAGGAGGTTATCATGTATCCGTTTATTTCAAACTCCGCGTGTATCTCATGGTTGTCTTCCACGTACCCGAACGTATAGCTTTCAGGCGCGCCGACAGATACCTCATCCACCGTAACGTCGCCTATATGATAGCCCTCGTCAGGCGTTATCGTGAAAGCCACGCTGTCTCCGTGGCTTGTTCCGACTGTGCCGCCGGGCTCGATTCTGCCGTTGGCGCCGGCGGTGACAATAATTTCGTATTCGTTAATTGCGAATTCAACGTGGATCGTGCGGTTGCCTTCTACGCCGGTTAATTCATAACTATCCCTCGGGCCGATTGAAACTCCGTCGACAAGCACATCAGAGACATGGTAGCCCTCTTCGGGTATCATGGTGAATTCGATGTCCTCCCCGTGGTTTACGGAAACTTCCCCTGCCGGGTTGATTGCGCCGTGCGGCCCGCTGGTGGCGGATACAATATAAGTATCTATGGCAAACGTAGCCGCGATGGTGTGCGGTCCCGTTACGCTCTCGAAGATATAGCCCGGGACCGGCCTGGCCGAAACGCTGTCTACGAGCACGTCTTCTATGTGGTAGTGCAGGTCGGCCGTTATCGTAAAGCTTTGGCTTTCTCCGTGTTCCAGGGAGATGTTGCCGCTCGGACTTATATTTCCGTTCGGCCCACTTGTTGCGGAAATGGTGTAGACGTTGATTGCGAATTCAACGGTTATGGTGTGGTCTGTGTCTATGTTATTAAAGGTATAACCGGGCATTGCGCCTTTTGATACACCGTCCACTACTACGTTGGATACGTGGTATGTGGCATCCGGAGTAAAGGTGAAGGCCTGGCTGCTATTGAATGTAAGCATAATGTTTCCGCTCGGGCTTATTCTGCCGTTCGGCCCGCTTGCGGCGGAAATGGTATAGCTGTTTATACCGAACGTGGCGTGTATCTCGTGGTTGGTTGTGACACTTTCGAATGTATAGCCCGGTACCGCGCCTATCGAAGTTCCGTCTACAAAAACGTCTTCTATGTGATAACCTCTGTCCGGCGTTATGGTAAACACCTGATCACCGCCTTCGTTCAAGGGAACGAACCCGGAGGGGTCTATCTGTCCGTTCGGGCCGCTCGTAGCCACAATCGTAAACTCATTGACCAAAAAAACCGCACGTATTTGATGGTCGGAAGTTATGCCGGAAATTATATGCGATGAGACCGCTCCTACCGGAGCGCCGTCAACGTAGACATTGTCAACGTGGTATCTTGGCTCCGCCGTAATGGTGAAAGTCCGTTCGTCCCCTTCTTCAACCACTATATCGCCCGAAGGGTCTATGGTGCCGTGGCCCTCGGCTGTTGCTGTGATGGTATATGTGTTAACCTCAAACGTTGCATGTATAGACCGGTTACTGGTGACGTTATAAAAGGTATGCTCCGTAACTGCGCCTACTGAAACGCTGTCTACGAGGACATCGGCTACATGGTACCGGGCCTCGGGCGTTATGGTGAATCTCATGTCCGCTCCGTGCTCTACAGGGATGTCTCCCTCCGGGCTTATAGTTCCGTCAAGCCCGCTGGAAGAGGAAATCGTATAGGCATTTATGACGAATTCCGCGTGGATTGTATGGCCGAATGTTACGTCATCAAAGGTGTGCTCTGCGGTTGCGCCGACGCTTGCCCCGTCTACCGTAACGTCAAAGATGTGATACCCCGTATCAGGGGTTATGTTGAATGTTTGGCTGAAGTTCTCCTCTAACACGATGTCACCGGCAGGGCTTATGCTTCCGTTAGGCCCCGCAGTTGCCAAAATCGTATACGTGTTCACGACGAATGTCGCCGCAATCGTGTGGTCCTCGGTTACATTTTCAAACGTGTAAGTGTTACGCGCGCCCACTGACACGTCGTCAACGAACACGTCCTCCACGTGATATCGCGCATCCGGAATGATATCGAAAGTGATGTCATTCCCTTCTTCCACTGTGACGTCCCCCGAGGGATTTATCGAGCCGTTTTCACCGCTTACGGTATGGATCGTGTAGGTGTTGACTTCGAATTCCGCATGTATCGTATGGTTGGCTGTGACGTCGCGGAAGGTGTATTGGAAGAAGGTCGCACCGGCGGTTCCGCTTTCCGGGACATCGTCTACCAGGACGTTTGTAATGTGGAATCTGGGGCTGGCTTCAACAGTAAACGTCTGGCTTTCGTTTTCGTACAGCATGACTTCTCCGCTCGGGTCAATCGTCCCGTTTTCTCCGGCGGTAGCCATTATTGTATATTCATTCAGAAGAAAATTTGCCGATATGGTTTTACTCTCATTCATGACAATTGTCGTTGTCGCTTCATAGATTATGATGGGCCTGCCGGTTACGGGGTCCCAGCCCATATACCACCCGCCGAAGTGATGCTGCAAACCGGGCGTAGCGTGCAGGGTAACTTCCGTGCCGGGCACGTAGTATTGATATTCGGGCTCTCTTGTCACGGTGCCGTTACCGGTAGTGTTGATGGTCAGCGTGTAATTCTGGAAGAAATAGGCGCCTATAGATTTATTGGAGTCCATGATAACAGTGGTGGGATTCCCCTCGGATAAAATCGGATTGCCGCCGGCATCATACCCAAGAAACCAGTAACCGAAGTGCCAGTCCGTACCGGCTATTCCGGTCAATTCGACAACCTCGTTTTCGGCATATCTTGTCTTGTCAGGCACCCGCGCAACCGAGCCGTTTCCCTCCGTGTAAATGTTTAACCGGTATTCTGCGGCAAACGCAGGAGAACTTGCGCCGAAAAGAAGCATCACCAAAAGAACGCCTGTTAGCTTTTTCATTTTTGTCACCCGGATTTTTTACAAGTTCTTGTAAAAGTTTTTATTAACAGCGCATAAAAAAATTGCTGTCAAAAGTGTATACCTTGCTGATTCTTATCAAATCAAACTTTCTAATACATTTACTCCATCTATACGTAGTATGCCATATTATCGGTCGAAAGACAATAGGGTGAATTGTAACTTTTTTATTATTAACAAATTTCAGCTCTGTACGAGATGTGTGCACTGGAATTGTTGATATATATGGTAAACTAGGGGTAGAAAGCGAGGTATCATATGAGGGATAAAGATATTGTTTTTAGATTGAGAAGGCGAATTTTCGACGAATGGAGATGGAAGCGATGGGCATGGCAAGAGGTTAAGGCTAGGTACGGGTTTAGAATGAATATCTAACCTAGTTAGATATGGAGGGGTTAGCTATTACGGCTTGAATTGTTCAAACACCTGTGTCACCCATTGGCTTGTTAGCTGTTTTGCGATTTGTTGTGTCATGAGACACCTCCTTTTTGGAGAGGTATCTCGCACAGTTACTCGACGATTGTCAATGTCTGATTTCTTGTTCCCGAATATCCGATTTCTGGGTTAAGCATTATTTAAATATTACGAGGTTGTAAATGATCATTATTGGTGGTAAAATTGGTAGTAAAATAAAGGTTTTAAATAGGAAAGAAGGGAGGGAAAAATGAAAAAACTGGTAGTAATGTTATTACTGGTTGCGCTCGTTCCCCTCATGACTTCCTGCAAGTCTCTGCGTGCCATTATCAAGGGCACCGGAAAAGGCGTAGGAAGTGTGGGAGAAGGAGTAGCAAGAGGGGCAATGGAAGCAGGCAGAGGAGTCGGAGGCGTCGTAGGGCACACTGTTCAGGCAACCAAGGAAATGCTAACGGACAAAAGCGAAGAAGCCGCTGAATCCGGTAAAGCAGCCGTAAAAGCCGGCGTAAAAGGCGTAAAAGGCGTAATAGTCGAGCCGCTAAAAGGCATAGGAAAAGCAATAATGCATGTTGACCAAGGCATAAAAGAAGCCGACGAAGGCATAAAATAGCAAATAGGGGCGTTTCATTATGATGTAAGGGATTACACGAAGGTGAAAACGTCCCCATGTTGATATGGCGGATAGCAGTGCGGTTGTTAGCAACAGGCAGGCTAGGCGCGACTATTTTATATTCGAGACGTTCGAAGCGGGTATTGCGCTTAAAGGAAGCGAGATTAAGTCAATACGCAAAGGGCGGGCGAATCTGAAAGATAGCTTCGCGAGGCTTGAAAAAAAAGGGGTTTTCTTGTATAATATGCATATAAACCCCTATGAATTTGCCCGCCGCGAAGAACTGGACCCCAAGAGGCCGCGAAAGTTACTTCTGCGCAAAAGCGAGATACGCCACCTCATAGGAAAAACTTTCATAAAAGGCGCGACTTTGATCCCGCTTCGTATATATTTTAAGGGGAGTTTAGCCAAAGTAGAGATCGGACTGGCAAAGGGCAAAAATCTCTACGACAAAAGAGAGACGATAAAAAAAAGAGCCGCCAAACGCGAAATAGACCGAGCGTTACACAAAAGGCGATAGGCGCGGCCTTTGTTGAAAGAAGAACATTAAAGGGGGGTGAAAGGTTTCGACCCGGCTTTTGGTCTAGAAGCAGCATGTGGAGGTTGTCGGGAGGCCTCTTTAAACACCCGGCGCAAACTAAACGCAAACTACAATTCAGTAGCCGAAGCTGAGTCAATCTTGGCAGAGGGTGCGTTAGCTCTCGTATAACGAGAGCTGCTCCGTTAGTAAGCTTCCTGGGATACTAATCGGGGTTAAAGCTAAGCAGGAGTAGTTCGGGGGATTGCTTTAGGCTCCCGGGCGAAAATAAATAAAGCTGCTTCTTTCTAAATCCCGTTTACCGGAGTTAGAAAGAAAAAGACAAAAAGCAAACTAAACATGTAGACACTTCTGGGTTTAAGGCCGGGGACGCGGGTTCGAATCCCGCCACCTCCACCATATTGAATAGCTTGAATAGCCAACCTGCCGAATCTAACCAGGTTGGCTATTCATTACCAGGTTGGCTATTCATTGCAAAATGGCATTGAATGATGATGTCTAAAACACCTGAAAACTCTTCTCGAAAAACACTTAATCCTGAAAATTGGGTAGATCAATATGGTGATTACCTTTACCGTTTCGCACTAGGCCGTCTGTGTAATCCCGAAGAGGCTGAAAATGTTGTTCAAGAAACATTTTTGGCGGCTCTTAAGGCTCAAACCGGTTTTTCCGGAAAATCTAGTGAACGCACGTGGCTAATCGGCATCTTAAAGCACAAAATTATAGATTATCTACGAAGATATTATCGGGAAAAATCTATCGAAGATATATCTAATAATGAAGAGATCATTAATCAATTTTATCATGACAGCGGCAAGCTCAAAAAGAGCCCTTCCGGCTGGCTTCCTAACCCGGTAGAGTTGCTTGAAAAAAAAGAATTTTGGAACATTTTCAAAAATTGCCGGGAAAAGCTTCCCAGAGCAATACGAGATGCTTTCACATTAAAAGAGATAGAACAAATGGAAAGTAAAAAGATTTGTGAAACATTAAACATCACTCAGTCAAATTATTGGGTGTTGTTACATCGGGCAAGATTCTTGCTAAGACAATGTTTAGAGGAGAATTGGTTTGATATCTCTTCAAAAGATTAAACATTCTGTAAGGGTTGTGATGGTCGAAACGACTAATTGATGAGTTTTGAGTTCGAGGATTATTAGGCGAATAAAATGGAATTTAAAATCATGTTAAATTGTAAGGAAACAGCACGTCTTATATCCGACGACTTAGAGCATCCCATCCCTTTATATAGTCGGATGCTGCTTAAAATGCATCTGGTTATGTGTAGCGCCTGTACCCAATATAGACGTCAAATCAAGGCTTTAAAAAATCTTATAACTCAACGCGTAAAATCCGGTAAAGAAACCCTTCTATCTAAAACTTCCTTATCAGACGAAGTTCGCAACCGTATAAAATCGGCTCTTCGCAAATAATATTTCCGTATAATTTTCGCTTCTTTTTGATTTAGTCCTTGTTTTATGAAGCCTGTTAGGGCTGTAAGGTTTCGTGACGTGTTACGACTAAGTGACGGAAACAACGGAAAGGATAATCGAATAAATGAAAGGGGGGCCAAATGAAATGTTCTACAAAAGTGCTGGTCAAATGTAAAAATGGTATACATCTTAGGACGGCCTCGCATCTTATAGGCCTACTTAAAGGTTTCAACCAAAAGGTATGGATCAGGAAAGGATCACTGCGAATCGACGCAAGGAGTATCCTGGGCATTCTTATGTTACAAGCCAAGAAAGGCACATCGCTTAAGTTAGAGGCATATGGGGACAAATGCAGTGGGGCAATAGAGACATTAAGAGATTTTTTTAATGATAAAGAAGTCTGCTTTGATGAAAAGGAGGAGTTTTAAAATGGCTAGAATAGAACCTGTAAAGAAAGAATTAGTTCAAGGCGAAACAAAAGAAATTTTTTCCGGCATGGAAAAGCAGTTTGGGATGATACCCAATCTTTTTGCTACTATGGCTCATTATCCAAAGGCGCTTAAACCAATAATTGAGCTATACCAGGCTATTGCTAAAGAGTCAAGTATAGAACCGGGGCTTCAGGAGTTGGCGAATTTAGAAGTCTCACGCATAAACCATTGCAATTACTGCCTTACCCACCATACAGAGATGGCAAAGATGTCTGGCTTAAAAGATGAACAAGTAAACTCATGTAAGTTGGGTAAATCTGATAACACTTTATCAGATAAAGAAAAGACAGTAATAGAATACGCAACCTCTGTTACAAAAGATGCGCATAATGTTTCCGATGAACTCTTTTTGCGCCTTAAGTCTTATTTTTCAGAAAGCGAAATTGTGAATCTTACGCTTATTATTGGGTTGATGAACGTATTTAATCGATTCAATGGCGCCCTGGAAGTGGAATTGGAAAAATAGAAAAAAGAGATGATAATTGCAGTATCTATTTTTTTGAGTGTGCTTTTTCTATCTTACGCTAATGGCGCCAATGATAATTTTAAAGGGGTAGCAACACTTTTTGGCAGCGGTACTACTGATTACAAGAAAGCACTCGCCTGGGCGACAATAACTACCTTTCTGGGGTCTTTGACGGCAATCTTTGTTGCTCAGAAGCTTATTAGCGTCTTTAGCGGAAGGGGCCTAGTTTCTGATGCCGTAGCCAACGACCCTATTTTTCTAATTTCGGTCGCCCTGGGCGCGGCATTGACCGTATTCATTGCAACTAAAATAGGGATCCCTGTCTCTACCACACATAGCTTAACCGGTGCGCTGGTAGGAGCAGGATTAATGGCTGTGGGGTCCAAGGTTAATTTTCATATCCTGGGAAATAAGTTCTTTCTACCCCTTTTGATAAGCCCGCTCATCTCTACATTTCTTACTTTTATTATTTACCCCTGTTTTAAACTTACCAGGTTAAAATTGGGTATTGAGCGCCAAATGTGCCTTTGTGTAGGTGAAAAAGTTGAACCTGTCTACATTCAGCAAAATGGTACCGCAGTCTTAAAATCAACCGGTATTGCTCTAACCGTTGGCCAACTCCAAAATTGTAGACAATATTATCAAGGTAAGATTTTAGGTTTTGACACTCAAAGAATTATTGATAACTTGCATTATGTCTCAGCAGGTGCTGTAAGTTTTGCCAGGGGACTGAATGATACGCCCAAAATTGTCGCACTTTTACTAGTCATGAGTGCTTTTTCTTTGAAAAGTGGAATTTTTATTGTGGGAATTGCTATGGCTATAGGTGGTATCTTAAATTCGGGAAAGGTTGCTGTGACAATGAGCAAAAGAATTACCGAAATGAATCATGGACAGGGCTTCAGCGCAAACCTCGTAACTGCTTTTATGGTAATCTTTGCTTCCAAATGGGGAATGCCTGTTTCTACGACTCATGTATCCTGCGGCTCTCTTTTTGGCATAGGCCTTGTTAATAAAAAGGCAAATCTTTCTGTTATAAAGCAGATCATTTTAGCCTGGGTCCTTACGCTTCCTATGGCGGCCATGCTGGCAGGAGGCTCGTATTTGATTCTTAGAGCCATATCAACATGAAAGAAGAACTTTTTCTATCATAGAAATATTAGGCCTAACAACCATTGGGGATAAAACATTTTTGATTGTTACAAAAAGTTTTTCTGGACTTAAGAAGAGCAAAGGGTATATACTTTTTAATAACGCAAGGGCTATATTCCCTCATAGAACTATTAGGCCGGCGCGCTTTCTCTACAATGAGCAAAGGGAGAAAGGCGTTTAAAGAGAAAATTGTTATGGCACAAAAAACACTTGGCACTAAATCGTTATCTGTTTTTATGCTGGTTATGTTTTTCACCATTAATGCGTTTCCTTCAGAAAATTTTGATTTATCGAAAAATCTTGTAAATATCAGTGATTTCACTTCTGGCGGTCCCGGAAAAGATGCTATCCCTGCTATAGTAAATCCAAAATTTATCCCCGGTTCTAAACCTTTTTCAGTTTTCAAAAGCGATTTGGTAATAGGTGTTCATTCAGGCGGTGAGGCAAAGGCGTATCCTATAAACATTCTTAACCGGCACGAAATCGTAAATGACCATATAGGCGGTGTGCCAATTGCTGTAACATGGTGTCCGTTGACTAAAAGCGGCATGGTTTTTAAACGTCGTATAAGAAACGAAACACTTACGTTTGGTGTTTCGGGGCTTCTTTATAATAGCAACCTTGTGATGTACGATAGGAATAATAATGGTTTATGGCCACAACTCACTCAAGGTGCGGTTACAGGCAGCTTTTCAGGAGAGACTCTAACGATGATTCCATCCAGGGTAATGACATGGGGGGACTGGAAGAAAATATATCCTGGTACAAAAATTTTATTCCGAGAACGAGGACATTTTAGGTATAGCACAGATCCATACGATCACTATCATCTGAGTTCTGCTACGATGTTTCCCGTTAAATATATGGATAATCGCCTCCCGCCGAAGAAAATTGTAATCGGCATAACCATCAAAGGTATATCCAAGGCCTATCCCATAGAAAGACTCAAGAGGAATTATTCCAAACCAATAGAAGATATTATTGAAGGAAGAAAAATACGAATATATAGAGGCAAAAAAGATACCGCTTATATCACGGATGAAGATGAAAACTTGTTACCAGCGGTTACAATGTATTGGTTTGCATGGAGTTCGTTTAATAAGAAGACGTTAATATATGGCCAATAATAAAGAAGGAGAGATAAGGAGTAGAGCCGTAAGATATAAAGATAAAAAAAGGAGGTAAGTTGTTATGAAAAAAAGAATATTGGTTGTCGACGACGAAAAAAGTTTTACTCGGATGTTGAAATTGAATCTTGAGGAAACGGGTAAGTATGAAGTTAGGACAGAAAATAAAGGAACGAAAACTCTTCTCGCCGCCAAGGAGTTTAAGCCGGATCTGATTTTATTAGATGTTTTAATGCCGGACATGGATGGCGGTTGGGCCGCTTCTCAGATACTGGCCGATAAAAGCGTTGAGAATATTCCTATCGTGTTTTTAACTGCAGTTACGACGAAAGAAGAAACCGATGCTCGCTGTAAAATTATCGGTGGAAAGACTTTTATGGCTAAGCCGGTAAGGATAAAGAAACTCATTGAATGCATTGAAGAAAATATAATCAAATGATCACAAGATGAATAGGGCTGATTTAAAATTCTCTCAGAGAGTAAATATTAAAATACTCGTAAGCATAACCATCTTGATTGTGCTGATCGAAACAATTTTATTAGTGTTTTCAACCGTTAATTACAGAAGGGGATTATTTAGTTTACGAAATGAAATCTATCAAAATATTGGTGATAAAAAAGTAAATTCGGCGAAAGATATTTTATCAAATCAATATATTGATTTGAAAGTAAAAACTTA
>JAMXCZ010000026.1 GCA_024542975.1 Candidatus Omnitrophota bacterium | reverse complement strand
CAAAAAATACTGCTATTATGTGTGCCTCAAAGCGCAGAAGTTCGGCTATGCCACATGTCCTACCAGATCCGTCAATGCCACAGAAATCGAGGATATTGTTATAAAACACCTTCCGCAGATCAGCATCAAGAATAATGCCTTGTTGGAGACTAAGTACAAAAAGATCATACCAAAGATCTTGTCTATATGGGATACGTTAATACTCAACGAAAAACACCGTGTATTGAAGCACATTTTTGAATCAATCGACTATAACGCCGAAACCGGTGCCCTTGGGTTTAATTTGAACGAAAAAGGCATATACGAACTCTACGCCGAGCTCTTACCGGAGAAGAAGCGATGAGGGCTGAGTTTAAAGTTAACCTGAAACTAACGAAAGCAACTTATATCCGACGGGATATGAGGAAGTTTAAAAACGAGCCCCAGTTGCGCCAGCTCCTTGTCTTGGCTTATCAGATCAAACGTGAGCTTGAGAAGACTCCACACGGAACGCTTCGAGAAATATCCGAATGGTTGGGACTTACGCGCGGAAGGATAAGCCAGATCTTGAATCTGTTATTTCTTGCACCGAAAATACAGGAAGATATTGTCTTATCAGATAAAAAATTACTTCTTTTTATTCCTGAACATAAGATAAGACCTATTATCAAAGAGATTGATTGGGAGAAGCAGAGGGAGATGTGGATAGAAATAAAACCTAATTACGGTAATAAATTGTAATTAATCTTTTTTATTATTATTTAACTGTGGGTTAGCTACTAGCGGCGCACCGTTTTCATTTCTATCCCAATTCGTTTCATATGATATTTGAGTAATGCTTACGGTATTAGTGACAGAATCGTAATCAAATTTGTATTTCGATTTCATTGAATACCAATATGTTCTATATTTTCCAAACAAACCAAATATCGAGCGAGCTGTGCCTTCATATGTAACTGTTAAATTCAGATCAACAATTTTTGTTGTAGGACCCACGTCAGGTTTGTACTTTGGTAACTCAATTTCTTGCTCCGGGAATACAGTTTGATATAATAAATCTTTTCCATTTTCTTTTTTATAAAACTCACCTGGTGTGGTTATTTTTCGCCCGTCTGCTGCAATATGCCAGTCATTGTTAATAATCGATGCAGGGATAACACCTTTGTTGTACATTGTTATGCTAACTAATATTTTTCTATGCCCTGAGGTGCTTGTAGCTGGATCCGTATAAGTCCATGTAAGAGGCCATTCGGGTTCTATATACAGGTAGGGTCTATTTTTTAGATTTAAATCATAAACAAAACCAATAAAAGTAAACAATGATATTGCCACTGCTGCAAAAGCAACCCATAAAGATATCTTATTGGTTTTATTATTTGTTTTTTCTGACATAAGTTTACTCCTCTAATAGCTACATTATACTACCAAATATTTACTCAAACAACAACTTACATGGCATAGCTTAAACAGAGATAATCACGTCTATATTTCCTAGTAACCACCAGACTTTTCGGGCTAATCATATAGTAAACAGAGATATTAACCTTGAAATACGCGGGTTACTACAGAGTGGTTACTAGGCGGCATATCAGAGATAAAGAGATAGATAGGGCGTCTATACTATAAGGAGGAGATTGCTTCGCGTCGCTAAAGGCGGCACTCGCAATGACACGTTTTAAACATTCGCTCTAAGTCTTTGATTTTGCAAGAGATACAAAATGCCTGATTCCGTCTAGGAAATCAGGCATTTTTTGTTATCTCGAACTGGTGTTCGAGCTTATTTAGTGGCTCTCCTCGCGGGACTCGAACTATTATCTCGTGGCTATAGGATAAATGTATCTCTAAATTTAAAAGGATACGAAATCTTAAGTAATTGAACTAATTACTAGTTATAGTCAATTAGGCTCGTTTTAGAGATATGGGTTGTAACTTTAAGCGGTAGCCCAAGTGGGGCTCGAAAGGGGGTTCGAAACTGATTTACCGGCTGGGGCTGCAAGAGGCATGTACTATGGGTGGCGGAGAATGGAGGAGTCATTTAAGCACAAACACCTAAGTCTCCGTCGAATAATAGGTTATACCACAACTTCTTTTATGTCAAGGAATTAAGGATTCTATACAGTATACAAGTTTTTACAAGATTTTACAAGATTGTCGCTTTGGATGGGCACCGTTTGGGCACCAAAAAGTCTAATCTGGCTCCCCGGGTTGGACGATGTTGATAACAATCACTAAGCGCTTGTTATGATCTTGGTTGGCTTTTCCTTGTTTCTTTGAAATGATATAGTCCCCAATATCATCAATAGTCCTATTAGCGCCAAAGCTATAGGAAAGATAGCTATAGATATAATTTACTTCTCGTACAGGCTTAAACTTTACCTCTGTTATCTTTTATCAAAAAGCCAATGTCATATTGAATTCTATCAATTCTCCTTCAAGACGATCCACTGCATCATATTCTTTAACATACTTTACCACAAGCGCACACTTATCTTTAATCGCCCACCATGTTGCTTGTGCCCCAACACCACTTATTCTATCGTGAGTATCTTTATTGACAGCAGCACCTCCTGAATCATCTGTAACCTGCCATTGATGAAATCCGGATATACCTATTTCAAAACGCTCATGCAAATATTGACTGAGTCCGTATTCAATAGTAATGTTTTGACCTGGCTGCACATCTTTATCGATCTTTTTACTATGCCATTCCCATGTCGGAGAAAACATAAACGCAGTCGCCTTGCTTTCAAAAGGATAATAGAAAAAACTCGGCTGTAGTTTGCTGGTAAAAAAACCTAACCCTATGTTAGCAAGATCGTCCTTATCATACTGACCGGTAGGAAGATATGCTCCCCAGCTTAAACCAATATCATAATGCTTATCACGCCAGGCAAACCATAGAGGCTGTATTAGCAAATCTGCTAAACCAGTAGTATCGTCTTCAAACTTTACCGTTCTATTGGCAGCAATTGGCTTCGATACACCACCAACTGAAATAGTCCCTGCTGCAGTTGCATTTGCTGTAGCATCAAAACGGGCATGACCCCACGAAGGCAAAATTAAAAACCCATAATCTGCACCGAAAATCTTTTTATCAGTCACAACTGCTAATCCGAAAGTCTGCGCATAGACATCAATATCAAAATCGAGATTAATAGTTCCCGTACCGGTAAATGTTACAGGGATAGAATACCCACGCAAACTAATATTACGTGTCGCTGTTCCAGAAGCTGTGAAATCAGTAATTTTTACTCCGCTTGCATCTTTGAACGTATCGGCCTTATAATAGAGATTGTAATTAAGAAAATACACCCCCTTTGGCGGCATGACAAGATCCCGCACTGCCAAAGGAGCTGGAGTATAGTGTCCATGCTCACCGGCAAATACCGATGAAACAGAACATGCAAAGAATAGTAATAAAAAGAGTAAAGAAATTTTTGGTTTCATTGTAAAACTCCTTCTTATTTTTCGCTTTCAAACTAGTCTTTACTGCTAATAGGGGTGTTCTGTTGTATTAGTTTTTTATCCTTTGTGATAGTTTTATCTATTGTTCCCGGAAGGATTTCAAAACCTCCTTTAGGCTGTGTTGTTGCCATTTTTAATTGACCAAAAAGCCCTACATTTCCTTCTACTTTTGCTATACCTGCCTCAATCATCTCTTTCATAGATTTTATGCCCATAATTACTAAATCTAAATCAGCTCTATTAATAGTAATGGTTAAGTCAGCATCTTTAGCTTTGAAGCCCTCAATATTTGTTAATGTAGCATTACTTAGTTCAACAATGTATCGCTCTCCATTATCGGGAGTAATTAAATTCATAGTAAACTCGAGATTTTCTACTTTGTTGGAGTCAAGTATAATTCCAAGATAATCGAGCCATGATTCTGTCTTCATAGCCCTAATAACGTCTGGGCTACTTGTTGTCTTAACAGGGGCATCTAATATACCATTACGTAATTCAAAAGCACCATTTAGGAAGCTGTTTCTAACGCTTGGACTTTCTTGCTGATAACCAATTTGCTCAAAACAATCAGCCAATAATTCTTTAGCAGTCTTATTTAAAGGTTCTGCGTAAACTAATTTATTTAAGATTTCAGCTGCTAAAAGGTATTTACCCTTATCGTACAGTTTTTTCCCTTTTCTTATGATACGTTTAGCACCACCCATCATTTCGACATAAAGAGGCGCGGATTCATCAGGAGATAATGGAATCAAAGTCGCGGGATTGCAATCCCAGTAACCTAAATAACGATTGATAACTGCCCTGCTATTATGTTCAACTGAACCGTGGTAACTTCTTGCATACCATTGGTTTTGTAAGCTTTTAGGTACCTTATAAACATTATGAATTTCATTTATGGTCACTCCTTGATTCGCTAGATGCAAAACACCATTATTTAAGTGGGCATAAGTATCGCGCTGACCCTTCATAACTTCTTGAATTCTTTTATTTCCCCATCTTGGCCAAGAGTGTGAAGCAAACATTACTTCAGCCTCCTTACCAAACAGATATAGAGCCTCATTTATTTTCTTCGACCATTCATATGGATCTCTTATCAAAGCACCTCTTAAGGTATAAATATTATGAATTGTACCTACTATGTTTTCTGCAGCCCAAAATGCTTTCATATCAGGAAAATAAGTATTCATCTCGGCTGGCGCCTCAGTACCCGGCGTATTTTGGAATATCATTTTTACGCCATCAATTGTTAATTCTTCGATATCTTTTTCAATTATAATATTGGGTTTAATAAGCCCTAATTTACCCAGAGCGGTAGTCTTTCCAATTGCTTGATCCACATGGCCGTGCGGATCAGAAGGTAACATTATACCGTATTGATAATACATACGACGGCTCATTGCATTACCGGCAAACACATTTTCTGATACGACATGGTGCATAAATCCAACAGGGGCAATCAGTTTTACTTTTCCACTTTTTACATCTTCTTCTTTGATAATCCCTCGAACACCACCAAAGTGATCTCCATGAGAGTGAGAATATACTACGGCCACAACTGGGCGTTTACCTAATTTTTCATTAATAAAATCAAGTGCAGCTTTAGCCGTTTCTTTACAGGTTAGGGTATCGAAAACAATCCAGCCCGTATCACTTTTAATAAAAGTAATATTAGCTAAATCATAACCCCTAACCTGATAGATACCTGGAATAACTTCATAAAGTCCATAGTTCATATTTAATATAGCCTGGCGTTGCAATGATGGGTGAATACTTTGGAACTCTTTCCCATCTAGTAAAAAATCGTACTTACCTATATCCCAGGCAATATGGCCTGCTTCGGCTTTAATCTGCCTATACTTAGGAGCCGCAATAAAACCTTTTTTCTGCTCTCCAAAATCTCTTTTATCTTCAAAAGGCAGGGTACTTTTTAACTCTTCCCATTTTGTGATAGTAAACTTAGAGGGAGATTTTCCTTTTGGGTCAAAGTGATTATTGTTCTTCTCAGTTTTTGTTTGCGCAAAACTTGTTGTAATACATATTAAAACTACATTTAAGGTTAAAATTGTTTTTTTCATATTTTTATTCCTTTCCTTGATTTTTTAGTAACCTGTTTTGCTTTAGAAATGGTGACCAGTTTAATTTAGGCATACTGCTATAGTATTAAAATCAAATAAAAAAGACTCGGACTTTACCGCGACAAGTCTCGCCACGTCCTTACATCAGAATAAAACAGCATTAACATTATCCTACAAATACACAATAAAATCAAGAAAACCTTCTACCCCTGCCCCTACCTAAACCATATACACCAAAAGAAGAAAACCCCCACTACCGCAAGGGGCTTTTAAGTAAGAGGAACTTAGAGTGTGTAGTTAAGTCTTTCTTAAGGTTAATAATAGAGTCAGATCTTATGGAAAAGGGCTTTATAGGTATGATATAGGTAAATTTAGCAAAAAGTGCTAATTTAAGGGTATTTTGTAGGAGAACCTTCCCTTCTTTTCTCTCTTCTTGAGCCATTCTTCAATCTTCTTTTCTTTAAACCTTATTGATATGCCCAATTTTACATGGGGGACATAGCCATAATGGACCCATTTATAGACCGTTGGAAGTCCTACTTGAAGTAATTCGCTCAGTTGTTTGGCTGTGAGTAGTTTATCCATAAAACAGGATCCTAGAACCCCTTATTCTCCGCCATCTATGATACATGATTTCCACGCGTTTGTAATTAGTAAAATCAAGTGTGGGAGTAAATAAGATGCTAGAGATAAAGAGAGATGATTCTTCTCAAGAACCTAGTAATCCCGAGATTAAACTGAGATAGTTACACATATAATCCCAGTAACCACCCAGGATTACAGAGAACTTCAAGCAGCATCAGAGGCATTTACTGCCAAATATGCGGGTTACTACGAAGTGGTTACTAGGATGCATAACAGAGATAAAGAGATAGATGCGCCCCTTATAGTATAGGTTAGAGATTGCTTTGTCGCGCCTTCGGCGCTCCTCGCAATGACGGGGTTTAAAAGCTCTCCCTAACTCTTTGAAGTCACAAGACATAGAAAAAGCCCAATCACATTTCTGTAATTGGGCCTTAACTTCTATCTCGAACTTGCGTTCGAGCTTATTAATTGGCTCCCCGAGTTGGACTCGAACCAACGACCTAATGGTTAACAGCCATCCGCTCTACCAACTGAGCTATCGGGGAATATGTAAAGAGCTACGGGCTAAAGCTTACCATAAGAGGAGGTGTTTTTCAACGGATTTCGTTTTTGGAAGCTAGCCCATAGGTTTTTCTTCCATCGTATTTGACAGACCTTGTTCAATGTGATATATTTACTGGTTAGATGCGGATGTAAGTAGTCATATATTTTATCTTAAAGAGAGGGTAAAATGAGAAAAATTTTAGCTATTATAACGGCTCTGCTTTTCATCATTTCCTACGGTACACTTGACGTTAGCGCGCAAGATGGCCGCGCTGCGCGTCTAAAAGCAGAAATTCTACGGCACAGGGCAGCTATAAAGGACCTTAGGTTGCAACTTCGTTCTTTGGTCGGGTCTCTCGGAGAAGGTGGATCCGGAGAAGATTACACCGACGAGGGGGGATATGGCTACGAAGAAGATTACGGTGGCGATTATGGCAGTGATGGGTCTTATGCCGGCGGAGAAGATTATGCCGCTGGAGACTCAGGAATTGCAGGCGAAGAGGGTAGCGGCCCACGCCATCCCGGGAAACGTCGCCCGGGGAAACGTGACGAAATGCGTCACCCCGGGAAACGTGGTGAACGCGGAAGGCCGGGCAGGCCTGGCCTTGAAAGGGGACGTGGTCCCGGCGCAAAAGAAGCTCCGGGTAGAGGCGGCGGACTGAAACGCGGCCCAACAGGGGACCGTTCAAAGGGACGTGGTCCCGGCGCAAAAGCGGCTCCGGGTAGAGGGAAAAAAAAGGGTACTGCTATTTCACCCGGACGTTCCGGTGGTGGTGGAAAACGCGGTGGCGACATACAACGCGGTGGCGGTAAACGCAGCGGCGGTGGCGGAAGCAAACGCGGTGGGAAACGATAACGATAAAAGGTATAGCATATGAGAAAACTTCTGTTAATAACTTTAGCGGCCGTAGTAGCATATTCAATTATGCATTTCACGCGACTCGAGCGATTGGACGCAACTGCTACCACGATAGTAAATACCGCTACAATGGTAAACACGCCGGATCTCTGGCAGGGTACCTGGCACAGCTTTAAGACAGACAAAAAAGGCGATTTTCGGGTAAACTTAAAGCAGGCCGGCACAGATCTTTCAGGAAGTGTCGAAATCGGCGGCTCACCTGTTACGCGTGGCGGAGAAATACGCGGGACCATCAACGGCAATACCCTGGAATTTGGATTGGTTAAGGATAAAAGAGGCGAGCTTAAATATCTCGGCACGATTTCGGATAACAAAATGTACGGAACCTGGCAAATTCCTATCCTAAAAGACCGGGGAACCTGGCAGGCGACAAAGGCCGGGAGCGTTGATTCTTAAACGGCAACTAATCACATCCTCAACTGTTTTTCCGCATCGATTATGTCGCGATTTATAAGGCCGATAGCTTTTCCGGCTCTTTCCTTTACGGATGAGGCGACCGGTGTATCGAGGATTTCGCGCAGGATCTGGATAGTCATCCTGAAGTAGCGTATTAATTCTCCTCCGTCCACATCCGCATAACGCAAAACCTTATCAAATTCTTCCCCGTTCATCCACGCCTCGAGGCACGGTGAAAGATTATAAAAATACGTTTTGCTGAACGGTTTTATGTTGAGGTGTTTTTCCATTTTTTGAATACGCAAAACGATCGAATCCGTGATATCCTTCAAGCCCTTGAGGCGCTTGTTCAATTTTGGTTCCGTGCATCCACGCCTCGGCTCAAAAACAAGCGCAAGCGAAAGCATGCCAAGTTCCTTTTCTGACAACTTCTCGAGCAGGCCTTCTTCGTAAAGCTCGGAGAGCGAAAGCTCATAGCCATAGACCTTTCCCGCAAAAAACCCTTTTTCCGTTATGCGGCCTCTAGCGATATAATCGAGGTCTTTCAAAAGGCTTACCTTTGCGCGCAATAATTCGAGCGCCCGCTCGCGGCGTACTTCTTTTTCCTGGAAATAATGAAAAGAGCGCGGGTATATATCGTAAAGTTTCTCACCGTATTTTCCGTAGAGATTGAGTATGGTCGCGTAGGAGGCATTAAATCTCGAGCGCACTCTTTCGGGTTCACCGTATATGGTCTTGTCTAATTCCTGGTACGAGGTAAAACGTGGATTTACGCGGGTATAGACAAATCCTTCGGTATCTATTCCGCGCCGTCCTGCGCGGCCCGCCATCTGGTAAAAATCGCGCGTCTTAAGAGAACTGAAAAAGCGGCCGTAGAATTTCCTGAGCTCATCAAAGACGACAGTGCGCGCCGGCATATTTATCCCGAGGGCAAAGGTCTCGGTGGTAAAAATCACTTTTATAAGCCTGCTTGTAAAAAGCTGCTCGACGATTTCCTTTAAGGTAGGCAACATCCCCGCGTGATGATGCGCGATCCCTCTTTCGATCAAGGGGCGCAGCATAAGCTGGGTCCTCTCCTCGGCGAGGCCGTATTTCCAGCATAGTTCGTTAAGGAGAGATTTTATTTTTATTTTTTCCTCCACGTTTAGAAAATCAAACCCACCCATCTCCCGGGCCAGGTATTCGCAGCGTTTTCTTCCAAAGGAAAAATATATGCAGGGGAGCTTATTGTTGTTAAAAAGGTGCTCGACAAGGGATGTGGCCTTGTTCGGTTTCAGGTGCTCTTTTTTAGGGAACCTTCTTCCTTTGTAATAATAGTGCCGTTCGCTTATCCGCATCAGGTGTTTTACCTTGGAAACATTGTCAACGATATCGCCCTGGCACTGGTAAAAGAAATGGAGCGGCACCGGCCGCTTCTCTTCCTTTACTACTTTCAGGGGACGCTTGTGGATCGAATGTATCCAGTTTGCGAATTCGTCTATGTTTGGTATCGTAGCGGATAGGGCGAGCATTTTCATGTGTTTGGGCAAAAATATAAGGGACTCCTCCCAGACGGTGCCGCGCTCGTAGTCGTCCATGTAATGTATT
This sequence comes from Candidatus Omnitrophota bacterium, assembly GCA_024542975.1. Taxonomy (GTDB): domain Bacteria; phylum Omnitrophota; class Gorgyraeia; order JABMRN01; family RBG-13-46-9; genus JAMXCZ01. The sequence continues at coordinate 11,754 of JAMXCZ010000026.1, read as the reverse complement.
TCGTCGAATATTATCCACGAATAATCCGCAATGTCGCTTTCTTCCTCGAGGATTTTATTCCGGAATATCTCGGTGGTCATTATAAGGATGGGCGCATGCGGGTTTATGCTGACGTCGCCTGTGAGTATTCCGATCTTGCCGGGGAAGCCGTCCTTGAATTCACGGAATTTCTGGTTTGAGAGGGCCTTTATTGGGGCTGTATAGATTGCCCTTTTGTTTTTTTCGAGGCAATCGTTTATGACATATTCCGCTATTACGGTTTTCCCAGCGCCGGTAGGCGCTGAAACGATAACGGAATGCCCGTCCTTTATGTAATTAATCGCTTTTTCCTGGAAAGCATCGTAAATCATAATATTGCGCGTTTTAGGCCGTCATATATAGAGACACGCGGAACGTAGCCGAGGCGCTCTTTGAGGTGCTCTATGCTATAGAATCTGTCTTTCAAAAATAGGGTAATCAGCCCGCCTATAAAAGGGATTTTCGCAAACACTTTTGTGAGCCATTCGGGAATTACAAAAGGCGTTTTTGCGCCCAGAATCTTTGTTATATACGTAAAAAGCTCTTTTATGCTCAATGCTTCTTTATCAGCAACTATGTAGGTACCTTCATACGCTTCGTCCTTCGTAAGGCACAGTATCAATACGTCCACTACGTTTTCAATTGATACGAGATGCAGCCTGTTTTCGCCCTTGCCGAATATCGGCAGGACCCGCCTCCTGAGGCCGCCTATGAATAGCCCCAGGCCGTGCGGCTCGCCTGTGCCGTAAACTATGCACGGCCGAAGTATCGCTATTTTCATGCCTTTTTTTCTGTAGTCAAGCGCGATTTTTTCCGCTTCTGTTTTTGACCGGCCGTATGGATTCATGGGCTTATACGGAAGGTTTTCGGTGAGGGGGACTTCGGCGTTGCCGCTTATGACTGCGATGGAGCTCAGATAAATTACTTTTTTTATTCCACGCGCAAAACAGGCGCGGAGCACGTTTTCCGTGCCGTCTTTGTTTACGCGGAGAAGTTTTTTGAGCGAACGGCTCCCGACAAGCGCAGCGCAATGGTAAACAACATCCGGGTTATTCCGCCCGATAGCCTCTACGATCGTCTCTTTCCTCTCGAGATCAATGCGCACCGTTTTCACTTTATCCGGAAGCGCACTGAGTTTCGCAAGTGAACGCCCGGCGCAAATAACCTCATACCCTTCCTCTACCAGCCGCTCCGCAAGGTGCCGTCCGATAAATCCCGTAGCGCCCGTAATTAATACCTTCATAGCCGCTATTCTGCGTTTTTACTCAGGAATAAAGTCTGGGTGGGATAAGCAAATTCGATTTTGCGTTTCTCGAATTCCTCTTTTATAGCAAGATTGATCTTCTGCTGGACATCCATGTATTTATTATAATCCGGTCCCATGACGTAGTAGACGGTTTCGAATACAAGGCTGAAATCGCCGTAAGATAAAAAATGCGATCGGTCGAGTGTCGCGTCCTTCACGTTCTTTATGATATCTCCGATTATGCCCGGTATTGCCTTTACCTGTTCGAGCGTCGTCTGGTAGGTCGTCCCTATCTTGAAAACAACCCTTCTTTTAATCATCCTTTTATAGTTACGAACCCTGGAATTTGTGAGGTCCGTGTTGGAAAAAATCAGCTGTTCCCCGCCAAGCGAGCGGATGCGCGTGGTCTTTATTCCAATATATTCGATAGTCCCAAGGTAATCGCCAATTATAATAAAGTCTCCTATTTCAAACGGCCGGTCAAATACTATCGAGAAATAACTGAAGAGGTCTCCCAGTACTGCCTGCGCCGCTAAAGCCACCGCAACACCGCCTATCCCGAGGCCCGCTATGACAGCCGATATCTTAAAGCCGAGGTTGTCGAGCAAAAACATTATAGCCAACCCCCACACAACCACTTTCGCTACCCTTAAAATGCCGTTCAGGCTACGCTCGAGGGATGCATCCTTCCTTTTTTTAGTCATGTAGACTTGCAATCCGTAACTAATGAGGGTTGTGGCAAAACGCGCCGTGAATATCATAAGAACAGTCATTGTTATAATATCGACGGCTTTTTTAAGGAGAGGGGCTATATTCAGTGTATTCACGCACAGGTAGAAAGCGCCGAAATAGGCCAAAGGCAAGAGCGTGCTCCGGACAATTCCTATCAGGAAGTCATCTATCGTAGTCGCAGTCTTCTCCGCCAGGCGCCTCAGGCGCTTTAAAAGGACTATCTGGAATATTTTAATAAAAATAAAACCCGCCAAAAATAGGCCTACGCCTATCGCATAATCGATAACGCGGTTCCCGAAAAAAACTTGTTCTAATATTCCTCCGAACATATTCAATCCTCCGTACGATTATGACGTAGCTTGGGCCAGTTTTTCAAGGTAGTCCCAGTGGCGGTCTACATCCTTTTGTATTTGTTCGAGCACCGGCTTGTTTTTCTCTTTAAAGAGATGTTTGAAACGGCCCTGGGTCTTGAGAAATTCTATGACGGGTTTTCTTGTTTTGGGCTTGTAGGTAAAGCGCCATTTGCCGTCTACGACTTCGACGAGCGGCCAATAGCCGGTTTCAACCGCAAGTTTCGCTATACTTATCGTATCCTGCCCCGGGTAACGCCATCCCTTGTGGCACAGGGCCAAAACGTTTATAAAAGCCGGTCCATCTGTGGCAAAGGCTTTCTGTGACTTTGTTACGAGGTCATTCCAGTTTGAAATGCACGCCTGAGCGGCGTAGGGAATATTGTGCGCCGCAATGATAGCAAGGAGATCTTTCCGTAGTTGGTGCTTACCGTAGCTCTCCTTGCCAGCCGGCGCAGTAGTTGTAGATGCGCCCCTAGGCGTAGCTCCGGAACGCTGAACGCCTGTATTCATATAAGCTTCGTTCGTATAGCAGATGTACACCATATTATGCCCGCGTTCGAGGGCGCCTGAGAGCGACTGAAGTCCAATGTCGTATGTGCCGCCGTCGCCGCCAAAGGCGACAAATTTTATGTTCTTCTTAATTTTTCCTTTTTTCTTGAGGGCCCTGTAAGCGGTTTCGACTCCGCTAATCGTCGCAGCTACGTTTTCAAAAGCGTTGTGAATAAAAGGGGTATCCCATGCCGTGAACGGATAAATGGTCGTCCCAACCTCAAGGCATCCTGTCGAAGCCCCAACGACAACAGGATCGGCGGTCCCCATCAAAACTTGTCGCACAGCAATAGACGCACCACAACCCGAGCAGAGCCTGTGGCCACCCGTCAACCTCTCCGGAATCTTGGATAGATCTTTTATATTCGCCATATCCTTACGCCTTGCGGTTAATCTCTAACTCCCAGGTAATTTACGAGCGATTTGACTTTGCCTGTCTTTTTTATTTCTTCCAGATCTTTGAATACTTTTTCTATATCTTGCGGAAAAATGTCGCGGCCTCCTAGGCCAAAAATATAATCTGTGATCAGCGGCCTTTGGCCGGATTCATACATTGCCGCCCTTATTTCGCTGAAAAGCGGCCCCCCTTCGGCGGCAAAAGAGTCACTCCTGTCTAACACGGCCAGGGCTTTAAGATGCGAAAGCGCTTTTATAATTCGCTCCTTCGGAAAAGGCCGAAAAAATCTTGGCCTTAAGAGGCCCACCTTTAGACCTTTTTTCCTTAAGCTGTCAACTACGGTTTTCGCCGTACCCGCAGTAGAGCTCAAAACAATGATACCGACCTCGGCATCGGCAAGGAAGTATTCTTCGACCAGATCGTGCGACCTCTTGAAGGTATCGTTAAATTCCCGAAGAACCTCCGGTATAATCTCGAGCGCATTCTTCATCGCGTCCGCTTGTTGCCGTTTATGCTCGAAATAAAAATCCTGCAGGTCCAGCGGCCCGTATGTCACGGGGTTATCGACATCGAGAAGGCTGTGCGCTATTTTATATTCACCTACGAATTTTTTGACTTCTCCGTCCGGGAAAATATCTACCCCCTCGACGGCGTGGCTTGTTATAAAACCATCCTGGCACACCATGACAGGCAATAAAATCTTATTGTGTTCCGCTATCCGCATCGCAACAATTGTGTTTTCGTAAGCCTCCTGGGCATCCTCTGCATAAATCTGGATCCAGCCCGAGTCTCTTGCGCCCATAGTGTCGGAATGATCGCAGTGTATGTTTAGCGGGCCTGACAAAGCCCTGTTTACAACGGGCATCACGATAGGAAGCCGGGTGGAAGCAGCAATATAAACTATCTCCCACATAAGCGCAAGCCCGTTTGCGGAGGTCGCCGTCATCGTCCGCGCGCCAGCCGCGGCAGACCCGACGCACGCGCTCATTGCGCTGTGCTCGGATTCAACGGGTATGAGCTCGGTTGCGACCCTCCCGTCAGCAACGAACTGCGAAAAGTTCATAACGATTTCTGTCGCGGGCGTAATAGGGTAAGCCGCGACAACATCGGGCTCGATCTGCCGCATCGCCTCCGCAACCGCCTGGTCTCCTGTCAGTGGAATCAATTTCTTGTTGCTCATTTTTCTGCTTACAGCTTATAGCTTAAAGCTTATTGCTGTCATTCTTTCTCCATCTTGATGCATTTCACGGGACAGACTTCCGCGCATATACCACAACCCTTGCAGTGCTCCATATCAAATCCCACCATCTTTCCGTCCTTAACAAGAACGGACGAATCCGGACAATATATCCAGCACTGGAGGCAGTTTATACACTTGGCCTGGTCCACAACGGGTTTAAATGTGCGCCACGAACCCGTATTGTACGCCTTCGCAGTGCCGCCCTTGTCTATAAGCCCGCCTATGGGTATTTCCTTCCAGCCTTTTTTCTTCTTCACCCCGTTAGACCTCTTTTTTTTCTCCCCCGCTATACCTCAAAAAAGGTCTAACGGGGTTCATCCTATCTTTGCTTCTTCGAAGGCGCGCCTTATTGCTTTTATATTTGCCTCGGTTTTTTCCGGGCCGAGCTTCTTCAAAAATTTATTCCGCACCTTGTTCTCAAGCGTCTCTATGGGCACTACCGGATTCGCCTTGAGAAGCGCCCCCAGCATAGGAGTATTCGGCATTGAAATGCCGAGCGTATCAAGCGAGATCTTTGTCCCATCACAGGTAACTACCTTCCCTTTTTTGTATCCGGCTTTTTCGCGTATGGCCTCCGGCCCCTCGGGCGTATTCACAACGAGAATGCCGTTATCGCCCAGGCCTTCTGCGGCGTCAACCGAAACCAGAAGCGTCGGGTCTATCACAACAACTATATCGGGATTTGTTATGGGTGAGTGTACGTTGATCTTGTGGTCGCTTATTCTCGTAAACGTTCGGATAGGCGCGCCGGCTCTCTCAGGGCCGTACTCGGGAAATGCCTGTATGTGCTTTCCCAGTTCCAATGCCGCTTCAGCCAGAAATTGAGACGCGGTCTTGGCGCCCTGGCCTCCGCGGCCATGCCACCGTATTTCTAACATGTCTTTCATCTAAACAGAGTTGTGTATTAAGCGGGTGGAGAAGAGCTCCCTTGGGGGCCTCCGGATCCTTTTCCTGCCAACCCCAGATAGTACCCCATCAAAGCAAGCATCATAACGATAGGAATATAGGATTGAACGGCGCTATTTACTATGGTTATTATTATTTGGGTTAGTGTAAACGGCAGCGGGACAGTGATAAGCCCGATTACAAAACCTATTACCAGCGAAACAAGCACGCTTATCAATACCAGGCACGCAAAAAGGCCCGCTATTTTCCAGAAGTTTTCGCGGCCAATCGCTACGCCTTTTTTCAATGCCTCCACAACGCCTGCCTCATCGGCAATAATGGCGTAAATCGGAAAGAGAAGTAGTACTATTAGAAAAAATGCGGCTGTCCCGGCCACTACGCCAATAAGTGTTCTTGTGAAAAGATTGTTCATAAGCGCGAGTATCCCGCTTCCCGCCAATCCCAAAACCAAAACAAGCGCTCCTGCTATTAAAACATACAAGAGCAGAAGGCTCAATATTTTCACATAATATTTCTTCCCATAGGCGACAAAATTGGACATATTCGCATCCCCGGTCTTATGGACGTCTCTTGCCAGGCCCAGAGCCCCGCCTTGTAAAAATACGAAAATCACGAAAAATATGACGCTTAGAATAAATGAAATCGCAATAGTGCCCGGATTTCCTGCGTTTTCCGGCCTTGCGAGTGGCAGGCTTATCAGGCCCATTATTGTGTTAAGGCCAAAAAATATGAGGATTACTTTTTTTAATTTTACGCTGAGTGAGAATCCCTTTTTAATCGTTTCGACCGTACCCATAAAACCTCCTTTGTTACTGCTATGTCCGTAACAAATTTACACTAATTTCAGGCGGGTGTCAAGTCAAACTTCGTTCCTGCCTTCAAACGCTTTGTGCAGCGTCGCCTGGTCCGCGTACTCCAGGTTTGCGCCCACGGGCATGCCGTAAGCAATCCTGAAGAGCTTAACGCCGAGCGGCTTAAGGGTATGTATGAGGTAAAGCGCGGTTGCCTCACCCTCTGTGCTGGAATCGAGCGCGAGCGTAACCTCTTCTATGCCGCCCCTTTTGATCCTGTCTATGAGATCGTGTATTTTAAGGTCTTCGGGCCCTATACCATCCAGAGGCGAAAGCGCGCCTAACAAAACGTGATAGAGCCCCTTAAACTGCCCCATCTTTTCAATAGAGATCACGTCATTCGGCTTTTCCACCACGCACAAGCTTGCCCTTTCCCTTGTTTCGTTTTTGCATATATCGCAGAGTTCGCTATCGCTCAAGTTATTGCACATTTTGCAGAATTGCACCGTGTTTTTAAGTTTTATGATAGCCTCGGAAAGCTTCTTCGCCTCCGCAATCGGCCTTTTTAAAATAAAAAAGGCGAACCTCTGCGCTGATTTGGGCCCTATGCCGGGCATCTTGCTGAATTCAACAATCAGCGCGCGCATTGAATTCGGCAACCCCTTCATCGTTTACCTCCGCTTTTTATATCTCTTATTTTCAAAACCCTGCCTTCAAATATATCAAGCGCTGATTCTACTATTGGGTCCATTTTTTTGTTCGAATTTTCCAATTCTTCATCAATCGCAGGGCCTTCTTCTTGAGATATCAAAGGTGGTTCGCCTTCCGTTCTGGACTCCACAGTTTCAATGGCAAGCGATATCCGTTCGCCAAGTAAATTTTCTATTGTTTCTTCTACGATTTTTTTATTTACATTTTCCAGAAGCGTCTCTTTATGCAACAAGTCACCCCGCGCAAATCCTATCGCAAGAACGCCGTCCTGTACCTTGAGCAATTCTCCTTCGGACAGGAATGTCGCAACGGACATCTTCCTGTTCTTTATTATATTCAGGACCTTCGGCCATAAATCCTTTATTTTCTGCAAAAGCAATATATCCCGTTCAACCGTAATCTCCTCTTTCGGCACCACTGCAGTTTCCGGCAGCGTTTTTGTCGCTCCCGCCCCTGTCGGCTCCACTCCACCTCCGGAATCCGTAAGACGGCCCTCCAAAACAGAAACCTTTTCCAGTAATACTTTTATAGAATCGAGCCTTCCCTTTTCGGTAAGCTTAATCAGAGAGATTTCGAGTGGGATACGGCCGAGGGATGTCTTTTTTATAAGGTCCATGGATTGGGCGAGGGTATAAATGATGTATAGAATTTCATCTGCCGAAAATTTGCCGGCCTGTTCCCGCAATTTGCGGTAGTCCTCTTCGGAAAGCGCAAGGCGCAGCCTATCCTCTTCCTTTATCGTCCCGGCCACGAGGAGGTTTCTCATATGGCTGATAATGTTTGAAGTAACAAAAATAGGGTCTTTACCGCTGTTTATGAGCTGATCTATCAGGTTTAGTATTTTTTCTTTATTGTCGTTTGTGATGCAATCAACGATTTCAAATAACACATCCTGCTCCAGAAGCCCCAGGACCTTCACCACGTCCCCGGAGCGGACTTCACCTTTAGCAAAAGCGAGAAGCTGGTCCAGGATCACTTCAGCGTCCCTTAAGCTTCCGTCGGATGCTTTCGCGATCAGAAAGATCGCCTCGTCGTCTATGTCCAGCTTTTCCTTTTCCCTGATCTCTTTCAGTTTATCTACAATACCACGCTTGGAGATTTTCCTGAAATCAAAACGCTGGCACCTGGAAACAATTGTAGGCAGCACCTTGTAAGGCTTTGTTGTTGCGAAAATAAATTTTACGTGAAGAGGCGGCTCCTCAAGCGTCTTAAGGAGTGCGTTGAAAGCCTCCGTAGTAAGCATGTGGACTTCATCTATTATATATATCCTGAACTTGCCGCGCATGGCGGTAAATTTGATATTTTCCTTGAGGTTCCGTATCTCATCGATCCCCCTGTTGGAGGCGCCGTCTATCTCTATGACATCCATCCCTGTTCCGCCGGAAATCTCCCTGCACGAAGGGCACGCGCCGCATGGTTTCGAGGTAGGCGCTTTCTCGCAGTTTAAGCTCTTCGCCAGTATCCGAGCCATCGAGGTCTTACCCACCCCGCGCGGCCCGGAAAAAAGGTAAGCGTGCGCAACCCGCCCCATAGAAATAGCATTCGTAAGCGTAGTAGCAATGTGCTCCTGCCCTACGACTTCATCAAAATCCTGAGGCCTGTATTTGCGCGCTAGTGATAAGTATGTCATGTTTACTCCGAGTGTTTTTTCTAAATCCATATTGGGGACGGGGCATTCCGCGAACTCTGGTCTGTCCCTGTAATCTAACCTGGTTAGATTAACCAGGTTAGAAAAGTAGTGGCGGAAGGAGAGGGATTCGAACCCTCGAAGGGGGTAAAACCCCCTTGGCGGCTTAGCAAGCCACTCGTTTCATCCTCTCACGCATCCTTCCCGTAACTCCTTTATTTATAAGTACTTACGAAATCCTAAATGTAATTTTACTTCTTGCATTTGTCCGTTTTTTCTTAAAAAATTCTCGAATTAAAGAACGGGATTCTTCTTTTAATATGCCTGAATGCGTTTTTACGCAGTGGTTTAATTTTCTTTCTTCGGCTACGTTTAGCACGGTACCGCAGGCGCCTGATTTTGGGTCCTCGGTGGAATAATAGAGATTCCGGATTCTTGCCAGGATCATCGCTCCGGCGCACATCGGACAAGGCTCTATTGTAACATAGGCGTCGCAATCTTGCAATCGCTCGTTCTTTAAGTGGGCTGCGGCCTGCGTAACTGCTATCATTTCAGCGTGCGCTGTTGGATCTTTTAGCATTTTTGTTTGGTTGTGTGCGCGGCCGATGATCGTGTTATTGTGCACTATGACTGCACCTACCGGCACTTCGTCTTTTCCGAAGGCCAGTTTCGCTTGCTTCAGGGCTTCTTGCATGTAGGTTTCTTGTTTTCCGGTCATGTCTTCCTTTACGGAAAGGGGGTAACAGGCCTTGACATCAAAGATGTCAAGGCCGCCATAGGGGGAAAACTACGTTTTCCCCCTTGGACAGCTGCGGGCGCAAGCCTTTTTGCTGAAAGCAAAAAGTTGAGGAGAAAAAAGCACATTCCGCACTTTTTTCTCCGAAACCGCAGCTTGTAGAGCGTGCCTGGCAGGATTTGAACCTGCGACCTTTTGCTTCGTAGGCAAACGCTCTATCCAGCTGAGCTACAGGCACACATGTTATTTACGCGTTCTGATGAAGCAATCTATACTTCTGTCGTATGCTTTCTCTACGTCTTTCGGGAAAAAGCACGCGGGAAGTTCGTCGTTTTTCCTGTGATAATGCAGGCACTCGCAGCAGGTGCCTTTTCTTGAACACGGCTCATAGGTGCAATTGCATAGCGACATATTCTTTTCTTTTCGGCATTCCATTTTTAATCTCCCGAGTTGTTATTCGTACGCGGTTCCTTTTAATTCCTCTACGTATAACCTCGCGGAAAATGCCGCAACGGCACCGTCGCCGGCGGCAGTGACTATTTGGCGCAGGCGTTTGGCCCGGGCATCTCCGCATACAAATATACCGCGAGCCGAAGTTGTAAGGCCATGGCCTGATTTGACGTATCCATCTTTGTCGAGCCCCACAGTTCCTTTGAGAAAATCGGTGTTGGGGATGTATCCGACAAATAAAAATACCCCTTCACAGGGAAGTTCGGTTTCTTTTCCGCTTTTTGTGTTTTTTATTTTTACGGCTTTTACCTTACTGTCTCCGGAAATTCCTTCCGCTGTTGATTCTAATATAAATTCTATTTTTTTATTCGCAAAAGCCCTCTCCTGCAGAATTTTTGTAGCGCGCAAGCGGTCCCTGCGGTGAATTATGCTGACTTTGTTCGCAAATTTGGTTAAAAACACGGCTTCCTCAAGCGCCGTATCTCCGCCGCCTATGACAACGATATTTTTCCCTTTAAAAAATGCTCCATCGCACACAGCGCAATATGAAACGCCCTTGCCACGGAATGTATCCTCGCCCGCAATGCCCAGTTGTTTTGGCCGGGCCCCGGTAGCTATTATTACAGAAAGGGAAGAGATTTTTTCATCGCCGAAATCCACCCGGTATGCCCTTAGGCCCGCTTCTTTATGTTCTTTTATTTTTGTTACGTCACCCGTTTTAAATTCCGTTCCGAACTTCTTGGCCTGTTTTTTAAACTTCTCTACAAGTTCAAACCCGTTTAAGCCTTCGGGAAACCCCGGGTAATTCTCTATATCACTCGTGATGGCGGCCTGCGCGGGAACCGTAAAACTTTCGACAAGAAGCGTCTTAAGCCTCGCCCTCGAAGTGTATATTGCCGCTGTAAGCCCCGCCGGGCCACCGCCAATTATGATAGCATCATAGATCATATGCTGCCCTTTCTCCTTAATGCGCCGCTAATCTTTAGGGATTTCGTTTTTTTTCTCTTTGCGTCATATACGCATTTTACATTCATGTCCTTGAAAAAGCCGTTTATTTTTTCTATCTCTTTCTTCGGAAGCGCCTTTACCCTGCATGGCCTGCGCGGCGTGTTTATGTGCACCTCGTCCGGGCCTATCGAGCGAGCGATTTTCGCAAGTTCACGTGCGTATTTTTTATTTCGTGCCGTGAACATGATTTGCAACGCAAATTTTCCCTTATAGCGCGCCTTAAATTTTCTAATCCATTTTATGATGTTCTTCAGTTTTAATTGTTTTTCCGGAGCGTTTATTTTATGGAAAATCCCGTCAGAATGCGCGTCCAGTTTGACGGCTACAAAATCCGCGAGCAAAAGGTCGCTTCGGACGCCCGCAACCCCCAGAAGCGCGGAATTCGTAAGAACGGCTATTTTCGCTTTCCGTATTTTTCTTACCTTTTTTATTATCTCGCCGAGATTTTCGGCAAGCGTCGGTTCCCCTGCGCCCGAAAAAGTTATATAGTCTATCTTAACCGGCGGAAGGGATTTTACTTCTTCCAGAATCTCATCGGTAGGAACGAATACTTTTCTTTTCCCGGTCAAGACACGCGTCCTTCCGGCCTGGCAGTAAACACAATCAAACGGGCACACCTTGCCGCGCCCGGTGTAGACAGGATCGATCCCCAACGACCTCCCCAGCCTCCAGGAAAACACGGGCCCATAAACATGCTTATATCGCCTCTTTGTCATTTATTTGCCCAGAAAACGTTTGCGTTCGGCCAGGAGGATTATGTGCCGCAATTCTTCGATGTTTTGGGCTTCCATCCAGCGTTTATCAAACTCTTTGTCTTGCGCGATTTCGGCTATCGCAGCCAGGGCGCGCAGGTGAAAATTGCGCTCATCCCGGGAACCGACCATCATAAAAACTGCGTGCACGGGCGATTTCGCATTCGGGAAGATTATCCCGTTCTTGCACCTTGCGAGAAGTATCCTGAATTTTTCTTTACCCTCTACAATAATATGC
>JAMXCZ010000025.1 GCA_024542975.1 Candidatus Omnitrophota bacterium | reverse complement strand
GGTTCCCGCCCTTTCGCAGAAAGGGCGGGAGAGCGAGGACAAAAGCCGAGTAAAATTTCCTCGCAGGGGAAATTTTATGTCCCCATGAGAAACTCCCCGGGCGGCATGCAAGGCTTTTGACTCTGCCACAGTTTTATGAGACGTCTGAGCCGGGAAGATACACACCGAGAACTGCTTTCCCTCGGCTTCCATCTTTTCCCGCTGCCTGTCTTGACAAATGGGGTTTTTTCGTGTAACTTTCTTACATGCCTATAAAATGGGGTTCGTGGTGAGAACGGCGATAGTTTATTATTCCTACACGCGCACGGGGAATACTCATCGTATAGCCAGGCTTGCCGCGGAGACCCTGAGAAGAGAAGGCGAAAAGGTTGTTCCGGTAAGGATAAGGCCCCTCAAAGAGGCGGCCAATTTTTTTGCGCAATGCGCCGAAGCATTTTTTGCCAAAAAACCCGAACTTTACAGGACCCTTTTAGATTTTAAGGATTTTGACAGGATTATAATAGGAAGCCCTGTATGGGCTTTCAAGCCGGCCCCGGCCATTAATACTTTTCTTGCCGAATGCGGCGCTCTGGATGGCAAGGAAGCGATTTGTTTTGTAACGCATGCCGGCGGCGCAGGCAGGAAGAACGCGCTTGAAATTCTGAAGAAAAAACTGGCAATAAAAGGCGCTTGCATCGCCCAAACGGCTTTTTTTCGTGGGGACGAAACCTCCGAAGAATGCCGCGTGAAATTGTCAAAACTACTTACCAACCCGTCCTGAAGTCCTCACATAATATCTTGCCATTTTAAAAAAAGATGCTAAAATAACAAACATGGATTTAAAGCACTTTATAAAAACAAATTATAAACATTTTAACGCCGCAGTTTTAGCGGAAGCGGCGGAAGCATGGGCCCGGCACATTAAAGAAGGAAATAAAATGTTTCTTGCCATGGCCGGGGCGCTTTCAACGGCTGAGATCGGCATTACGCTCGGCGAGATGATAAGAAAGGGCAAGATACACGGTGTTTCTGCCACTGCGGCCAACCTGGAAGAGGACATCTTTAATTTAATTGCGCACAAGCACTACAAAAGAATTCCCCATTATAGAAATCTTACTCCGGAAGACGAAATGGAACTAAGAGGTAAGCATTTTAGCAGGATTACGGACACGTGCATACCCGAGGAAGAAGCCGTGCGGCGGCTGGAAGGGGGCCTTAGCTCTCTATGGAAGAAAGCGGAGGAAGCCGGCGAAAGATTTTTCCCCTACGAATTTATTTATCAGCTTATAAGAAGCGGCGCGCTAAAGGAGTATTACGAAATCGATCCCAAAAACAGCTGGGTCGTCGCGGCCTGCGATAAAAACATACCTATTTTCACTCCGGGGTGGGAGGATTCCACTCTCGGCAATATACTGGTAGCGGGCGTTAAAACAGGGCGTTTTAAACATTTCAATTTTGTTAAAAACGGGCTGGAAGAAATGAGTTACCTGGTGGATTGGTACCTGGATAATACAAAGGATAGCTCGATAGGTTTTTTTCAGATAGGCGGAGGGATCGCGGGTGACTTTCCCATATGCGTTGTTCCGCTCATAAGGCAGGACCTAAAAAAAGAATGTCGTTTTTGGGGATATTTTTGCCAGATAAGCGATAGCACCACTTCCTACGGTTCCTACAGCGGAGCGGTGCCTAACGAAAAAATAACGTGGGAAAAACTCGGGATCGATACGCCGAGATTCCTGATAGAGTCCGACGCAAGCATAGTTGCGCCGCTTATTTTCCAATACGTGTTAAACAGCTAAATGAGCATAAGAGAGCTGGTACTAAAGAATAGAAGTTACAGGCGTTTTTTTAAGGATGCCGTAAGTCCCGAGACGCTTAGGGGCCTTGTCGACCTTGCCAGGCTTTCTCCGTCGGCCGCTAATCTGCAGCCGCTCAAATATATTATATCCTGTGTGCCCAAAAAAAACGCGCTTATATTTCCGCACCTCAAGTGGGCGGGTTATCTGAAGGACTGGCTGGGGCCGCTCTCCGAAGAAAGGCCCAGGGCGTATATAGTAATACTGGGCGATACGGGGATAAGCAAATCCTTCGCGTGCGACAGCGGGATTGCATCGATCGGCATTCTCCTAGGCGCAACGGAAAAGGGCCTGGGCGGGTGCATTATCGGCGCGATTGATCGCGAAGGCTTGAGAGCGGCTCTCAAAATCAGAGCTGCCTATGAGATACTTCTTGTTCTTGCGCTCGGAAAACCCAAGGAAAAAGTTGAAATCGAAGTCGTAAAGGGCGCCGGCGATATTAAATATTGGAGAGACAAGGAAGGAAATCATCATGTTCCGAAGCGTAAACTCGATGATTTAATAGTGGAGTAAGATCATGTTGAACTTTACATACGATATCCCGACAAGGATTCATTTTGGCAGGGGCGAGATAAAGGCATTGAGCGGAGAGCTCGAAACTTGCGCGAAAAAAGTGTTGGTTGTGACCGGACAGGGAAGCGTTAAACGAAACGGTATATTTAACGACGTTGTGAGAGAAATTAAAAAGGCCGGAATTCCGTTTGTTGAGCTGACAGGGATCAAGCCCAATCCGCGCCTAAAAAGTGTCTATCGCGGGATAGAGATCTGTAAGGCCGAAGGCGTGGATTTCATACTCGCTGTCGGAGGCGGAAGCGTTATCGACGCTTCCAAGGCGATAGCGGCAGGCGCTAAGTATAAGAATGATGTTTGGGACTTTTTTACGAAAGATGTAGTATGTACGGAGGCGGTGCCTCTTGGCGCTGTTCTTACCCTCGCGGCTACGGGTTCCGAAATGAATTCATACGGTGTTATTACAAAGGAAGACACCGAACGCAAACTCGCATTCGGCACTCCTCTGGTAAGGCCCGTATTTTCGATACTCGACCCCGAATACACCTATACCGTAAATAAATACCATACCTCAGCCGGCATAGTAGATATCATGGTGCATATTTTCGAAGAATATTTCAGCGCGCCTCCTACGGCGGTTGTCCAGGACAGGATCGCAGAGGCGCTTCTTAAAGTTTGCATTAAATATGGGCCTATTGCGTGTAAAAAACCCAAAGACTACGAAGCGCGGGCCAATATTTTATGGGCCGGGACTCTCGCTTTAAACGGCCTTCTGGGAAACGGAAAAAGCGGGGATTGGGCGTCGCACGGTATAGAACATGAAATAAGCGCCATATATGACATAACCCACGGCGTCGGGCTTGGCATAATCGTCCCAAACTGGATGAAGGTTGTCCTTAGTAAAAACACCCTGGATAAGTTTGTTGAGTTTGGGATAAATGTGTGGGACGTTGATAAAGACAAAGGTAAAGAAAAAATCGCAAATATCGCCATAGAGAAAACAAGAGATTTTTTTACTGCGCTGGGGGTACCTTCGAAATTAAGCGCGGTCAGTGTGCCGCAGGACCGTTTTCGGGATATGGCAAAAGGCGCAATTGAATCCTATGGCCAGGTCGGGTCTTTTAAAAAACTTTCGGAAGAAGATATCGTAAAAATACTGACCTTTTCGCTTTGAGGCCTAAGCTATGAGACCTTCCTACCATGCAATAATATCATTTTCGCTCGGAGCGCTACTGTGGTTTTTTACAAAATCGGTTTATGCGGGTATTCTCTGTTTTCTCTCCGGGTGGCTCATAGATTTTGACCACGTCATCGAATATGCGCTCCAATATGGTTTCAAAAATTTCAAATTCAAAACAATATATCAAACATGTAAACTGGTATTATTTGACAGGCTGTATCTCATTTTTCACGCCTATGAGATAATGATCATCCTGTGGGTTGCAACGATAGCCACGAAAAATATATATCTTCTGGGCATATCTATCGGATACTCTTCTCACTTGATCATGGACGTTATAACCAACCCCGTGCTCCCGTTTTCCTATTTTATAACGAGGCGTTTCTTGAAGCAATTTAAGATACACGAGCTCATGAAAGAGAGCTTTATCCCGCGGCTCAAAAAAAAGTGATATGGAAAAAACCGGCATTACTGTTATCGGCTCCGGCGTGATAGGCCTCGCCGTTTCGCATCTTCTTTCAGCGGCAGGGAAAGAGGTAACGGTAATTGAAAAAAACCCTTCTTTTGGCCAGGAGGCAAGCTCGAGGAATTCCGAAGTGATCCACGCGGGGCTCTACTATCCGAAAGGGAGCCTTAAAGCGCGGACTTGCATAAGGGGGAAGGAGCTTCTGCATGGCTTGTGTTCCAAACACAAGATAACTTGCAAAAGATTGGGGAAACTCATTGTTGTTTCCCGAAAAGAAGATATGGGGAAGCTTGATGCTATTCGCGCGAACGCTGCCTCCTGCGGGGTGAAGAATTTAAGCTTTTTGGATAAAAAGGGCATACGCGAACTTGAACCGGTTATAGAAGGAGAATCTGCCCTTTTTTCTCCTGATACGGGTATTCTCGACTCGCACGGCCTTATGCAATTTTTTCTTACGTCTGCAAAAGAAAAAGGCGCAAGCTTTACCTTTTCGGTTGAGGTAAAGGGCATAAGGAAAAAGAGGCCCGGTTATGAAGTAACGGTAAAAGAGCCCTCGGGCGATTTATTTTCGTTCGAGACAGGCGTTGTAATAAATTGCGCCGGCCTCGAGGCTGACAAAGTTGCGGCCCTTGTTGGGATAGACCCTGACAAAAATTTTTACAGGATACATTATTGCAAGGGGCGGTATTTCAGGGTGAGAAACCCCCGAAAATTTCCCGTAAACCACCTCGTGTATCCGCCACCGACAGAGGCCAGCCTCGGCGTTCACATTACGCCGGACCTGGCCGGTGGATTGAGGCTCGGGCCGGATGCGCAATACGTAAATGAGATAGATTATACCGTGGACGAACATGACAAAGAGGAGTTCCTGAATTCTGCCCGCGAATTGTTACCTAATCTGCAACCGGATGATATAATACCGGATACGGCCGGGATCAGGGCTAAGCTCTCAGGGAGCGGCGAAGGGTTCAGGGATTTCGTGATCAGGGACGAAGCGGATAAGGGATTCCCAAAGTTTATAAATCTAATTGGGATAGAATCCCCGGGCCTTACAAGTTCGCTTGCAATAGCAGAGATCGTAAAGGATATGGTATGAAGATAATAAACAAACAGGTTTTAACAGAGGCGGAAGGTGTAAGAACTACGAAGATAGAGGTCGAATCCCCTCTTATTGCCGAAAAGGCCCGTCCCGGGCAGTTTGTTATTTTAATGGTGAGCGAGGAAGGCGAAAGGATACCGCTTACCGTTGTTAGTGCAAAGAGGGACATGGGCACTATTACGCTGATTTTTCAGGAAGTGGGATTTACCACAAAACTTTTGGGTAAATTAAACACAGGGGATTCCCTATACGCCCTGACAGGGCCTATGGGGCACGCTACGGAAATTAAAAACTACGGGAAAGTTATCCTGATCGGCGGCGGCGTAGGCATTGCCGAAATTTATCCCATAACAAAGGCATTGAAAGAGGCTGGGAATAGTTTAGCCGTAATTATCGGCGCGAGAACAAAGAAGCTGCTTATCCTGGAAAAAGAGCTTAAAGAAACAGCCAATGAATTTTATGTTACAACAGATGACGGCTCTTATGGCAGGAAGGGTTTTGTGACGGATGTTTTAAAAGAGTTATTAGCCTATAACTTAAAGCTTAAAGCTTATAGCTTGATATATGCAGTAGGGCCTATCCCCATGATGAAGAAAGTCTCTCACGTAAGCCGCGATTTTAATATCAAAACACTTGTATCGCTTAATTCACTGATGGTTGATGCTACCGGGATGTGCGGTGGCTGCAGGGTCAATATAAAAGGCAAAGCCAAATTTACCTGCATGGACGGCCCGGAATTCGATGCGCACGATGTAGACTGGGAAGGGCTGGAAAAACGTAGCAAGATATATTCCGACAAAGAAAAACACATCTGTAAACTGTATAACTTATGAAGAAAATAGCTATTCAGCCCAAAGAGCTCGTGGCATCATCCCGCACATCAGGATTCAGAGAAGTTGTCTCACTTTACACAGAGGGTGAGGCAATTAAAGAAGCAAAACGGTGCCTCCAGTGCAAAGATCCGGTCTGCATCGCGGGATGCCCGGTGGGGATCGACATAAAGAAATTTATAGCTCAAATCGTAAAAAGAGACTACGAGAGCGCTTATTTTACTATACGGGAGCAGAATAATTTTCCGTCTATTTGCGGCAGGGTCTGTCCTGCGGAGTACCAGTGCAGAAAAGCCTGTGTTATGACGAAAAAGGGGTTGCCTTTTGCCTCGGAGAACGCGATCAATATTCATTTTCTGGAAAGGTTTGCCGGCGACTATGGAATGAGTTCTTGCGGCAACCCGAAATCCGAATTCGGAAACCGGATCGAAAACAGAAAAGTTGCTGTAGTGGGGTCCGGGCCGGCCGGCCTGTGTTGTGCGGGAGAGCTTGCAAGGGCGGGGGTGAAAGTAGTCGTTTTTGAGGCCCTTCACAAATATGGCGGCGTATTGCGCTATGGCATACCGCCTTTCAGAATGCCGGGCGATGTTTTGGATTTTGAGATAGATTATCTTAAGAAGTTAGGGGTGGCGCTCGCGCCTAACCTTATTATAGGTAAGACAAAGAGCCTTGCGGAGCTTTTTAATGAAGGATTTTCCGCCATATTTCTGGGATTGGGGGCCGGAACGCCTTTATTTCTCGGGATTTCCGGGGAAAATCTTTGCAACGTCTATTCCGCAAATGAATTTCTGACCAGGGTAAATCTCATGGGCGCATATAAATTCCCCAAATACCACACACCGATCAATGTCGGGAAAAACATAATGATTATAGGCGGGGGAAACACTGCCATGGATGCTGCGAGGGTCGCATTAAGGCTCCAGAAGATAAGCAAAATCAAACCAAACACGTCTATCTTTTACCGCCGCACGGAAAACGAAATGCCTGCGAGGCGCCTTGAGATAGAGCACGCCAAAGAAGAGGGTATAAAATTTGAATTTTTGGTGCAACCGGTAGAGCTAATCGGCGATAAAGACGGCTACGTAAAAAAGATAAAATGCCTGCGATGTAAACTGGGCGAGCCCGACCAAAGCGGGCGCAGGAGGCCCGTTACGATCAAAGGAAGCGAGTTTGAAACAACCTCAGACGAAGCCGTAATTGCGGTTGGCCTTCGCGCAAATCAGGTGCTTACTAAAGCAGTCCCCGATCTCAAAGTAGATAAATGGGGAGATATCGAAGTTGAACCTGAGACCATGGAAACTTCAATAAAGAACGTCTACGCCGGAGGCGATATCATAGGCGGCGAAGGAACCGTTATCGAAGCCATGGGCATGGCCAAACGCGCGGCCAAAGCAATCATTGGAAAATTTTAAAAATTTTCTTGACAGAATAACGATGTTGTGATATCTTAAAGAAGAATACAAAGTGAGTATGTGAAAATTGAATACGATGAGGCATTCTTTAATGAATGCCTTTTTTTGGATAAAGACGTCCTTTTTAACGGCGGAGATCGCGAAAAGGACGTTTTTTTATTTTAAATATTAAAAGATAATGAAAATGAAGACGCTAAAGATCACTCAAAAAGAAGCAGGCTCGATATTCGAAAGTCTATCTCAAAAATATAAGATTATTGCCCCCGTAGAAAAGATAGGTGAGGGTAAATTTTCAAATACTTCCCTTTTGACTTACGATGAGGTGAAGAGCTTTGGGGAAATAGAATTTTTTAAAAAGACTTACTTTTCACCAAAGGAGATCTTAAACCCTATCCGCCAAAGTTTATTTGAATTTAAGAGAAAGGATATCCGGGAAATTTGTGAATTGATCCCTCCCAGTATAGTTTTTTTACGGGCTTGCGATATCAATGCTATTCATGTTACAGATGCCCACTTTTTGAATAATGAGAAATTTAAAGATATATATTATAAGAGGCGACGGGATCGAGTGAAATTATTCTTGATGGAATGCAAGGAGCCTTTCGAGAGTTGTTTCTGTGTATCGATGGGGGCCAATAAGACCGAGGACTACTCAGGCTTTGTAAGAAAGGTAGATGACGGTTATGAAATAAAAGTCACCGACAGTGAACTCGAGAATGCTTTTTCAGAAGGCACGCCAAAAGATGTAGAGCCGGCATTCGTAGAAAAAGATAAAAACCCCATTACCATACCGGGAGATATAGAGCCCTCTTTATTTGAAAATGATATATGGAAAGAATACTCTAAGCGCTGCAACGCCTGTGGGAGGTGTAATACCTCCTGTCCGACCTGCACCTGTTTTACTATTCAGGATATATTCTCCGAAAACAGTAATAATGCCGGAGAAAGGCGCAGGATTTGGTCTTCCTGCCAGGTGAAGAATTTTGCTATTCTTGCAGGCAACCACGATTTCCGAATTCCTAAAGGAGATAGAATGAGATATAAGGTACTGCATAAGATACGGGATTTTCGTAAGATAACAGGCTTCAATATGTGTGTAGGATGCGGACGGTGTGACGATGTCTGTCCGGAGTATATAAGCATGTTTAAGTGTATAGAGAAGATAAATAAAATAACTGCGAAGAAGAAGAACGATGGATAACATATATTTGAGCAAGAAAGCAAAAATTTTAGGAATAAGGAAACATACGCCGACAGAATGGTCATTCAATCTAGGTGTACGAACGGAAGCGGTTCCCGGCCAGTTTGTTATGGTATCCCTACCGGGCGCAGGCGAGGTTCCTATATCTATCAGTGGGTATAATGCTAATTCTATAGAGCTCACCATAAGGAATGTCGGGAAAGTTACTTCACATATCTCGAAAATCAATCAGGGGGACTACCTTTACGTAAGGGGCCCTTATGGGAATGGATTCCCATTGCAGGAGTTTGTTGGCAAGCACCTCCTCATAATTGCCGGAGGTTCAGCCATAGCTCCTGTCAAGCCACTAATCGAGCATTATATCAACAATAGTCAGTTTCAAGTAGATGGTATGGATATTATCGCAGGCTTTAGGTCCCCGCGCCATATTCTGTTCCATGACGAACTAAAGCAATGGAAGAAAAAATGTGAAGTTAGAATTACTGTAGATAGGGATGAAGATTATGCCTGGATGGGGAGCATAGGTTTTGTTGTAGATTATATTAAGGAGGTTCAAAACATAAGCGAGGATACACGGGCAATAATCATCGGGCCGCCTTTAATGATGACTAATTCAGTAAGGGAACTCTTCCAGCACGGGGTGAAAAAAGAAAATATATATCTTTCTTTCGAAAGGCATATGAAATGCGGAACAGGGAAATGCGGGCACTGCCGCATACGGGATAAATACGTGTGCCTTGATGGGCCGGTATTTAACTACGATGAGGTAAAAGAGCTCATAGATTGAAAGGAGAAGTAAAAATATGTACTTAGAATCAGTAAATATCATATCAAAAGCTGCAAAGGTCAAAATCGAGTATCTCAAGAGATCTATCCTCTCATATATGACTTCCTCCGTTTTGGCAGGGACATATGTAGGTATAGGCATAGCTTTGGTATTCTCTATAGGGGCGCCATTGGCGGGTAGCAGTTCTATGTTCTTGAGGCCCTTGATGGGGGTCTCTTTCGGAATTGCCTTGACCCTCGTTGTATTTGCAGGCGCCGAACTCTTTACGGGGAATAACATGTTTATGACTATAGGGCTTTTGAAAAAAGAAGTGACCGTTTCTGAAGTTCTAAAGGTGTGGGTATTTTCCTGGGTAGGCAACCTCATAGGATCACTTCTTTTGGCTTATTTGGTAGTAGCTTCGGGAGCGCTATCGCACGCTGCCAATTTCATAGAAAAGATATCGGTAATGAAAATGACGATGCCTCCTTTGCAGCTGTTTCTACGGGGCGTGCTCTGTAATTGGTTGGTCTGCCTGGCATTATGGACGGCGAGCCGCACAAAAAGCGATACGGCAAAATGTATCTTGATATTTTGGTGTCTATTTGCATTTATCGCCTGTGGCTATGAACATAGCATAGCCAATATGACATTATTGTCTATGTCTTTGTTTGCGCCCCATACTGCCGCGATATCGTGGTCAGGATTCCTCTATAATATGTTTTATGTGACGATAGGTAATATTGTGGGAGGTAGTTTCTTTGTAGGAGCTCTTTACTGCGTTGCCACTTATAGAGAAGGAAAATAAGAGTGTATAACACCAAAAAAATAGTAAAGAACGCTTTCCGTATCTCCAAGGTGCGGGGTGAAAGCGCGATACGCCTAAGAATTCCCGGTGGAGATTTAGATGCCCGGCATCTCGACACTGTAAAGAAATTGGCTAAAGAATTTGGCAACGGAACCGTCCATTTAAGCATTCGTCAAGGTTTTGAGATCCCGGGGGTAAAGTTATCTCAAATAGCCGAGATAAAAAGAGTTATGGCGGCGATGATATACGACATTGAAAAAGAAAGCAATGTAATATTAGATTCCCCGCAAGATGGTTATCCTTCGGCCGGAACGCGAAATATCTCTGCCTGTATCGGAGATAGGGTGTGCCGTTTTGCCAATTGTGACGCACCATTATTGGCAAGGAAGATAGAAGAAATCATCTACCCTAACGACTACCACTTAAAGGTATCGGTTACGGCGTGTCCCAATGATTGCATAAAGGCACACATGCAGGATATAGGAATTATCTCAACTGTTGTGCCTGATTACGATAGCGAGAGATGTATCAGTTGTGAAGCCTGTATAGATAACTGCTGCTTGCGGGTGAGTAACGCCTTACACCTTGCGAACCACGAGATAATACGCGATGAAGAATACTGCATTAAATGCGGCGAGTGCATCTTAAAATGCCCCATGGGAGCATTTTCTCGAGGCAAGTCGCTCTATCGCATAATTGTAGGAGGTAGAACCGGCAAGAAAAATCCACGCCTGGCCAATACATTTATAGAAGATGCCAGCGAAGAAGTAGTTTTAGCAGTATGTAAAAATACATATTCTTTCATTCACCGCAATATTGACACTAAACTTCCGAAAGAGCATTTGGGTTACATTGTCGACCGCACAGGATTTGAAGCGTTTAGTCAAGAAGTTACCGAAGGGATAGATATGAATTCGGAGGCGAAGATCGTAAAATCAAATAACCCCGGGTATTTTTATAAATATCGAGCGGCCTGAAGCTGTTAAAAAACCGTTGACAGAAAAACGCCAATCTGTTATTCTGTAACTAACAAAGAAGTTTTACCAGGCGAAGAAGCCCACTTGGTTTTACAGGTGGGCTTTTTATTTAACCAAAAGCATTCCGATTAAGAGACGCAGTTGTCTCTTCCTGCCAAAGTGGGTTTAATTGTTGATTTAATAGTAAATCCTGCTACAATATTTGCATATGTAATAGAAGAAAGGAGACGTTATGGCCAAAAATAATCTAACCACAAGCGACGTTTTAAAAATCACAAAGGAAAAGGACATAAAGTTTATAAGGTTATGGTTTGCCGATATCACAGGGCGCATGAAAGGTTTTGCGATTACGAGAGAAGAGCTGGATAGCGCGTTGGAGGACGGTATGGGCTTTGATGGTTCGTCGATCAAAGGCTTTGCCCGCATCGACGAATCGGATATGATAGCCATGCCGGACACATCCACCTTCACAATCCTCCCTTACAGGCCGAAAGAAAAAGCTGTAGCCGGAATGCTCTGCGATATTCTAAATCCCGACAGGACCCCTTACCAGGGCGATTCTCGCTATATTTTAAAGAAAACCCTCGAGAAGGCCAAAGAGGAGGGGTACACCTTCAATATCGGCCCGGAGCTCGAATTTTTCATATTCAAAAATGAAAAATCAACAGAGGGTATAGATGAAGGCGGATATTTTGATATCACAACGCTTGACGCATCTACCGAAGTAAGGCGGGAAATCATACTGACACTTGAAGAAATGGGCGTCCAGGTGGAATATTCGCATCACGAAGTAGCGCCTTCCCAGCATGAGATCGACCTGCGTTACACAGACGCAGCAACTATGGCGGACACAGTAATGCTTTACAGGATGGTGGTAAAAGAGATAGCCCAGAAGCACGGCCTGTATGCGACATTCATGCCCAAACCCATATTCGGCGAAAACGGTTCGGGTATGCACACACACCAGTCTCTCTTCAAAGGCCAAAAGAATGCCTTTTTCGATGCCAAGGATAAATACAATCTCTCCGGAGAGGGGAAAGCCTACATTGCAGGCATGCTGAAACATTCAAGAGAATTAACCTTAATCTGCAATCAATGGGTCAATTCCTACAAAAGGCTTGTTCCCGGATATGAGGCGCCCGTCTATATCTGCTGGGCAAGGCGCAACCGAAGCGCGCTTGTGAGAGTTCCCATGTATAAACCGGGCAAGGAAAAGGCCACGAGAATAGAGTTTCGTTCGCCCGATCCGGCGTGCAATCCTTATCTGGCGTTCGCGAGTATGCTGGCTGCCGGCATGAAGGGTATGAAGGAAAACTATAAACTTCCCGAACCGCTTGAGAGGGATGTTTACCACCTCACATATGAGGAAATGAAAGAACTGAAAATAGAGTGCCTGCCGGGCAGTCTGATAGAGGCTATTGAGATTACCGAAAAAAGTTCCCTTTTAAAGGAGCTCCTGGGAGAGCATATATTTAGCAACCTTATAATGGGCAAAAAAATGGAATGGGATGAATACAGAAAAAGAGTCCATGGGTATGAAATAGACACATATCTACCTGTTTTATGAGGCAAACATCGTATAAAGCGTATATCGATACGTTAAGTAAGGTGAGCAAGGCCATAACATCCGACCTCTATCTGGGGGACGTTCTCAAGCTTATCGTTACTTTAACGGCCAACGTAATGAAGGCGAAGATATGCGCTTTGTGGCTTCTTGATGAAAAAACCGGTGAGCTCAAAATACGCGCTACCCAGGCGATGAGTGAGGAATATCTAAAGGAGAGAAGCCTCAAGGTAGGCGAAGGTATCGTAGGCCTGGCTGCAAAAGAGAAAACGCCGATTTTTATATCGAATGTTCTAAAGGACACGCGGTATAAGGAAAAAAAATTAGCCCAAAAAGAAAACCTCGTTTCTATGCTAAGCGTTCCTATGATGGTCAAAAAACGGGTGATAGGCGTTATCAACTGCTATACAACAGCGCTTTATAAATTTACAAAAAGCGACACAGATCTATTAATCGCCGTAGCGAATCAGGCTGCCGTAGCTATAGAAAATACCGAACTTCTGGTAAAGACCAAGGTTATCCAGGAAGAGTTGGAGACAAGAAAAAAGGTGGAGAGGGCAAAGGGCATCCTGATGACGGAGCAAAATTTAAGCGAAAACGAGGCCTATAAGCTCATCAGGAAATCCAGTATGGACAAACGCGTCCATATGAAGGATATCGCCGAGGCGATAATCCTTTCACACGAAATAACGAAGAAATGACAGCTGCGAAAAAACTGCAAGAAAAGGCTTGACAAAAGTGGTGTAAAGCGTTAAAATGTACCTACAAAGTTGTAGAAGAGGCAATGTAGCCCCAAAGAGTATTTGGGGCTATTTGTTTTTAAGGTTAAGACTAAGGCGTCTTAAAGACCCGATGTAGGGAATTTAAGGGCGCCTTATTTTTTTGAGTACAAAAGAAAGGAGTTGTGATGGGAAGGATATCATTGATCGTAGTTTTGGCTGTTTTTGTTTCGATTTTTTCGGGAACTTTTGCTCCGGATTCACTTGCGGATGGGGGTGAAAGGCCGGAATGGATGCCTGAAATAACGGCTGATGTAATGTTCGAGACAAAGTACATATGGAGAGGACAGAACCTCGGAAACGACCCCGTTATACAGATAGGCACAGGGGCATCCCTGGTAGGGCTTTCATTCGCTATGTGGGGAAACTATGATACCGGTCCATTGGACAGATTTACGGAATGGGATTACCTATTCGATTATACCTTTAACGTTGGGGAAGCTACAGAGTGGTTTGGCATGGGGGATAAGAATAGCGCAATTCTTGATCTACTAAGCGCATCAGTGGGTTACACCTATTATACTTTTCCGAATTTGCCGGACGATAAAAAGGGTACGAACGAATCTCACGAACCATATGCCAGCCTTTCTTACGACGTGCTGTTTCAACCGTTTCTTACCGTTTATATGGACGTCGATACGGGAGGAGGTACATATTGGGAATACGGAGTGAGCCATGCGTTTGAGCTATCGGAGGATATTGAAGCAGGGCTTGGCATCACAGGCGGATACAATGCCGGCCAGTGGGGGTTTGACTGGAGTTTCAGCAATTTGCTTTTTTCGGGAGAAGTAGGCATCCCGATTTTTGAGTATTTTACCATATCACCCAATGTGAATTATTCACTGCCGCTCGATGACCAATATGACGCAGAATTTTACGGTGGCGTAAACATAAACGCCACATATTGATTGCCATTGTCATTCCCGCGAAAGCGGGAATCCAGAACAGACTATGGATTCCCGCTTTCGCGGGAATGACAAGAAGAATAAAGGAGGGATAGCTATTATGAGATTACTTAAGATTTTAGTTTTAGCCCTACCTATAATAATGGGTTCGGCCCTCTTTGCATGGTCAGATGAGCCCACCGCCGCGAGCAATAGCTTGGCGCTCGATACTCTGTGGGTAGTTCTTGCCGGCGCGCTCGTGTTTTTCATGCAGGCAGGTTTTGCTATGGTTGAGACCGGTTTTACGCGCGCCAAAAATGCGTGTAACATTCTCATGAAGAATGTCATGGATTTTAGCATCGGAAGCATCGTTTTTTGGCTTGTTGGTTTCGGAATTATGTTCGGGGCGGGGAATGCATTCCTTGGCACGAGCGGTTTCTGTCTTAAAGATATAGGCGGGACGTTTGCGTCTCTGGACTGGACACAGGTGCCTCTGGAGGCTAAATATTTTTTCCAGCTTGTGTTCGCGGCTACTGCGGCGACTATTGTTTCAGGGGCCATGGCGGAAAGGACCAAGTTTCGTTCCTATCTTTTTTACAGCATTGCGATTACCGCTCTTATCTATCCGATCGTAGGGCACTGGATATGGGGTGGCGGATGGCTTGCTAATTTAGGTATGTGGGATTTTGCGGGTTCCACCGTGGTTCACTCGGTAGGCGGCTGGCTTGCGCTTACGGGGGCTGTGGTACTGGGCCCGAGATTGGGTAAATATAATTCCGATGGTTCTTCAAACGCTATTCCCGGGCACAGCATACCCCTGGCGGCACTCGGCGTATTTATCCTGTGGCTCGGATGGTTCGGGTTTAATCCGGGGAGCACTATGGCAGCGATTCCTGATATTGCGCACATATTTGTTACGACAAACATCGCAGCAGCTGCAGGAGCGCTCGGAGCAATGCTTACGGCGTGGAAGTTGTTTAAGAAGCCCGATGTAAGCATGACCTTAAACGGCGCCCTGGCAGGCCTTGTGGGTATTACTGCTCCTTGTGCGTTTGTTTCGGCGGGGAGCGCTATCTGGATAGGGTTCATCGCGGGGATACTGGTTGTTTTATCCGTTATATTTTTCGACAAGGTACTGCACATCGACGACCCTGTGGGCGCGATTTCCGTCCACGGTATCTGTGGAGTATGGGGGACGCTTGCCGTAGGGTTGTTTGCGCAGGACATGTTTTCTCCGGGCACAACCGGAAACGGGCTTCTTTTTGGCGGAGGAGCAAAATTATTAGGAAACCAGATGCTGGGAGTACTTTCAGTATTTGCCTGGTGCATGGTTACGGGATTCATCCTGTTTTATGGCATCAAAAAAATTGCGGGTTTACGTGTATCCCGAACTGAGGAATTGAGAGGCCTTGATATTGACGAGCACGGCATGGAGTCATATGCCGGGTTTCAGATATTTACTACGGAATAAAGTTTAAGGTCCTGCGGCAGTATTAGAAATGCGAAAGCATTTCTAATACTGCCGCAGGATTAAATTTGTTTCGCAAATTTGGAGGTGTAAAATGAAACTAATAGTGGCAATGATACAGCCGCACAAGCTGACTGACGTAAAAAAAGCGCTTTACGATGCCGAAGTGCATAAGATGACGGTTACAACTGCCCTCGGTTGCGGCCAGCAGAAAGGCTATACCGAAACATACAGGGGCGTCATACACAATGTAAATCTGCTTAAAAAAATAAAACTTGAAGTAGCGGTTAACGAAGATTTTGTCAAACCCACGATAGATGCCATAATAAAAGGCGCCAGGACCGGAAAAATCGGGGATGGTAAAATATTTGTTATGGATCTCGGGGAGTGTATAAGAATAAGGACCGGCGAGAAGGGGAAAGACGCAATAGGATAGGGTGGTTGGATGTGGTTCTAATTGTTAAGCATATAGACATAGAAGGCCCCGGCATCTATGCTGAGTTTTTGAAAAACGCAAAACATGAAACTATCACAGTAGAGCTTGCGAGGGGTGAGGAGTTACCTACAGATTTTGAGCGCATAGAAGCGGTAATTACGCTCGGCGGGCCGATGAATGTCTATGAAGAGGAAAAACACCCCTTCCTGGAACAGGAACTCAAATTTTTAAGACGGACTGTTAAGGCTGAAATTCCGTTAATGGGTATATGTCTCGGCGCTCAGATGATTGCAAAGGCTTGTGGCGCAAAAATCAGTAAAGCAGATAATAAGGAGATAGGTTGGCACCGGGTGCGCTTGACGGACAAAGGGCTTAAAGACCCTTTATTCGAAGGGCTCGGCAGGGAGCTCGAGGTTTTTCAGTGGCATGAGGATCAATTTGATGTTCCCGAGGAAGGGTTCCTCCTTGCCGAGTCCGATATCTGTCCGCAGGCTTTCAAGGTCGGTAAAAATGCCTATGGCCTTCAGTTCCATTATGAGGTTACGCCTCAAATGATCGAACGCTGGATTGAGGAATACGATTATCGTAAAGATTCGGAAGGCAGGGTTGGGGCGCAGCATATGCTTATAGATGCGCATAAGAAGGAAAAAGAATTCTTAAAAATCGGGCAACAAGTCATCCGAAATTTTTTGCGAATAATTGCCTAAAATTTAAGCAAAAACGAAGCATATTTTACGCAAAAGCGGAGTTGTATAGACATGACGGGTAAAGTAAGCTATAATCAGGAGCCCCTCGAGCAGTCCATCAGGGAATTTGAAGAAGTGTTGATGAGGGCCTCGGCGCGGAATGTCTATAAAATTATATTGGCAACGGTTGAAAAGCCGCTTATCGAGGGGGTATTGGAGAGGACGTTTGGCAACAAAATAAAGGCAGCGAAGATTCTTGGGCTAAACAGAAATACACTCCACAGCAAAATTAAAAAATTAGCCATCGACATAAATAAATTCAAGGAATACCCATGAAGAACCATCATTTTCCAAAAAAACAGGGACTCTATGACCCGCAGTTTGAAAAAGATTCCTGCGGGATAGGATTCGTTTGTAATATCAGGGGCGAGAAGTCGCATACCATTGTGAAACAGGGACTGGAAGTTCTAAAGCGCCTGGCGCATAGAGGCGCTGTCGGCTCTGACCCTGAAACAGGGGATGGAGCTGGTATTTTGATCCAGGTCCCACACAAGTTTTTTGCCCGTGTGTGCAGGGAGAACAAGATCGAATTGGGCGCTCCCGGCACCTACGGTACGGGCCTTATATTTTTGCCGCAAGATGCTAAAGAACGCGAATTTTCTAAAAATGTATTTTCGAAAATAATAAAGGAAGAAAAAGCGGCTCTCCTGGGATGGCGGGAAGTTCCCGTTGACAATTCTGACATCGGAAGAACCGCCAAAGATACCGAGCCTGTGATTGAGCAAATTTTTATAGGAAGATGCGGAAAACCGGTTGACGAATTTGATTTTGAAAGGCGTCTTTATGTGATACGAAAGCGAATAGAAGACGTTATCCGCCGGTCGGCCCTGAAACAGAAAGCCTCCTTTTATATTACGAATATTTCTTCGCGCACATTCTCCTATAAAGGGCTTCTTATGCCGCACCAGGTGGAGAATTTCTTTTTGGATCTTAAAGAGGATGAGGTAAAAAGTTCCATTGCTCTAGTCCATTCGCGCTACAGCACCAATACATTTCCCACATGGGATTTATCGCAACCATTCAGGTTTTTGGCGCATAACGGCGAAATAAATACCCTGCGTGGAAATATAAACTGGATGCAGGCCAGAGAAGGGCTGCTGAAAGTCAAGCTTTTCGGGAAAGATATGGGAAAGATAAAACCCATAGTAGTTCCCGGAGGCAGTGACTCGGCGACGCTTGACAATGTATTTGAGCTTCTTGTTCTATCCGGAAGGCCGATAGAACACGCAATGACGATGCTTATTCCTTCCGCATGGGGAAAGCATACGCTGATAAACGATAAGTTAAAAGCATTTTTCAGATACCATGCCTGTCTTATGGAGCCATGGGACGGGCCGGCGGCCATAGCATTTACGGACGGAATGCGCATAGGGGCTGTCCTGGATAGAAATGGCCTTAGGCCTGCGCGTTACATCGTGACAAAAAAAGGTTTTGTAGTGATGGCTTCGGAGGTTGGGGTTCTTGACATCGAGCATAAGGACATACTCCTATCGGGGAGGCTTGAGCCCGGCAAGATATTTTTCATAGATACGGAAAAAGGAAGGATCGTCGAAGACCCGGAGATCAAAGAAAATATGGCTCGTCGCGCGCCGTATGCAAAGTGGATCAAGAAACATATGATAGAATTGGATAGGCTGCCGGCCCCCGGAAGCAAAAAGAAAAAAGGCAGCATAGATATACTATCACTTTTAAAAGCGTTTGGGTACACGCGCGAAGATTTAAAGCATGTAATAATTCCCATGGCTCTAAGCGGGAAAGAGCCGATAGGCTCCATGGGGTGCGATACGCCGCCGGCGGTTTTATCCAAACATGCAAATATTCTTTATAACTATTTTAAACAATTATTTGCCCAGGTGACTAACCCTGCGATAGATCCGATTCGCGAAGACTTTGTCATGAGCACAAGGGTTTTTATAGGTTCACAGTTTAACATTCTGAGTGAAACGGAAGAACATTGCATCAAGCTTGACGTAAAGGATCCTATTCTTTCGGATGAAGACGTAGAGAAGATCCGCAATATCCGTAAGATTGGCTTTAAGACGAAGACGATATCCCTTCTCTACGATGTCAGAGATAAAAAGGATTTTGTAAATACCTTAAACCGGTTGTCAAATGACGCCGAGCGCGCGATAAAAAATGGGTATTCGTTTATCATCTTAAGTGACCGCGGCGTAAATAAAAAATGTGGAAGTTTGCCGGCACTTCTCGCAACAGGCTATCTGCATCACCATCTTATAAAGAAGGCCCTGCGCATGCGCATAGGGATTATCGTTGAAAGCGCGGAGCCCCGCGAGGTTCAGCACTTTGCGCTTCTTTTTGGCTATGGGGCCGATTGCGTAAATCCGTATCTTGCTTACAGGACATTGGAATACCTGATTGACGAAAAGGAATTGAAGGTGCCCCTGAAAATTGCGGTCAAAAACTATAGAGTTGCCCTTAAGGGAGGCATACTTAAGATACTCTCCAAAATGGGAATATCGACGATACGAAGCTATAAAGGGGCGCAGATATTTGAGGCCCTCGGCCTTGGTGATGAGGTTGTCGATAGCTGTTTTACAGGGACCGTATCGCGCATAGGGGGCGCCGGATTTAATGTTATCGCGGAAGAGAGTATTTCCAGACACAGGGAGGCTTTTCCGGATAGCGGGTCCGAAGGAGCGCTTCTTGCGACAGGCGGCATATACCAGTGGAAACGTGACGGAGAATTTCATCTCTGGAATCCGGAGAGTATCGCAGCCTTGCAGGACGCCGCAAAAAATGGCGATTACGAAAGATATAAAACGTTTGCGCGGCTTATAAATGACCAGTCGAAAAATCCGACTACACTGAGAAGTTTACTAAAAATAAAAAAAGGAAATCCTGTCCCCATAGATCAGGTTGAGCCTGCCGACGAAATCGTAAAGCGGTTTGCTACGGGGGCGATGAGTTTTGGTTCGATATCAAGAGGGGCGCATGAGACACTGGCGCTTGCGATGAACCGCCTGGGTGCTAAGTCAAATACGGGAGAAGGCGGAGAAGACCCTACGCGATTTTCTCCGTTACCAAACGGCGATTCCAAAAGAAGTGCCATCAAGCAGGTTGCTTCCGGAAGATTCGGAGTTACGACGAATTATCTCGTTAACGCCGATGAATTACAAATAAAGATAGCGCAGGGCGCAAAGCCCGGGGAAGGCGGGCAACTACCCGGGCATAAGGTGAGTGAGATAATCGCAAAAACGCGATACACAACCCCCGGGGTTACACTTATTTCTCCCCCTCCGCACCATGATATTTATTCGATCGAGGATCTTGCGCAGCTTATATTTGACCTGAAAAATGTAAACCCCCGGGCGCGAATAAGCGTTAAGCTCGTATCAGAAGTAGGCGTCGGTACGATTGCTGCCGGAGTAGCCAAGGGGCATGCGGACATGATTCTTATATCGGGAGGAGATGGGGGAACCGGGGCATCGCCTTTAAGCTCAATAAGGCACGCGGGGCTACCATGGGAGCTGGGCCTTTCCGAAACACATCAGACGCTTGTTCTTAATAACTTGAGAAGCAGGGTAAGATTACAGGCTGACGGGCAGATGAGGACCGGAAGGGACATTGCCATAGCCGCGATGCTCGGCGCGGAAGAGTATGGTTTTTGCACAGCTGCTTTAATTGTCATGGGATGCGTTATGCTAAGGCACTGCCATCTTAATAATTGCTCTCTGGGTGTGGCAACGCAGGACGCAATATTGGAAAAAAGATTTAAAGGCCGGGCTGATAGCGTAGTAAATTATTTTCGTTTTATTGCCCGGGAACTTCGAGAAATCATGGCGGGACTGGGCATC
This sequence comes from Candidatus Omnitrophota bacterium, assembly GCA_024542975.1. Classification (GTDB taxonomy): domain Bacteria; phylum Omnitrophota; class Gorgyraeia; order JABMRN01; family RBG-13-46-9; genus JAMXCZ01. The sequence continues at coordinate 650 of JAMXCZ010000025.1, read as the reverse complement.
AGGACTCTTAATGAATTAATAGGAAGGACAGATTTACTGGAAATAGATAAATCGATTGTGCCCGAGAAGGCCAAGGGCCTTGACTATTCAAAAATATTATACCGGCCGGAGGTCCAAAAGAACGCCGGGAGCGCCGGAGTCTACTGCACTATTTCTCAAGATCACAGAGTTGACAAGGTTATGGACAGGAAGCTTATTAAACTTGCAAGGGCCTCTTTGGAAAAAGAGGAACCCGTAAAAATAGAAATGACTATAAAAAATTCAGACAGAACTGTCGGGGCCATGCTTAGCGGTGAGGTATGCAAAAGGCGCGGGGAAGCGGCATTCGCGGAGGATACGATCCGGATTAAATTCAAGGGCGTGGCCGGGCAAAGTTTCGGCGCATGGCTTGCGAAAGGAATAACGTTTGAACTCGAAGGCATGGCAAATGACTATATCGGAAAAGGGATTTCCGGCGGTAAAATAATAGTTTATCCCGACCGAAAAACGGATTATGCGCCGGAAGAAAATATTATAATCGGAAATACCACATTCTACGGCGCGATAAACGGTGAAGCGTATATACGCGGTATTGCAGGGGAGAGATTCTGTATACGCAATTCCGGCTTGTATGCGGTATGCGAGGGTGTGGGTGACCACGGATGTGAATA
>JAMXCZ010000024.1 GCA_024542975.1 Candidatus Omnitrophota bacterium | reverse complement strand
AACAAAATAACCCTTACCCTGACAGACAACCCTGTCCAGGAGGGAGAATACGTCTTCACCGTAACACCCAAAGACAGTACAGGGCAGCTTGGCACAGACGGAGTTATAACCATCAACTATACAATAAACCAGCTACCCCTGTTCGTAAGTTCTAACCCCGGAAGTGGCACAGTTGGTTCCTTCTCAACGCTTGAAATCATCCTGAGCGACGATATCAATGTAGACGAAGAAGGAACAACCATAAGCGCCACTTTAGATGGCTCGAACTTCACCGCTTACACACGAAATAACAATACCGAAAACAAAATAACCCTTACCCTGACAGACAACCCTGTCCAGGAGGGAGAATACGTCTTCACCGTAACACCCAAAGACAGCGCAGAGCAGTTCGGTGCGCAGGTGGATATAACGATTACGTATACCATTGGTAATCAAAAACCTATCGTCACCATAACTTCACCCGCAGATGATAATGTTACAATTGATGAGTTCCCTCTAACTGTGGCAGGAACTATAGTCGAAGAAAATATCCAATTGGTAGAATTAATCATCTCGACTTTAGCACTTACAGCTGGCAGCCTGGGTGATATCATTCCGACGGGAACATTAGGAAGAGATATCACGTTCACTATTGATATTACACAAGACGTTCAGCCCGATGGCAGTTTCAGCCATGATGTTAATACTCTTGGAAACGGCACCTACGATATCAAGGTAGAATGCACAAACGAAGCTGGTGACAAAGGCGCAGACGTTGTGCATGGTATAATCATAAATGTCGTAGCAGGAAACGCAACCAAGATACAGGTTGAAACCCGGGTTGATGGAACGGGCACTGTTGTGCCCGCTCAAGACCTGGCATCAGGCTTATCTATCACAGCATACGCAATATCAAGAGATGACAGGGATAATTTCGTATCACTCGTAACAGATGCAACATGGTCTCTTGAAAGCATAACAGGCGGAGTGGTTACAGGCGACCTCGTCGATAATACTGACGGAAGTGCAACCTTAACAGGCGCGTTGGTTGGTTCTGCTGAGATTCAGGCTGTAAAGACAGGCTTTCCGCTTGCAAAATCAGGCGCGATTACTGTTATACCCGGCGCGCCTGTCAAACTCGGCATCGCAACCCAGCCCGGTGGAGGAAGTGTCGGAGAGCTGTTTCTTACGCAGCCCGTAATACTGATCCAGGATGCCCAGGGTAACCTTATAGACGACGATTCAACTACGAAGATTACGGTTGTCATTGGGGACGACGGATCTCCGAACACGGATGCCGAACTCGGCGGAGTAAAAGAAGTAGTTGCAAGCTTCGGAGTCGCGGTATTTACCGATTTATCAATAGATAAAGCAGGAGTCGGATATACGCTTGTATTTATTTCGGATAGCGGCCACACCTCTATCGAGTCCGTTCCGTTTAACATTATCACATCGCCGTGGCCTATTGCCTTTAATCCCGCTTCTCCCTACTGGATCCCGATTAGCGGCTGGGCAAAGGTGGATGTCGTGCATCTTGTTGAAGGTGACTGGGTAGGCGTGTTTGGCATTGATCCTGTTAGCAAAGAAGAAAGCTGTTACGGGTTCACCCAGTACGTAGACAGGCCCCAGGAAGAGTATACAATGTCCGTATATGCGGCATTTGACGGGGAGACAGGATTCACGTCGAATGAAAGAATGTATTTCAAATTCTACGTGAATGATCCCGGCGCAGAGATAGACGCGGTTTCGGTTATCGAAGGAATCGGCGGCTCGCTAACGCTGGCGCCGCAAAGATATGATGTGTTCAATCAAACCGGTCTTTGGCAGGATGCAAGCGGCGTTCGCATGGTGAATCTTATAAACGCAGCCAAGAAGAGTTACACCCTGCATGACGGCTGGAACTTCATATCCTTCAATGTCCAGCCTGAAAATACCGAATTGGAAGATGCCTTTCGCTCCTTATTGACCGGAAGTACAGATTACCTCGAATATGTTACAAGCCACGATAAGTTCTGGTGGAAGAATCCGGAAGGAACGCCGACGGGAAACCTAACAGATGTTGACGCATATAACAGTTATTACCTTAAGGTGGTTTTGCCTCCAGGTGAAAATGCTACGCTCGAAATCACCGGTTTAATGGCACTGCCTACGTACGAATTTAACCTTGTAGGCAATGAGTGGAACAATATCTCGTATCTGCTCGAAAATAACACTTATGCCATATTCGACCCGACCGTAAATAACGGCCAGGGCGCCGATACGGGTGTCTTCTCCGGAATACAAGACAGCATCGTCTGGATTAAAGGCCCGGATGGCAGGTTTGCCGTAGGAGGTACGCCAAGCCATGGAAGGCTCCTTTTAGAGCCCGGGAAAGGCCTATTTGTAAAGATGTATTCGGGTAACGATGTACCGTTTGCCTACGAGGACACGCCGTAAATCGACGGACGTCTATCAGAGTTAGGCATTTTGTGGTTTCGGTACTTTTGAGATTGCCTGCCCGGCAGGTAGGTTTCTCCCGCCCTTTTATCCCTGATTAAATCAGGATAAAAGGGCGGAATCGCAATGACGAGTTGATTTGACTATGACGCTTATGACAGATATACTAATTGACAAAGGAAAATGAGATGAAAACTGTCAATGCCTTGTCAGTATTTTTGCTCGGGTTATGTTTGGTTCTAACGGCCATTTGCGCTTTTGCAGTGACCGATGACGGCTATTGGAAGACCGACCATACGTACGTAAACTTCTACGCCCTCATCGGAAAAATAAGCGGCCTAACAAATTTACACAAAGGCGATGAAGTGGCTGCTTTTGACAACGCCGGCAATTGCTATGGAAAGGGTGTAGTAACGGATGAAAACGGTAATTATGCCCTGTCACTTTATCCGGCCGAGACAGGCGGAACAATAATAGGCCCAGGCGGAACCGAGATCCCAATACCGGACAATTTTGCAATTCCGGGATTTGAAGAAAACGACAAAGTAATTTTCAAGGTATATGTAAAAATTGAGAGCCAACCGTATCCGCTTGAACCAACGGCCGGCGGAACGTATCGGTTTGCTTCCCAGGGAGGCTTTCGCGGTTTTCCTCCGGCGACACTGAACCTGGCTTATAACGCGCCAGAGCCGGAGCCACCAGGGCCGTCGCCAGAGGAGCCGGAGCCACCAGGGTCGGAGCCACCGGACGAAAAAAGCACAGCGCAGATTATATCAGGCGGGTTGCCGTATGTAAGCGGCGGCGAAAAACCGCCGGAAGTAAAAAGGCCGTCTCCGGTAATCAGGGGTAGAGGGGTTTACGAGAAAGAGGCGCCGGGCATGGGCATTAAAGAAGAAGTTACGCCGCAGGATTATTACCGTGTGTCCCCGGCTCCCGGACAAAGAGAAGTTAGGCGCGGCAAACCGGCAACGAAAGAGAAATCCTTTGCAACTGAAAGACCGTTCCGTAAACCCCATAAGCCCTCAGAGGTTAAAAGGAAACGCCCGAAAGTGCCGATAGTCAAAATACGGGATATTAAGGGTTGGCCGCTTTGGCTTAGAATCCTATTATTCCTTATTTTTATGGCTTTGTTTATAGTAGCCGGGCGAAAACTCTGGAAAACATGGCAGAAACCTTAAGCCGGCGCTTTAAAGAAACCTCGCTGAAACATTCCCGCCAGACGGCAATTCGCCTACTCCCGGTAATCTCTTAAATAGTGCTTGACAAAACCGTGCGCGTATGGTACATTTAACACAGTCGATGACCTTTTAAACCCGGTCCGGTGAGGCCGGAAAAGGAGATCAATGTGCACAGAAAAAACCTACTCAAATCAAAACTGGGTAGGATTTTTTTTGCCCGGAGAAAGGTAAAATATGCGTATTAAATCAAAGGTCCTGGATAAGGACGCAATTCAGAGAGCCATAAAAAGAATAGCGCACGAAATACTGGAAAAAAACGAAGATAAAGATACGCTTGCCGTCGTTGGCATAAAATACAGGGGCGCGTTTCTGGCCGAACGCATCGCAAAAGAAATTGAAAACATAGCAAAAATAAAGCCTCCGCAGGGCGCGCTTGACATAACGCTCTACCGGGACGACCTTACGCAGGTTGCAGAGCAGCCTGTGGTGCATTCGACGGAGATAGACTTTAATATAGACGGCAAAGACATTATCCTTGTTGACGACGTTCTCTTTACCGGGAGGACCGTGCGCTGCGCGCTCGATGAATTGATAGATTTCGGGCGCCCCAGGAAAATTCAACTCGCAGTTTTAATAGACAGGGGCCACCGGGAGCTTCCCATAAGGCCCGATTATATAGGGAAGAATGTGCCTACGTCACTCGACGAAGTGGTGGAGCTTAAACTTGTAGAGTCAGAGGGCATAGACGAGGTAGTTATTTGTGAAATGAGGCCTGACTTACGGAGCGAAGCGACGTAAGTCATTGGCCGAATTTCATCCCGAGCGAAGCGAGGGATCTCAAAATGGCTAAAAATAAAAAACCGAACTGGACGAAAAAAGACCTCCTGGGCCTTGAGGAACTCTCGAAGGAAGAGATTGAGATTATTCTTGATCAGTCCGAATCGTTCAGGGAGATTTCCGAACGGACGATAAAGAAAGTTCCTACCTTGAGAGGAAAGACGGTCGTAAATTTGTTTTTTGAACCTTCCACCAGGACAAGGACTTCTTTCGAGCTTGCCGCAAAACGCCTGAGCGCGGACACCGTAAACGTCGCAGCCGCCTCGTCAAGCGTTCTAAAAGGCGAAACCCTGAGAGACACCGCGCGCAATATCGAAGCCATGAAAGTGGACTATATCGTAATACGACACGCGTCTTCCGGAGCGCCCTATATACTTTCGAGGACAGTATCCCCCGCGGTTATAAACGCCGGCGACGGAGCCCATGAACACCCCACCCAGGCGCTTCTGGATATGTTTACCATGCGCCGGAAGAAAGGGAAAATAGCGGGCCTCAATGTTGTAATAATAGGCGACATAATGCACTCAAGGGTAGCGAGAAGCAATATATTCGGCCTCACAAAATTAGGCGCAAATGTTACTGTATGCGGCCCCAAGACGCTTATGCCGGTAGAGGTAGAAAAATTAGGCGTAAAAGTTACATATAATTTAGCTGAAGCCCTAAAGGACGCAGACGTTTTAAACGTCCTGAGGATCCAAAATGAGCGCCAGGAAAAAGGCCTTTTCCCGTCGATAAGGGAATATGTAAGAAGGTTTGGGATAAACAGGGAAATTCTGGATAAATACGCGAAAAAGGACGTTTTGATCATGCATCCCGGGCCGGTAAATCAAGGCGTAGAACTAAGCCAGGACGTTGCGGACGGCCTGTATTCGGTTATCCTGGACCAGGTAACCAACGGTATTGCCGTAAGGATGGCCGTTCTTTTTCTTTTGAGCCACAAGAAGGCAAAATGAGCATATTAATAAAAAATGGACACATTATAGACCCCGCGAATAAAAAAGACGGCATTTTTGATATCTTAATCGAAAACGGAAAGATTTCAAAAGTAGGAAAAGATATCAAAGAAAAAACAAAGCTCACAATAGACGCCAAAAATAAAATTGTCACCCCCGGCCTTGTGGATATGCACGCCCATTTGAGAGAGCCCGGCAGGGAGGATCAGGAAACCATAAAAACCGCTCTCTCCGCCGCTGTAAAAGGCGGCTTTACGAGCCTCGCTTCCATGCCGAATACTGTCCCTTGCTGTGACAATCAGAGCGTCGCGAAATTTATTATAGAAGAGGCAAAAAAAACCGGCCTTGCAAATGTATTTCCGATAGGCGCCATGACGAAAGCGCGGGCCGGCGGGGAACTCTCTGAGATGTGGGATCTAAAAGACGCCGGCTGTGTCGGATTTTCTGATGACGGAAATTCCGTAAAAGACGCCGCTCTTATGAGGCGCGCCCTGGAATACGCGAGCATGTTTGACTCCCGGGTGATCTCACATTGCGAAGATAAATCCCTTTCGCAAGGGGGCGTTATGCACGAGGGTTTTACGTCAACAGTGCTGGGGCTAAAAGGCATTCCTTCGCGATCGGAATCGACCATAGTAGAGCGCGACATAGAGCTTGCGGAAATAGCAGGCGCAAAAATTCATATAGCGCATGTGAGCGCAAAAGAAAGTGTAGATATTGTGAGGTATGCGAAAAAAAAAGGCGTCAAAGTAACGGCGGAAGTAACCCCGCACCACCTCGCGCTTACGGATATATGCGCAAAGACGTTCGATACTAATATAAAAGTAAATCCTCCGGTGAGGGACACCAAAGACAGGGAGGCGCTTAAAAAAGCGCTTAAAGACGGCACAATAGATGCTATAGCCACAGACCACGCGCCGCATCTTGCGAGCGAAAAAGACGTAGAATTTGATCATGCGCCCTTTGGCATGATAGGCCTCGAAACCGCGCTTTCCATCTCTATAATGGAGCTTATAGAGGAAAAAATCCTGAACTGGCCGGAACTTATAACAAAACTTTCCCTGAATCCATCACGAATTCTGGGCCTGGATAGAGGGACGCTTTCAGAGGGGGCTCCGGCAGATGTTACGATAATAGACCCCGCGAAAGAATGGGTGTATAAAAAAGAAGACATCAAATCCAAATCGACCAACTCTCCTTTTATCGGGTGGACGCTTAGAGGCCTCGCAACCCATGTTATCGTGGGGGGAAAGTTGGTTAGCCAATGTTCATAGCCGATTTCCACATCCACTCCAGGTACTCCCGCGCGACGAGCAAAGACATGAATATGGACAATTTAAGCGCGTGGGCGAAGGTAAAAGGCATAAACCTCCTGGGGACAGGAGATTTTACCCATCCGGATTGGCTCGTGGAGCTTAAGAGCAAATTAAAAGAATCGGAATACGGTATTTACAAACACGACAACGTATTCTATATACTGACCTGCGAGGTGTGCAATATATACTTCAAATCAGGCAGGACGAGGAAAATCCACAATATCATTTTTTCGCCTTCGCTCGAAACAGTAGATAAGATTAACAAGTTTCTTTCCCAATACGGCAAACTCTATGCGGACGGGCGCCCCATATTGAGCATTGAAGCAGACAGAATGGTTGCCGGGCTCGCTAAAATTGACGGCGACATATTTGTTGTCCCTGCCCACATATGGACCCCGCACTTCAGCCTTTTCGGGGCAAACTCCGGGTTTGATTCCATAGAAGAATGCTTCGGAGAATTTACTTCCAGAATATATTCACTTGAAACAGGCCTTTCTAGCGACCCAGGTATGAATCGGCGGTGGTCAGCGCTCGACAGATTCGCGCTCATATCAAATTCTGACGCGCACTCCCCATCCAAATTAGGAAGGGAGGCCAACGTTTTCAGGGAAAAATTCGACTACAAAGAGCTTATTGAAATACTGAAAACAAAGGATGAAGAGAAGTTCCTTTATACAGTGGAATTTTACCCCGAGGAAGGCAAATACCACTGGGACGGGCACAGGAAGTGCAATGCGCTCCTTTCGCCGGAAGAATCAAAAAACCTGAATCATAAATGCCCTACATGCGGCGCAAAAGTAACGGTAGGCGTTATGAGCAGGGTAGAGGAGCTTAGTGATAAAGAAGACGGGGCTCGGCCGCAGAAATCGTCGTCGTATAAAAGCCTCGTTCCCCTTATCGAGATCGTGTCTTCTGCGCTTAAAGTAGGGCGCGAATCGAAGCAAGTCGCACGGGAGTATAATCTGTTAATAAAAAAGTTTGGAAGCGAATTTGGTTTATTGCTTAATGCGGAGGAAAAGAAGATCGAAAAAGAATGCCCGCCCAAAATCGCGTGTGGCATACTAAACGTAAGAAAAGGAAAAGTAGATATTGTTCCCGGATACGATGGCGTGTACGGAAAAGTAAATATCTATAAAGAAACCGACGAAAAACCGGAAAAACAACTCGAGCTCTTCTAAAAAGATTAGTTAACTCTAAACATGCAACAGTTCAAAGCCAAAATCCTATCGAACAAAAAAATCGCCCCCGACCATTACGTATTATCTTTCAAACCCCCGAAGGCAGCCGGGCAAACAACCCCCGGACAGTTTTTCAACATCAGGGTAAGCAATGCGTATAACCCGCTCTTAAGGCGGCCCTTCGGAGCCCACAGAATCTCCCCCGAAAAGATCGAAATACTATATAAAGTGGTAGGCAAGGCAACAAGCATCCTATCCGCAAAGAAAAAAGGCAGCCTTCTCGACATTATCGGCCCCCTGGGGAACGGGTTTAAAGCGCCACCGGACGCATCCGCGGCAATCCTGGTAGCCGGCGGCCACGGCGTAGCTCCCCTACACGCCCTGGCAGCAAGCCTGACCGCGGTTCCGAAGGTGGTCGCCTTGATCGGGGCGAGAACAAAAACGCACGTTATCTCTGAAAATGAATTTAAAGGATTAGGTGCCAAAGTTCACATAGCTACTGAAGACGGCTCAAAGGGCCACAAAGGCTTAGTGACAGATCTGCTTAGAAAGCATTTTAACCGGCAAACCGGCAAACCGGCAAACCGGCAAACAATTTACGCCTGCGGTCCGAAGGCGATGCTAAAAGCGGTAGCGAAAATTGCAAGAGAGCACTGTATCCCATGCCAGGTTTCGCTTGAGGAATACGTTGCCTGCGGTACGGGGGCGTGCCTCGGGTGCGCCGTAAAAACAAGAAGCGGATACAAGCTCATCTGCAAAGACGGCCCTGTGTTTGACTCTAAGGAAATTATATGGTAAAACGTACTTCAATGGATACAAAACTCAGTGTTAAGCTCGGAAAACTAAACCTCAAAAATCCTGTAATCCTTGCCTCGGGCACATGCGGTTTCGGCAAAGAAATGGAAGGGCTCATTGACATAAATAAACTCGGCGCCATTGTTACAAAGACAATCACTCTTGATAAAAGGGAAGGGAATCCGCCTCCGCGCGTTGTTGAAACCCCGGGCGGGCTTCTTAACTCCATAGGCCTTGACAACGACGGGCTTAAAAACTTTCTGTTTGAAAAAATTCCGTATCTTGAAAAACTTAAAATGCCCGTAATTGTAAGTATAGCAGGCAATGATATCAGGGAATTTAAAAAATTGGCCAAAGAACTTTCCGCAATACCGTGCGTAAACGCCATAGAGGTAAATCTTTCCTGCCCGAACATTATCCATAAAAACGCGAAATTTTCTCTCCCGGCGCAGGATACGAAAGCAGTAGGAAAGATCATCTCCGGGGTACGAAAAATGACCACTCGAACATTATTTGCCAAATTGTCGCCCAACGTAACAGATATAAAAGAAATAGCGAAAGCAGCCGAGGGCGCAGGCGCAGATGCTGTGTCTCTCATAAATACGTATCCAGGAATGCTTGTAGACATAAAAACCATGAAACCGCGGCTGGGCGGGGTGACAGGAGGCTTAAGCGGGCCCTGCATAAAACCCCTTGCCTTAAAGTGCGTCCGGGATGCCACAGGCGCTGTTAAAATACCTGTAGTAGGTATGGGCGGCATTATGTGCGCGGATGATGCGATTGAATTTATCCTATGCGGTGCAAGCGCAATTCAAGTAGGAACGGCAAATTTTGTAAATCCCCGCGCAGGCCTCGAAATTTTAGAAGGAATAGGGAAATATTTGGGAAGAAATAAAATGAAGAATATAAAATCGTTAATAGGGAAGCTTAAAGTAGAGGGATAATGGACAATAGGCTGATAGTAGCCCTCGATGTAAGCACTTTCGAAAAAGCAGAAAAGCTGGTAGATGAGCTCGCCGGCCATGTCAACATATTTAAGGTGGGGCCCGAGCTTTTTACGGGCTGCGGGCCGAAAATAATAGAGCACATAAATGAAAAAAAGAAAAAGGTGTTTCTTGATTTCAAATTTTTAGATATATCAAACACGGTAAAAAAAGCTACCCTGCAAGCTGCGCAACATAAGGTTTTTATGCTTACCCTTCATACGACAGGGGGGCTTCACATGCTGAGAGAAGCAGTGGGCGCGGTGAAGGACATAAAGAATAGGCCACTTCTCGTAGGCGTTACTGTTTTGACCTCGGACGAGACTGAAAATACTACTGAGGAAGTGCTTAAATTAGCAAAAGTAGCGCACAAAGCAGGGCTTGACGGCATCGTATGTTCGGCGAAAGAAACAAAACATGTCAAAGAGGTTTTTGGAGATGAACTTTTGATCGTAAATCCCGGCATACGCCCCGAATGGGCCGCGCAAAACGACCAGAAAAGGATTGCAATCCCAGAAGAAGCGATAGCAAACGGCGCTGATTTCATAGTAGTGGGCAGACCCATAATAGAGGCAAAAAACCCGGCGAAGGCAGCAGAAAAAATTCTAAAAGAACTGCATAACGTGTAACCTGGTTAGAATTGCCAGGTTACAAAAGGGCAACATGAACGAAGCGGAAATTCTCGATATTTTTAATAAGACCGGCGCAATACTCGACGGCCACTTCAAACTGTCAAGCGGCCTTCACAGCGCGCAATATCTCCAGTGCGCGAAAGTTCTACAATATCCCGAGCATGCTGCGAAACTCTGCTCAGCGCTTGCCGCGCGTTTCAAAACCGCAAAACCCGATGTCGTAATAGCGCCGGCTGTGGGCGGCATCCTCGTTTCATACGAGGTCGCGCGAGCGCTTAATGTGCGAAGCCTATTCATGGAACGCGTAGATGGCAAAATGACTCTACGCCGCGGCCTCACCTTAAAGAGGGGCGAAAAAGCGCTCGTTGTCGAAGATGTCGTAACAACAGGCCTTTCCACGAGAGAGGTAATAGACGCCCTCAAACCTTTTGGCACAACCCTCGTAGGCGCAGGCTGCATCGTAGACCGTACGAAAGAAAAACCCAATTTCCCCGCCTCCTTCGAGTCTCTTATAAAAATAGACACCCCCACCTTCAACCCGAAAGAATGCCCTCTTTGTAAAAACGGAACCCCTATCACAAAACCGGGATCAAGGGCATAAATTCTCCAAAATGTCATTCCCGCGGAAGCGGGAATCCAAAGAAAAGTTCTTACTTCTTGACAAACTTACCCGGACAGGTTATCCTATAAAAAACATATTTATACATGGTAATATACGTATATAATGCAAGGAGACCGGATTATGGAAATGGAACTTAACAGTTTAATCGATAAAATCAAACAAGAAGGCGTTCTTGAGGCAGAGAAATGCGCTGAGGGAATAGTAAAAGAGGCTAGGGAGAAGGCGAAAGTTATTGTAGCCACAGCGGAAAGACGAAAAGACGATATCACAAGAAACGCCGGGGCCAAAGCCGAAACTTTTAGGAAAAATTCCGAAAAGGCCCTTAAACGGGCCGCAAGAGACGTCCTTCTTACCTTAAGAGAGGACGCGGTTGCTTTTTTCGACAGGATCGTAAAAGAAAAGATTTCGGGCGAGCTTTCGCCGGATGTTTTAAAGGAAGTCATCATAAAAGTGATAGGCAACTTAAGGAAAGACGGCATCCCGGACATAGAGGTTCTCTTAAGCGAGGAGGACAAGGCTAAGCTTGAGAAGACTCTTTTTAGCGCTTTCGGAGAAAACGCCGGAAAATTCCTTAAGCTTACCGGAACAAAAGGCATAGAGAAGGGCTTCCGTGTAGGCGAAACCGGCAGAGACTTTTATTTTGATTTCTCGGACGAAGCAATAGCGGAAGCCTTCAAAAAATATCTCAACCCCAAACTTGTCGAAATGCTGGATATAGACCTAGGCCTTGGTAAAGGTAAGATAGATGCCTAACAATTACTATTATCTTGTCGCGTCTTTGACGTATTTAAGATTTGAGGATGCGCCACCTCTTACAGGTGCGGAATTTCTCGAAGAATGCGCAAAATGGCTTACCGCATCCGACTTAAAAAAACTATCGACGGTAGAGTTGAACGAACTTGCCGCAAATCCCGAAGATCCCGCTATGATCAAAGAGTGGAAAGCATTTAACCGAAGCCTCAGGGAAGGATTGGCCGCGGCGAGGCAAGCACAGAAAGAATCTTTGCATGAAAAATATCCGGCGGAACTCAAAGACATATTTAACGAGCCGAACCCTCTCCGCATGGAGAGGAAATTCGAAGAGAAAAGGTGGAACTTTTTGGAAGAAAAGGAAACCGGCCACCATTTCGACCTTGAAGTTCTTATGGCGTATTTCCTGAAACTTCAAATCATGAAAAGGCTAACGGCTTTTGACGCAGAAAAAGGAAAAATCGTTTTTGAAAACCTTTGTGAAATTAAGGTATGATCTATGAGCAAAAGTTCGGGTAAAATCATATCCATAACCGGCAATATGATCGGCGTAAAACTGGAGGGCCACATTATCCAGAATGAAGTCGGCTATGTCCTATTAGGCGAGAAGCGGCTTAAATCCGAGGTTATAAAAATAGAAGGGGATACGGGCTACCTCCAGGTATTTGAATATACGAAGGGCATAAAAGTGGGAGACATCGTTGAGTTTTCCGGCAAAATGCTTTCAGTTGAACTTGGGCCCGGCCTCCTTGCGCAAATTTACGATGGCCTGCAGAACCCTCTTCCCGAGCTTGCGGAAAAATTCGGCTTCTTTTTACCCATAGGAATAGAGCTTAAGGCGATATCGTATAAGAAAAAATGGGAATTTATCCCCATAGCGAAAAAAGGCGATCACGTAACAGCCGGAAGTGTTCTTGGCAGCGTAGACGAGGGAATTTTTAAACATAAAATAATGGTTCCTTTTCACTTGAAAGAAAAATACATTGTAAACGAGATAGCCCTCCGGAATGACTACACCATAGACCATGTGGTAGCAAAAATAAAAGACAAAAAGGATGAAACGATCAACGTGAGCATGGTCTTCGAATGGCCGGTCAAAGTCCCGATCGAGGCCTATAAAGAAAAACTTTCTCCGAAAGACATATTGGTTACAAAGGCGCGCGTAATTGACACACTTTTCCCGGTAGCAAAAGGCGGGACATACTGTATTCCGGGACCATTCGGGGCGGGGAAAACAGTTCTCCAACAGCTTACCTCGAGATACGCCGACGTGGACATAGTAATAATCGCAGCCTGCGGTGAACGCGCGGGCGAGGTTGTTGAAACCCTGAGGGAGTTCCCGCACATAAAGGACCCGAAGACAGGAAAAACCCTTATGGAGCGCACAATCATAATCTGCAATACCTCTTCAATGCCTGTCGCAGCGAGAGAATCCTCGGTCTATACCGCGGCGACACTTGGCGAATATTACAGGCAGATGGGGTTAAACGTTCTGCTTTTAGCTGACTCTACCTCGCGCTGGGCGCAGGCCATGCGCGAAATATCGGGCCGCCTCGAAGAGATCCCGGGTGAAGAGGCGTACCCGGCGTATCTCGAAAGCCGCATCGCGCAATTCTACGAACGCGCAGGGGTCGTGAAACTCCACGATGGTGAAGTAGGAAGCCTTACGATAGGCGGCACAGTAAGCCCGGCCGGAGGTAATTTCGAAGAACCGGTAACGCAAAGCACCTTAAAAGTCGTAGGCGCTTTCCACGGGCTTTCACGCGACAGGGCAAATGCGCGTAAGTTTCCGTCAATCGACCCGCTGGAGAGCTGGTCAAAATACAAAAGTATTGCCGAAGAAAATCTCGTAACGTTTGCAAAAATGATACTTACAAAAGGCGACCAAGTACGCCAGATGATGAAGGTGGTAGGCGAGGAGGGTACGTCTCTTGAGGATTTTGTAGTGTATCTTAAAGGTGAATTCTTTGACGGCGTATATATCCAGCAGAACGGATTTGACCCCGTAGATGCTTCCACGAACGAAGAGCGCCAGAAATACGTATTTTCAAAAATCGTAAACGAAATACTAAAAAAACAATTCTCTTTTGAAGATAAGGATAAAGCGCGGCATTTCTTCTACAATCTAAGGCATGCTTTTATAGACTGGAACTACAAAGCATGGGATACGGATGCCGCAAAAAAGCAGGAAGAAAAGCTAAACGAAATCATAAAAGGCAATTCCGAATGAGAAAAGTCTGTACCAGAATATTGAGCATAGTAGGGAACGTCCTTACCGTCCGCGCCGAAGGCGTAAAGTATGAGGAGCTTGCCGAGATTTCCAGTTCCATGGGGAAGTCACTTGCGCAGGTAATACGCCTCGACAAAGACAAGGTATTTCTCCAGGCCTTCCAGGGATCAAGGGGGATATCCACAGGGGACGAGGTGACATTTCTCGGGCACCCGATGAGGGTCGGTTTTTCCTCGAACCTGCTCGGAAGAATTTTTAACGGAAGCGGAGTGCCTCGCGATAACGGGCCGGCCCTTTCGGAGAACATGATAGAAATAGCGGGCCCTGCCGTAAATCCTGCCAAAAGAATTATACCGAGCCGAATGATAAGAACGAACATCCCCATGATAGATGTTTTCAATTCGCTCGTGGAGTCGCAAAAGCTTCCTATTTTTTCGGTCTCCGGAGAGCCATACAACGAGCTTCTGGCAAGAATTGCCCTTCAGGCGGAAGTCGATATGATTATCCTGGGAGGTATCGGGCTCAAATATGACCAGTATATGTATTTTAAAAACACCCTTGAAGAAGGCGGGGCTTTATCACGATCCATATTTTTCGTTCACACCGCAGCCGATCCGATCGTTGAAAGCCTTATGGTGCCGGACATGTGCCTCTCCGTAGCGGAGAAGTTCGCGCTTAGCGGCAAGAGGGTTCTTGTCCTTCTTACGGATATGACAAATTTTGCCGATGCCTTGAAAGAAATAGCCATTACTATGGAGCAGGTCCCGTCGAACAGGGGCTATCCCGGCGACCTTTACAGCCAGCTTGCCTCAAGGTATGAAAAAGCCGTCGATTTTGAAGACGCAGGTTCCATTACGACCCTCGCCGTTACGACAATGCCCGGCGACGACGTGACGCATCCTGTGCCGGACAACACGGGCTACATAACGGAAGGACAGTTTTATCTGCGGCATGGAAGGATAGAACCTTTCGGCTCGTTAAGCAGGCTGAAGCAGCTCGTCAACAAAGATACGCGCGAGGACCACAGGAGCATAATGGATGGCACGCTCCAGCTCTACGCCCAGTTTAAGGAAACAGAGGAAAAGAAGGCGATGGGGTTTAAAATGAGCAACTGGGATGAAAAACTATTGAAATACGGAAAACTTTTTGAAGACAACATGATGGATCTAAAGGTAAATATTCCGCTAGAGAAAGCCCTGGACAAAGGTTGGAAAATGTTGGCTGATTGCTTCACCCCGGAGGAGACCAATTTCCGCACAGAGCTTATAGAAAACTTCTGGCCGAAATAAGCCGTAAGCTATAAGCTGTAAGCCAAAAAAAATAAAGCATGGAGAAAATAAAACACACCAAAAATGAACTTAAAAAACAAAAAGACGACCTGAAACGGTTTACGCGGTATCTTCCCACGCTCATCTTGAAAAAACAGCAGCTCCAGCTTGAAATAATAAAAATCCTACACGCTATAGACAGGCTCGAGGAAGAGGAAAAAAATTTCCTGGAAAAATTGAGCGCGTGGGTTTCCGTCTTCGCGGAAGCTGCGCATCTCGAGCGCCTGGTTGCCCTGGAAAACATAGAAACGTCGACAAGTAACATAGCCGGCCGCGACATACCGCTTTTCAAAAACGTTACCTTCAAAGAAGAAAAATACTCGTTTTTAACAACTCCCATCTGGATAGATTACGGCATAGAAAGCATAAAAAGCCGTATCACGCTAAAAGCGCGCCGCCGCGTCCTGGATATACAGCTTAGGCTCATAAAAGAAGAGCTCAGGGTAACAACGCAGAGAGTAAACCTCTTCGAAAAAGTGAAAATACCCCAGGCAATCGAAAACATAAGAAAAGTCAGAATATTTTTAGGCGATATGCAGACTGCAGCCGTTGTAACAGGAAAAATCGCAAAGAAAAAGATAGAGAAGAAAGAAGGGGTACTCGTTTAGCTATGATAGTAAAGATGAAAAAGCTCACCCTTCTTGTATCGGAAAAAGAAAGAGAGAACTTTCTAAAAAGTCTGCGCGCGCTCGGCGTTATCCATGTAAAAAATATAAAAAAACCCTCTGCCGATGAACTCTCAATAGTAGAAAATACAGTAACCACCGTAAAAAATGCCATTTCGATACTCGAGCCCTATTCGTCATTGCGAAAAGGCGCCAAGGCAGGCCCCGTCATTGCGAGAAGGCCTGCGAAGCAGGCCGACGAAGCCTGCCTGGCCGGCAGGCAGGCAATCCCGTCGCGCGCCAAAGAAATCGTCTCTCTCGCCGAGGAAAAAAGCATCCTTCTCGAAGGCCTTGGTTCCATCGAAAAAGAAATAGAGTGGTTTAAGCCCTGGGGCGGCTTTGACCCGGGCGACATCGCAGCGCTTCAGGAAAAAGGCATATTCACACGCCTCTATCGCGCGAAAAAAAACGCGTTAAAAACAATAAAAGAAAGAACCGACGCGTATATAGTAAGAAAAGACGCGCAATACGCATATATCGCGCAAATCTCCAAAAATGCAGATGATACGTTGCCTTTCGAAGAAATAAAACCCGCCAAAGAAAGCCTCGCCTCCTGCTTGAGGAAGCGCGAAAATTTAAAAAAAGAAATCGATGAAATTGATGTGAAATTTAAAGCAGCTTCACGGACTCAGGGCCCTCTAAAGCAATACCTGGATAGCGCAGGGCGCAAATGCGCCTTTTTAAGCGTCATGCACGGAATGGGGGAGGAAGGGCAATTTTCGTACCTCGCAGGGTTCTGCCCCATAAATCGTGTAAAAGACGTAACAGCGCTTGCCAAATCCGCAGGCGCCGGCTATCTCGTCGAAGACCCTGACAAACCCGAAGAGGTGCCGACATTAATAAAGAACCCGAAATGGGTAAGAATAGTAAACCCTGTTTTTAAATTCATGAACACAATTCCCGGGTATGGTGAGCACGACATAAGCCTCTGGTTTTTAATATTTTTCAGTTTATTTTTTGCCATGCTCATATCCGATGCAGGGTATGGCCTTTTATTCATTGCGCTTACCTTTTTTGCGCGAAAAAAACTAAAAAAAATGCCGCCCGAGCCATTTTTGCTCATGTATCTTTTAAGTTTTTCTACGATTATCTGGGGCGCCATTACCGGGACATGGTTCGGATCCGAGAAAATCGCAGCACTTCCCTTTTTAAACTTAATAGTAGTGGACAAAATAAACGGCCTCGTAGAAGACAACCAGAACTTTATGATATATCTGTGTTTTGTTATAGGCGTAGTGCAGCTTAGCCTGGCGCATCTTTTGCTTGCGGTAAAAAAAATAAACTCGCTTAAAGCGATAGCCGAACTGGGATGGGTAGCTCTTCTGTGGGGCCTATTTTTTACGGCAGGTATGCTTGTTCTGGAGAGAAACCTCCCATCATTCGCAGTATATCTTTTTGCGGGAGGGGTGCTCACCATACTTTTATTTTCAAACCCCCAGAAAAATATAATAAGAGGCGTTCTCACAACATTAGCGGACTTGCCCCTAAAAATTATAAGCTCTTTTTCCGACGTGGTATCGTATCTCAGGCTATTTGCCGTAGGGTACGCCTCCACGGTTCTCGCGGTCACCTTTAACAATATGGCGCTCGACATAGGATTCAACGGTTTTTTTGCCAGTTTAGCAGGAGCGTTCGTGCTTTTTTTCGGCCATACCCTTAACATAGTACTCGGGCTCATGGCGGTTATAGTGCACGGTATAAGACTAAACATGCTGGAGTTCTCCGGCCAAATGGGCATGGAGTGGTCCGGCAAAGAGTATAATCCATTTTGTGAAACAAGTTAAAAGGAGGTTATTATGGTAGCAGGTTTAGGCGATATGGGGTTCTCACTAACGCTTGCAGCATTAGGCTCTGCCTTAGGCTGCGGAGCCGCAGGCATGGCAGCAATCGGAGCATGGAAAAAAGCATTTCTAAAAAATAAAGCCGCACCTTTTATATTAATCGCTTTTGTAGGTGCCCCGCTATCCCAAACGATATACGGCTTTATCTTGAAAAACCAGATAAAAGCCGCAAATATTCCACCGGAAGCATATAGCTACCAAATGATCCTTGGGGCCGTAGCAGGCCTTGCGATAGGCCTATCAGCCTGGATGCAGGGGAAGGCCGGCGCAAGGGCAGCAGATGCTCTTGGAGAGACAGGAAAGGGCTTCGGAAACTACATCATGGTATTAGGCGTCATAGAAACTGTAGCGCTTTTCGTAATGGTTTTTACCATGACCGCTTTACCGAAGCTGTAAAAAAACAACCAGAACTCCGAATTTGACATAAATTTTGTTCTGTGATAACATATGTGTCCACTTCGGGCGGTTAGTTCAGTTGGTAGAACGCTTCGTTTACACCGAAGAGGCCATAGGTTCGAGTCCTATACCGCCCACGCTAACGATTTCGGCCTTCTGGGGACGTAGTTCAGTTGGTTAGAACGCGAGCTTGTCAAGCTCGAGGTCGCGGGTTCGAGTCCCGTCGTCCCCGCCAATTGGATATGGGGCGTTTGAATGATAGTAACAGAAGGTACCTTCTGTCGAAAAAATCAAACAATGTCCTTTTAAAATAAAGTACGAGCCAATTTTTTCTGCAAATTCTTTCTGCGAGTCTAAATAACCTTACCATAGTATTTCATTACAAAAGTTGCCATCTCAGTTATACTAGGATATACTTAAAAATAGCATATAATCTTGAAGATAGATAAGCCAAAAGATTCAACGCTATCTTAAGATATACTGTCGTGCCTAAAAAGGGAACGATGAAAAGGGTTATTAAAAGATATCTGAATAGGTTTTTAAAGACGGAACAAAGAGAAGCACTCAAGAGATTTTTATTTTGGAGAAAGAAAATAAATTATGATGCCACATTACATTGGTGTGTGAATGAATATACCTGTAATTTAAATTGTGTTTATTGCCCTTTTCCTCATACAAAGGGTAAGACATCCGAAATAGACAGTTCCGCTTTAGTTAGAACCATTGATAAAACAGGCAAAATTTTTAGAATTGCACTTTGCGGAAATGGCGAACCTTTTTTAGTGCCAAATATAATCGAGGCCTGTACCGAAATAACTAAAAGACATTATATTTCTTTGGTTACTAACCTGGTTTCAAAAAAAATCGAAGAATTCTGCAAAAAAATAAATCCTAGAAAGGTCTTATTTATATTAGCATCGCTACACATTAAAGAGTTAGAAAGGGATAATTTGACAGATAGATTCGTACATAATTTTTTATTATGCCAGAAAAAGAAATTTAGTATTCGGGCACAAGAAGTGGCATACCCTTCTCTTTTAAGTGATGCTGCGAAGTATAAAAAATTTTTTAGGAAAAAGGGAATTGAACTATATTTTGATGAATTCTGTGGGAAATACAAAGGGAAAAGTTATCCCGATGCGTATACTAATGAAGAAAGAAAAAAAATTGGGTTAATTAGTAAAAAAAATAGCATAAGAAAACGTTTTCAATATGAAAAATTTTGCAATGCGGGCTACAATACCGGTTTTGTTTTTAAACAACATGTATATCCCTGTTTTCAAATAAAAGAAAAAATAGGAAATATATATGGCGAGAAAATTGAATTAAAAACTAAAATGATAAAATGCCCATATAAAATCTGTCAATGTCCGATAAATATGCTCGATGATTACTTATTTAAAAAAGCCCTTGAGGAAAACAAAAGGACCTGAGGGGGTATTTCAAGAAATATGGCACAATTTATACTAAATGCATATTAATTGATTTTGAAAATATTAGGATACCAATGCGGAAGGTGCTTAGTGCGACAGTCTCGAAGAAGTAAAAAGAAATAGTTCCAAATATGGACATATAGAGATTTGCAATTTTAACGTTGGTTATTTTGATAACACATTTCATATCAAAAACTAAATTTTTAATAAAGAAACTTCTTGCCAAATGCCTTACCATTATCGGCTTTAAATTATATAAACCGTCTTATCGCAGTTGGATTTGCCATCGCATACATCCATTACTTCTCGATGAAAAAATTTTGCAGAATCAACTTATAAAACGCCCGCTGTATAAATTACCCGCTACAATTTTATGCAATCCGTATGTATATACTCACTGGATACCTTATTGGTGTGGTAGGCTCCACGATTATAGGTTGGATGAATATTTGCGTCACGAACTCAAATATGGTGATACCGTGATAGATGTAGGTAGCCATGTCGGACAAGTAACAGTTCTGTCTGCCTGTTTAGTTGGGGAAGAAGGTCATGTCTACTCGTTTGAAGCAAACAAGGAATTAGCCAATACAATAGAGCAGCATTGTGATAAACAGGGATTGAGGCAGGTTATTGTTTATCCCATAGGACTCGGCAGCAGAGAAGGTAAAGAAACATTTTATATTAACCAAAGACATTTAGCAAATAGTACTTTTAGCCCCATTGTTGTCCAAACAAAACAAAAAGGTTCTTTTCTTAAAACTGATAAAGTAATTATACAACCAGGGGATAGCATTTTTACGCCTGATAAATTTAGCGGTCGAGTATTTCTTAAAATCGATGTTGAAGGATATGAATTAGAAACGCTCAAGGGTTTGGCAAAGACACTTACTTACATTGATCATGCTGTTATCGAAGTAACACCTGAGTGGATCAAAGGAAATATCGGAGTTGCGCTACTTTTCTCTTTTATGCACAATCACGATTTTGTTGCTTATAATCTCAATGAGAATGGACAAATTGGAGCTCGATTGAATCTAGAATCAATAAAACAGCAAACGAACGTTCTTTTTATCAGAAAGAATTAAACTGCAAAGACTAACAGAATGGAGAAAAAAGAATGACAATTACCAAATTGAATTATGACATGTATATTCACTGGATATTATTGGAGGGATGTAATTTTTCTTGCACCTATTGTTATGCGCACCCAAGAAAAGGACTTCCTCCAAAGATTGATATTCTTCGCGTTATCCAAAGATTAGATAAGATTAACAAAGTTATATTATTTACTTTCACTGGTGGGGAACCTTTTTTAATATCTAATTTTACAGAGTTTATCCATGAGTTGACCAAAAAACACTATGTGAGAATAGATACCAATCTGTCTTTAAAAAAACCCTGTGAAAAATTTATGAACACTGTTAACCCGAAAAAGGTTGTAGAAATTACCTTTTCAATTCATGTTCTCGAAAGAGAAAAGCGTAGGATGAGTTTGCAAGACCTATGCTTGTTGGTGAAAAAATTCCAGAAAAAAGGATTTCGAATGATAGGAAACTACGTAGCGTATCCGCCTTTGGTTAAGAGACTTAAAAGAGATATTGAGTTTTTTAAATCCCAAGGCCTCGAGATCCTACCTACTTTGTTCCACGGATGCTACGGAAGCAAGACTTATCCTATAAACGATAGAGGAGCGCTTGCTTATTCTGAAAATGATATGCAGCTAATATCGGCTATGAATCCCTATGCAAAAATCGTCACATTTAAATCAAAAAATAAGCCCTGCCAAGCAGGGGTAACAGCGTTTGTTATTAATCATAAGTATGAGGTTTTTCCTTGTCTTATGATGAGGAAAAAACTCGGTAACTTTTTTGGAGAATGGAAA
>JAMXCZ010000023.1 GCA_024542975.1 Candidatus Omnitrophota bacterium | reverse complement strand
CGCCGGCGGAGCGGAAGGCGCGATAGACGCGTCGAATATGCTTAAGCCCTCGCTTTCCCGGGGAGACATCCAATGCATAGGCGCGACCACTCTCGATGAATACAGAAAGCACATCGAAAAAGACGCGGCGCTCGAAAGAAGATTCCAGACTATAGTCGTGGAGCCGAACAGCGTAGATGAGACGATATTGATTCTGAAGGGCCTTAGAGATAAATACGAAGCCCATCATAAGGTTAAATTTTCCGACGCAGCGCTGGAGGCGGCAGCCAAACTATCGGACAGGTACATAAGCGGCCGTTTTTTACCGGATAAGGCTATTGATCTCATAGACGAAGCCGGTTCGCGCGTGAGGCTTTCAACTATGACAGCTCCGCCCGAAATAAAGGAGCTGGAGAAAAAAATAGAACATATGAAAGAGGAAAAAGAAGAGGCCGTAAGGAGCCAGGATTTTGAAAAAGCGGCAAAATATCGCGATGACGGGAAAAAAATGAAAGAAACGCTCGACAAAACAAAGAAAGAATGGAGGGAGTCCCAGGGCAAAAAGATTTTGACGGTTACGGAAGAGGATATAGCTATTATCGTATCCAAGTGGACCGGAATACCGCTATTCAAGCTCGAGCAAAAAGAGTCGTCAAAGTTTCTTAATATGGCAACGGAGCTTAATACCAAGGTTGTGGGGCAGCCTGAAGCCATAGAGGCAATTGCAAGCGCCGTAAAACGCTCCAGGGCCGGAATAAAAAATCCCAGGCGTCCCATAGGGTCCTTCATGTTTATGGGGCCTACGGGTGTAGGCAAAACGCTTCTGGGCAGAAAACTTGCCGAATTCATGTTTGGAAATGAAGACGCTATTATCCAGATTGACATGTCTGAGTACATGGAGAAGTTCAACGTTTCGCGCCTTGTAGGCGCGCCTCCGGGCTATGTCGGTTACGAGGAAGGAGGGCAACTTACCGAGAAGGTAAGGCGCCGGCCCTACTCGGTAGTGCTTCTCGACGAAATCGAAAAGGCTCACCCGGACGTATTCAACCTGCTTCTCCAGGTTTTCGAGGAGGGGCGCTTGACGGATTCTTTCGGCAGGAAGGTAGATTTTAAAAATACAATAGTGATCATGACCTCGAATATCGGAGCTGAAATGCTCAAAAAGCAGGGCTCCATAGGGTTCCGCTCCGTCGAAAAAGAGGGGGAAACCTACAAGGACATGAAAGAAAGGCTTCTCGAGGCGGTTAAAAAGGTTTTCAAGCCGGAATTTCTAAACAGGGTAGATGAGGTTGTTGTTTTCAGGAGCCTTTCAAAAGAGGATTTACAGAAGATCGTTGATATTGAGATTAGCGAGGTGCAGGACCGCCTGAAGGAGCAGAGTATAAAGCTCGAACTTACACCGAAATCCAAGGACTTTCTTATTGAAAAAGGGTTTAATAAATCATTCGGCGCCCGGCCGCTTAAGAGGACCATACAGCGATTTTTAGAGGACCCATTGGCCGAGGAGATCATCTCCGGGAATTTTAAAGGTGGCGGAATCGTCAAGGTAACCGTAAAAGGGGATCATCTGGAACTTGGCGTTATTTCAAAGGCAACGAAGAGTGCTAAAAAAAACGGTAATAAGAAGGAAAAGGTTAGGTAATACGGTTAGCCGGTTAACCGGTGAGCCGGTTTGCCGGTTATTATGCCTGTAGGCCATCCATTTTGACTGCAGTCATACCAACTGGCTAACCGGCTAACCAATAACCGGCAAACTGATAAGATTATGCTTAAAATTAAAAAATGGCTGGTCGCCTTAGGAAATGGGGCGATAGAATTTCTAAGGTACATAGGGTCTCTTACTGTATTTTTGAGCGAGATAGCTTTCTGGCTTTTTCATCCGCCCTTAAGAGTGAAGCAAGTCATTAGGCAGGCCGAGAAGATAGGCGTAAGCAGCCTGCCCATTGTAACGCTCATAAGCCTCTTTACCGGTATGGTGCTTGCTCTCCAGAGCGCTTACCAGATGCAAAAGATCCAGGCGGAGATGTACATAGCGTCCCTTGTCGCCCTTTCGATGATCAGGGAGTTAGGGCCGGTGTTGACGGCCCTCATAGTGGCGGGACGGTGCGGGGCGGCCATTACCGCTGAAATAGGGGCGATGAAGGTGACCGAACAGATAGATGCGCTGGAGACATTGGCCACTAACCCGATAAACTATCTCGTTGTTCCAAAGTTTTGGGCGCTGCTTTTTTCGCTTACTGTACTTACGGTCTATTCCGCTTTTGTGGGGATACTTGGCGGATACATAGTAGGCGTTTACAAGCTGCACATACCGCATCATATGTACATGAAGATGACATTTGAGCCGCTCACGCAAAGCGACATGCGTAATGGGCTTTATAAAAGCGTAGTTTTTGCGATCGTAATATGCGTAATATCCAGCTTTGAAGGAATGCGGACGCAGGGGGGCGCCGAAGGAGTGGGAAAGGCCACTACTTCAAGCGTAGTCAGGAGCTTTGTTCTGATAATAGCCTGCGACTGTTTACTTACGGCATTTATGTATTTCTTTGGGAGGTAGCCCGCTTGATTGAAATAATAAACCTGTGCAAAAGTTTTGGTAACCAAAAGGTTCTGGACAATGTGAACCTTACCATAAATACCGGTGAGACGACTGTTATAATAGGAAGAAGCGGGTGTGGCAAGAGCGTGTTACTCAAGCACATCATAGGCCTAATGAAACCGGATTCGGGGCAGATTTTCATAGACGGAAAAGACATAACAAAACTATACGGCAAGGCCCTGAACGAAACAAGGATGAAATTCGGCATGCTCTTTCAAAATTCCGCTCTTTTCGATTCTCTTCCCGTATGGGCAAACGTTGCTTTCAGCATGCTGGAGCATACCACGAGGACACGTCCTGCGATCATGCACAGGGTAAGGGAGTGCCTGGGTTTTGTAGGCCTTGAAGGCGTAGAGGACCTGAAGCCAGCCGCTCTTTCCGGTGGTATGCGTAAACGCGTGGGGCTTGCGAGGTGCATTGCTTTTAAGCCCGAAATTATACTCTACGACGAGCCGACGACGGGGCTTGATCCGATTATGGCAGACTCCATAAACACCCTGATACGCGGGCTTCACGATAAGCTGAAGATTACTTCCGTAGCTGTTACGCACGACATGACGAGCGCGTATAAAATGGCCGACAAGGTAGCCATGCTCTACGGCGGGAAGATAATTGCTGTCGGAACCCCGGAAGAGGTAAAAAATACGAAAAACCCGATTGTAAAACAATTTATTTACGGGGAAGCGGAAGGCCCCATTACACGAAACACTTAAGACACGGATTCACACGGAAAAAGTAAGCCAGTTTGCCGGTTAGCCAGTTAGCCGGTTATTATGACTGTAGGCTATCCATTTTGACTGCAGTCATAATAGCCGGTTAACCGGTTAACCAGCTAACCAATACAGGAGGAAATATGCAGGACACCGAGAACAAAGCATTGGAGCTCAAGGTAGGGATATTCATAGCGCTGGGAATACTTATCTTCATATTTATGATCTTTTCCATAGGGGACGTCTATTTTATAAAGCAGGGATACCGGATAAACGTTGTTTTTGATTTTGCCAACGGTCTTACGGAAAGCGCTCCCGTCCGACTCGCGGGTGTCAACGTCGGGCAGATTGACAAAATCGACATTTTCTTCGATGAAAAGGAGAAAAAAACAAAGATACGGATCGCTGCCCGCATAAGGGACAACAAAGTCAGGATCGAGCGGGATTCGGTAGCGGTCATAAACACGCTGGGCCTTTTAGGTGAGAAGTATCTCGAGATCTTTCCGGGCACTGCTGTAGATGACATACTCGTAGGGGACGACGAGATCATAGGGCGCAATCCCATCCCGACTGAGGCATTGACCGAGAGTATAAAAAACCTCGCCGATTCTGCCAACGCCGTCATGACGAAACTGAAAGAGGGCGAAGGCACCATAGGGAAATTGCTCGTTGAGGAAAAGATTTACGATAACCTCGAGGCTTTGACGGAGGATGTCAAAAAGCATCCCTGGAAATTGCTGTATAAACCGAAGGGAGGGCGCAGATGACGATAATTTTTATAAGGCTGTTTTTCGTATTTTTAAGCACAATAGTGGGCTATTACGTGGGTTCGATTATGGGAGATCCCGGCGTAAGAAACGCTATAATAGGCGCCGTGGTAGGATTTTTCGGTTCCATTCTCGTAATACTTGTAGAGATCAGATTGAAGAAATTTTCAACCAGGAATCTTTCCGCTGCGGTATTTGGCCTTATTTTCGGGTTCTTTATGGCGTGGATACTTACGCTTGTCGTAAGGCTGATCCCTATGGAGGCCAGCATATATTCCTCGCTCAATATCATGTTCATACTGATCTTCTGTTATCTGGGCATGGTTATAGCCATGAAAGGGAAGGACGAGTTTAATCTGATCATACCTTATGTCAGGTTTACGCGGCAGGATCAAAATGACTCGATAATCGTTTTGGATACGAGTGTTATCATAGACGGCCGGATAATTGACATTACGAACACGCATTTCATAGAGGGCCGTTTTCTTGTTCCGCGTTTTGTTCTTAGAGAGCTGCAGCAGATAGCGGATTCGCAGGACTCGCTCAAAAGAAACCGCGGGCGCCGCGGGCTTGACGTGTTAAACAATCTGCAGAAGAATCCCAAGATGAGCGTAAGGATACACGAAGAGGATTTTTCCGAGATCAAGGATGTAGACGCCAAGATCGTAAAACTTGCCAAGCTTCTCAATGCAAAGGTATTTACGAACGATTTTAATCTGAATAAAATAGCGGAACTTCAGGGCGTTTCTGTCCTGAATATAAATGACCTTTCGAATGCGCTTAAGCCCGTGGTTTTGCAAGGCGAGGAAATGACCGTAAAGATCTCGCGCGAAGGAAAGGAATACAACCAGGGCGTTGCGTATCTGGATGACGGCACAATGGTTGTCGTCGATAACGCCCGGCGGCTTATCGGCCAGACGATAAGGGTTACGGTGACAAGCGTCCTTCAGACTTCGGCAGGCAGAATGATTTTTGCAAGCGCCCCCGGAGATGGGCCCAGGCGGAGAAACAGTAGATGAAGGTAGTGGCCATAGTGCCTTCGGCGGGTTCGGGTAAGCGGCTCGGATGCAGAAGGGACAAGCCTTTTGTCAAACTCAGGGGTAAGCCCATCCTTTTTTATGCTCTGAAAACGCTCGAAGACGCTAATTTTATAGATTACGTAATTCTTGTCGTGTCGTTCGGCAGATTGAAAGCGGCGAAGCGCCTCGTGCGAAAATACCGCCTGGCTAAGGTCCGCGCCGTAATTCCCGGCGGCAGGAGGCGCTATGATTCCGTAAAAAATGGCCTGAAACGTGCGGGTTCGGCGGATTTTGTCGTAATACATGACGGCGTGCGCCCGTTCGCAGGCCGCAGCTTGATGCGAAGGGTTCTTTCCGCAGCGCGCGCATCCGGCGCTGCGCTTCCCGCGGTTCCGGCCAGGCAGACGCTCAAATCGATAAGCAGGAATTTCTTCGTCAAGAATACGCCGGAACGAAAGAATCTCTGGGAGGCCCAAACGCCGCAGGTTTTCAGAAGGCGCCTGATCGTAGAGGCGTATAATAAGGTGAAAACGCGGCATGCGACAGACGACGCAAGCCTCGCCGAAATGTTAGGTCATAAGGTAAAAATCGTCAAGGGTTCATATAGGAATATAAAAATTACCACACCTGAAGATTTGGAGTTGGCGAAAGTACTTTTAAAAGATGCGAATCGGCATAGGGTATGACATACATAGATTGGTAAAGGGGAGGAAACTCGTTTTGGGCGGGGTAGAGATCCCTTTTACAAAAGGCCTCGATGGGCATTCGGACGCGGATGTTGCCCTCCACGCCCTGTCGGATGCGATGCTTGGCGCGCTTTCGCTCGGGGACATAGGGCAACATTTTCCCGACGACGACCCGAAATACAAAGGCGCTCACTCAGGAGCCCTCCTTCTTAAGGTAAATAATTTAATCGAAAGCAAAGGCTTTTCCGTGAATAATGCCGATATAGTAATTGTAATAGAAAAGCCCAGGATAGCGCCTTTTGTCGCCGGAATGAAAAAAAAGATTTCCGGTATTTTAGGCGTAGAAGAGGGGCGCGTTGGCGTTGCGGCTACGACCCACGAGGCCCTCGGCCCGATCGGAAAAGGTAAAGCCGTAGCGAGCTATGCGGTAGTGACGCTAACCGAAGGCAATAAAAGGTAAAAGCATGAGGAGATAACTATATGGGTTTTTTGACAGCAATATTCCTGGGTTTAATAACGATTCTCGTGTATCTGGTCCTGGTAAGCCTCATTTTCAAAAAAGAAATAAAAGCTACCTTTGAACGCGATCCTGCGGCAACAAGTTTGCCCGAGGTTTTACTTACGTATTCGGGGCTCCAGGCCATTATATTCTACAGGATAGCGCACAGGCTGCTAAAAATGAAGCTCCCGTTCCTGCCCCGCCTCATTTCGCAATTTGCAAGATGGGTTACGGGGATAGAGATTCATCCGGGCGCTGTGATAGGAACGAGCCTCTTTATCGACCACGGCATGGGAATCGTAATAGGTGAGACCTCCGTCATAGGGAACAATGTCACCCTTTTCCAGGGGGTGACGCTCGGTGGAACAGGAAAAGAACGTGGTAAGAGGCACCCGACTTTGGGAAATAATATAGTCGTCGGCGGCGGCGCCAAGATACTCGGCAACGTAAATATCGGCGACAACGTCCAGATAGGCGCCAACGCCGTAGTCATAAGAAATGTGCCTCCAAACTCAACTGTCGTAGGCATTCCGGGAAGGATAGTAAAAAAAGAAGGCAAAAAAGTTTCCGGAATAAGCTTAGACCACACCTCCTTACCGGACCCCATAGCGCAGCACCTCGACCGGCTCCAGGACGAGATAGACCACATTGAAAGCGAGATCAAAGACCATCATGAGAAGAAATCCATGGAAGATAGTTAAGAAAGCTATAAGCTTTAAGCTATAAGCTATAAGCAGGAGGAAAACGGAAAACTTCTGTTTTGCATTTTTTCCTGCTTACAGCTTATAGCTTAAAGCTTACAGCTTACAACATATAGCTGATGAAGATCTATAACACCCTTACCCGGAAAAAAGAAAAATTAACCGGAAAAACTATCGGTATCTATGTATGCGGCCCCACTGTGTATGACGAGTCCCACATAGGGCATGCGAGGAGCGCCTACATATTCGATTTTATGGTGCGCTACCTTAAGTTTAAGGGTTTCAAGGTAAAATTTGTGCGGAACGTTACGGACGTAGACGATAAGATCATAGAGCGGGCTAAGAATGAGCCGGGCCCCGAAGCCCTAGCGGATAAGGTTAAAAAAATAGCGGACAGGTATCTAAAAAGATATCACGAGGATATGGAGCTTCTCGGGATCCTCATGCCCGATAAGGAGCCCAGGGCAACCGAAACCATACCCGACATGGTGAAATTTATAAAGGTTTTAATAAAAAAAGGTTTTGCCTACGAATCTTCGGGCAGCGTATACTTTGACGTCAGAAAATATAAGGATTACGGCAGGCTTTCAGGCCAGGCGATAGACGAGATGGAAGAGGGCATACGCACAAGCCTCGACAAGAACAAAAAGGATCCGCTTGATTTCGCGCTGTGGAAGGGCGCAAAAGAGGGTGAGCCCTCGTGGGAAAGCCCCTGGGGCAGGGGCAGGCCCGGATGGCACATAGAGTGCTCGGTAATGAGCACGAAATTCCTGGGGAAGAATTTTACGATCCACGGAGGCGGGATCGATCTTGTATTCCCCCACCACGAAAACGAGATCGCGCAGACCGTATGCGCCGGGAAGAAAAGCGCAAAATACTGGATCCACAACGGGCTCCTCGCGATTAACGGCCGGAAGATGTCAAAGTCTTTGGGGAATTTTATATCAATAAAAGAGTTTCCCGGGAACCCGGACCTTTTGAAATTGTTTTTCCTCTCAAGCCATTACAGGCATCCGGTGGATTATACCGAGGCGAAGATCGGGGAGATGGAGGCAAAAAGAGACAGGTTATTGGCTTTTCTGCAGAAAGCGGATGCTGTAGGCAAGAAAGACAGAAAAACCAGCGTAAGAAAAAACAAATACGGCAATATTTTTACCGTTTGCATGAACGATGATTTTAATACGCCGCTTGCGCTCGGCGCAATCTTTCAATGCGTCTCGGACGGGAATAAATTACTGGAGAAAAACGTCTTAAGCGGAAAAGAGAAGAAGGCACTCGGAGTTTTGAGTGATTTTGTAAGACGGGTTTCAAAAGATATTTTTGGCCTTGCGCTTGAATATAAAGAAAAAAACGCTTGCATAGACACTTTGGTACTTGAACGCGAAAAAGCGCGTAAGAATAAAAATTTCGAAAAAGCAGACAGCCTGAGAAATGAACTCGAAAAACAGGGGATTATCGTGGAGGATACGAAAGAGGGGCCGGTATGGCGAAAAAAAGCTTAAAAAAAGGCATTTTTATAACTTTCGAAGGGCCCGAAGGGTGTGGTAAGAGCACACATTCGAAACTGGCGGCCGAACTTTTGCGAAAAGAAGGGTTTGACGTAGTGCATACACGGGAACCCGGGGGGACCGGGGTAGGTAAAAGGATAAGAGATATACTTTTGAATTTCAAAAACATAACCATCTCACCGCTTACGGAATTACTGTTATTCGAGGCGAGTCGCGCGGAACTCATCCGAGAAATAATAAAACCGGCTCTTGCAAAAAAGAAAATCGTAATAAGCGACAGGTTCAATGACGCAACCTTAGTTTACCAGGGGTATGCGGGCGGTGTTCGTCTTCAAGAGATAAAAAGAATAGAATCCGTATCTATCGGAAAAGTGAAGCCCGACCTTACGGTACTTCTCGACATAAAGCCGGAAGCGGGCCTTAAGAAAATAGGCATTTTTCTAAGAGACCGAATGGAGTCAAAGCACATCGCTTTTCATAAGAAAGTAAGGAAGGGGTATCTTGATCTTGCCCGGCGTAACAGAAGAAGGATCAAGGTCATAAGAACGAAAGACACTGTCGATGCAACTTTCAAAGATGTTAAAAAGGAAGTTCTGAATGTCGTTCGAAGATATAAAAGGCCAGGATAGCGCTCTCGGCGTATTAAGGGAGAGCCTCCGGAAAGGCCGCATTTTTTCGAATTATCTTTTTATCGGCCCGGACGGCGTAGGGAAGGCGCTCGCTGCAAAGAATTTTGCGAAGGCCATAAATTGCCGGAATAGAAATTCGGAAGAACCGTGCTCTGAGTGCCTGTCCTGCAAAAAAGTCGATTCCGGCTCCCATCCGGATATTTCGTTTGTGAGGCCCGGCGGCGCATCTTCTTCTATAGGCGTAGACGAAATACGGAGCGTCACCCTCCGCGCCAATCTTAAGCCTTATGAATCGAAAAAAAAGGTTTTCGTGATAAACGATGCCCACACAATGAACATAGCCTCTTCAAACGCTTTTTTAAAGACGCTCGAAGAGCCTCCAAAGGACACGGTATTCATACTTATAAGCCCTTCCGAGAAGGCTATGCTTCCCACGATCGTGTCGAGATGCCACATCGTAAAATTTTCGACTGCGCCCACGAGGCTCGTTCAGCGTATCCTGCAAGACACGCTCGGTATTTCAGAAAATGAGGCCGGATTATTAAGTAATTTTTCATCGGGAAGGATCGGGGAAGCCATAAAGATGAAAGAGAGGAAGACAATCGATAGAAAAAACACCCTGATAGATGCCATGATGGATACGGGAAAAGATTTGAGAGAGGAACTCGGGCGCTATTCAAAGAGGGAAGGCCTTAAGGAGGATCTCGAGTTTTTTGTTTCTTATTTCAGGGATATATCCGTGCACAAGGCCTCAAGAGGCAATGCGTATATTTTTAACATCGATAGAAAAGACGAGATAAGGGAACAGTCTTCTGCTTTTACTCAAGACGAGCTCGAACGCCTCATACGGAAAATTATCACCCTGCGTTCATATGTAGATTACAACGTAAATCCGAAGATGATTATCGATGTTCTGGTGAACGGAATAAGGAGATGATTATAGCTTTAAGCTTACAGCTTAAAGCTGGATAAGGAGTTAGCATGCTTAAGGTTATACAGGTGCGCCTGCGCGAAGCGGGCAAGATTACATACTTTTCTACCGGAGGGCTTAAGTTCAAAGCGGGTGAGTACGTTATCGTAGAACAGGACAGGGGCCTTGAATACGGCGAGGTTGTATCGGAAGAGGAGGCACTTCTTGAGACTGAAGTCGAGCGCCCGCTCTGCAAGGTTATACGAAAGACGAACCCGTGGGACCATCGCCAGATCGAAAAGAACAAGAAAAGAACAAAGGAGCTCCTGCAGATTTGCACGCGCAAGATAAACGAGCGCCGTCTTCCCATGAAGCTCGTTGAGTCCGAGTATTCCTTCGACCGCTCCAAGATCATATTCTATTTCACATCCGAGGGCCGCGTTGATTTCCGGAACCTGGTGAAGGACCTTGCCAACATTTTCAAGGCGAGAATAGAACTCAAGCAGATAGGCGTAAGGGACGAGGCGAGAATTATGGGCGGATACGGGCCTTGCGGCAAGGAGCTCTGCTGCGCAAAATTCTTGAAAGACTTTGAACCCGTTACTATACGCATGGCGAAGGATCAGAACCTGCCGTTAAATCCCACCAAGATTTCCGGGCTTTGCGGAAGGCTTATGTGCTGTTTGAGCTACGAAAACAAGACTTACAAGGAACTTCTCAAAAAATTGCCCAAGATGGGCCAGGAGATAAAGACAGACAAGGGCAAAGGCAAGGTTATAGCGCTCGCCCCCCTTAAAAAAAGCGTAACCGTAGAAATCGCAGGCGGAAAACGCATCGAGGTTAAGTTTTAATGGAACTCATTTGTCATTCCCGCGAAAGCGGGAATCCAGACGAAAGCCATCCATGGATTCCCGCTTTCGCGGGAATGACAAATGAGGGTAAAGGCTGAAGTGAAAAAAGAAAAATCTTACATAACAACACCTTTATACTACGTAAACGCAAAGCCCCACATAGGGCATTGCTATACTCAGATAATCTGCGACAGCGTAACGCGCTTTCTGCGGCAATGCGGGCACCAGGTATTTTTTATGACCGGGACAGATGAGCACGGTGAGAAAATAGAAAAAGCTGCACAGGAAGCGGGCTTTGAAAAAGGGCAGGAAAAAAAGTTTGTCGATACTATTGTGCCGCATTTTAAAGAATTATGGAAGAAGCTGAATATCGAGTATGATCATTTTATACGCACCACGGACAAAACACACGAAGATACCGTAAGAAAAGTTTTATCAACGCTCTACAAGAAGGAAAAAATATACAAGAAAGTATATCGGGGATGGTTTTGCACTCCGTGCGAGATGTTCTGGACAAACACGCATGCACCCTGTGGCATATGCCCGGATTGCAAAAGAAATTTAGAAAAACTTGATGAAGAAAACTATTTTTTTAAGACTTCCGAGTACAAAAATGCATTGATAGAGTATATAGAAAAGCCCGGATCTGTCAATCCTCCGATAAGGAAGAACGAAGTCCTAAGTTTTCTCAAAAATAACGAACTTCAGGACCTCTGTATATCGAGGCCCAAGACAAGGCTTTCCTGGGGCATTGAGCTTCCTTTTGACAAGGGCTTTGTGACTTACGTATGGTTTGACGCCCTGATAAATTACATATCGGGAATAGGGTATTCGGATAACCAAAAACAATTCAAATCGCTTTGGCCGCATGCCGCGCACGTAATAGGAAAGGACATCCTGAGGCATCACGCGGTTTATTGGCCGATCATGCTTTTAGCCCTCGGGGAAAGCCCGCCCAAACATATTTTTACGCACGGCTGGTGGATGATCAAAGACGAAAAAATGTCTAAATCCAAAGGGAACGTAGTAGACCCCATGGAGCTTATAGACAAGTATGGCGCGGATGCATTCAGGCATTATCTTTTGAGCGCCGTTTTCTTCGGATATGACGGGAATTTCTCCGAGCGGCTCTTTGTCGAGAGATACAACAATGACCTTGCAAATGACCTGGGGAACCTTCTGAATAGAACGCTTGTAATGCTCGATAAGTATTTTAATGGGATCGTGCCGGAACCCGGACCTATCCGAGAGGAAGACATAAAAAATGCCGCAATAGATCTTCCGCAAGAAGTCGGCGCTTCTTTCGCTCATTTCAATACGTGCTCTGCGTTAAAGGAAGTGTGGAAGCTGATAGGCAGGGCAAACAAATACATAGAAGACAAAGCCCCATGGAAGCTTGCGAAAGAGAATAAAGAAGGCTTAAAAAGCGTTATGTACGAATTAATACAGACGATAGGAATTACAGCGGTATTACTCTATTCCTCCATGCCGGATACCGCGCGCAACATGTGGTCGCAGCTCGGCATGAAATCAGACATAACCTCCGTCAATGTATACTCCAAACCGGAGGAAAAAGAAAAGTTTTGGGGAATCGTGCCTTCGGGAACAAAAACCGCTAAAGCTGCACCCCTTTTCCCTCGAATTATTAACAGATGATTATAGATACGCATTGCCATCTTGATTTTGAGCAGTTCGCCTCGGACAGGAAGGATACGATCAGCCAGGCCGAGAAGGCAGGAGTTTTGTATTTTATAAATGTTGGGGCCAGCCTTCATGGCTCCCGGGAAAGCGTGCGCCTTGCTGCGGAATATAAAAACATTTTTGCGTCGGTTGGTATTCACCCCCATCATGCAACAGGCGACACCGAAGGCGCCCTTGGTGAAATAGAAGCTCTTGCAGCGGGCAAAAAGGTAGTAGCCATAGGCGAAGTGGGACTCGATTACTACAAGAGCCCGTCTCTTCCTCCCGTCCAGAAAAAACTCTTCGTTAAGTTCATAGGGCTTTCCAGGAGATTGGGCCTGCCGCTTATAATTCACAATCGGAGCGCCGATTGTGATACGCTAAGTATACTTAAGAGCGAGTGCGCCGGCCCGGTGCATGGTGTCTTGCATTGTTTTTCGGGCGAAAGAACGTTTTTAACAAAGGCCCTTGACATGGGGCTTTTTATTTCGTTTACATGCAACCTGACTTTTAAGAACGCGGGAAACTTAAGAGAGGTTGCGAAGTATGTCCCTCTCGATAGGGTGCTCCTCGAGACGGATGCCCCGTTTTTGGCCCCGCAGGCTAAAAGGGGCAAACGCAACGAACCGGCGTATATAACGGAGTTGCGCGACGGGCTATCTGAGATTCTCGGTATTTCAAAGGATGAGGTCGAAAAAGTGACATCCGAGAACGCAAAAAAACTTTTCAAGTTAAATATATGACAAAAGATTTTATAAAAAGAAACCGGGTATATATTGCGTTACTCTGCTTCATAATCCTCGCAAACGTGCTTCCCCGGATAATCGAAAAAAGCGAGCCTATCTACGGGACCCTAACCGAAGAAACGGTAAAGCCCAAAGTAGACGAGCGCGGGGGCACTTTTGTGGATTTCAGGGAAGCTGCGGAGCGTTCAAAAAAGCTGGAGGGCGTGTTAAAAGGAAGCCGGCCGCTTTACTTTTTTTACGTTTTTCTTAATTTGGCAATTGTTTTTTTGTTCCTCTTGGGGCTTGCAGTGGATGGATACTTCCTTTTTAAAAAATCACGCCGTGAAAAAATTTTCGAAAAACACGCGCCTTCCAACCCTCCCCCTTGGGAGATAGGGGATATTTGTAAGATAGCAATACTCACACTCACCGCAGGTTATATCTTTTTTGCGGCATTCAGTTTTTTTACGGGCGTGCTCGAATCGCTTCTGGAGGTAAAATTTCAATTTTATGACAATGAAAATTTCAGAATGGTTTTTGACACGATCATACTGGACGCGATAGTGTTCCTCGTAATCCTTGGGTTTCTCCGGCGTGGTTACAAAAAAAGTCTTCCTGACCTGGGATTTTCAGGAAAAAACCTCCGCAAGAACATTCTTTACGGCGTGGCGGGGTACCTGGCTCTGATCCCTGTGATCGTCGCGATAGGAATTGTTGTATATGTAATTTTGAATTTCCTGAAAATAACGCCACCCCCCCAGCCTATCGTGGGGCTCTTTCTCGCCGAAAGTAACACGGGTTTGATATATGTCTCAAGTATTATTGCCGTCTTTTTCGGCCCGGTGATAGAAGAGATATTTTTCAGGGGCGTTATGTATAATGCCGTTAAAAGAAAGATAGGCGTTTTTTGGGGGATCACGATTACGAGTGTCCTTTTTTCTTTCCTGCATACGCATGCGGTGACTTACTTTTTGGTCGGTTTTTTGCCGATCGCTATCCTGGGGGCCGCACTCGCGTATCTCTACGAAAAAACAGGGAGTCTCATACCATCGATCACGCTTCACGTCTTGAATAACGTGGGAAGTGTTATAATGGTGTTTACGTTCAAGTATTTCAATAGCCTGACAGGATCTTAGGAGGGGAATATGCCGATTGCTACCGTGGAATGGAAAAATAAGAGGGTCAAGCTCATCGATCAGCGCTTGCTTCCGCATAAGCTCGAATTTATTTATTGCGATTCTGCAGAAGAGGTGTGGGATGCCATAAGGCGCATGAAAATAAGGGGCGCGCCGGCTCTGGGGGTTATTGCGGGGTACGGGGTGTACCTCGGGATAAGAAATTCGAAGAAGAATTTTTTTCGGGATTTGCAAAAAACAACGAAATATCTGGCGACTTCGCGGCCAACGGCGCGAAACCTCTTCTGGGCCCTTGAGAGGATGGAAAGGGTTGCGTTAAATAATAAAAAAGAATCGCCGGACAGGCTTAAAAAGATTTTACTGGATGAAGCAGGCCTCATACTGAAAGAGGATAAGAAGATCTGCAGAAAAATGGGCAAATTCGGAAGCGGACTCATTAAAAAAAATGATGTTATTCTTACCCATTGTAACGCCGGAGGCCTTGCGACTGCTGATTATGGAACAGCGCTCGGCGTAATATTCGCCGCGCACCACGAAGGGAAAAAGATAAAGGTGTATGCTGACGAGACAAGGCCGGTTCTGCAGGGAGCGCGCCTTACCGCATGGGAGCTCATGAGGGAGGGGATCGACACGACACTTATATCGGATAATATGGCAGCGTACCTCATGTCAAAGAAGAAGATCGACAAAGTAATTGTTGGCGCTGACAGAATAGCTGCAAACGGGGACGTGGCGAACAAGATAGGGACGTATTCGCTCGCAATTTCGGCGCATTACCACAAAGTGCCGTTTTATGTCGTTGCCCCGCTCTCGACGATCGATACGCGCATAAAAAGCGGGAAGAGCATACCGATCGAGGAAAGAGATCCCGACGAGGTAAGAAAAATTGGCGGAGTTTACATATCACCGAAAAAGGTAAAAGTGTTTAATCCCGCTTTTGACGTAACACCTGCCCGGCTTGTAACGGTGATTGTTACGGAAAAGGGTGTGCTGCGAAAGCCGTTTGCCCGGAGCATACGGGAAGCCTATAGGACATGAAGGAGCTTGAATTCGTAGATTATCTTACGCGCAAGTTTAAGGTTAAGAGGCCGGTTGTTATGGGCATAGGGGATGACTGCGCGGTTTTGGAGCATACGAGAGGGAAGTATATGCTTCTTACTTCGGACATGCTTATCGAGGGTGTGCACTTTGAGAGGAATACGGCGCCTTTTGCGATTGGATGGAAGGCGATGGCAGTTAACATAAGCGACATTGCGGCTATGGGAGGGGTTCCTGAGTACGCGCTTGTAAGCGTGGGCGTCCCGAAGAAGAAAAACATAAAGTTTCTAAAAAAAATCACAGATGGGATAGAGGCACTTTGCCGGAAGTTCGACATATCTGTGATAGGCGGCGATACAAATCGCGCAGGTAAGACAGTTTTAAGTATTGCGCTTATGGGTGAAGTGGAAAAGAAGCGCCTTATTACAAGGAGCGGCGCAAGGCCGGGGGATCTTCTGTTCGTAACGGGCAAACTTGGATGCGGTCGGGTGAAACACTTGAGCTTTTTGCCGCGGCTAAGAGAGGCGAGAATATTGGGAAACTTTAAAATAAGTTCCATGATAGACTTATCCGACGGATTAGCTTTGGATCTAAACAGGCTTGCCCGTGCGAGTTCCGTGGGAGCGCGCGTACATAAAGAGTTAATTCCTATCTTCGGCGCGCGGGGCTCATTTAAAGAAATGATCTCGCGGGGTGAGGATTTTGAGCTCCTTTTTACCGTGTCCCCGGGTGAAGCGAAAAAAATAATGAAGCATATACGGAGAAAAAAAGATTTAGCGGTAACTCGTATCGGAGAGATAACGCGAGTGCTTGGTGTCCGGATAGTAGAGGAAAGCGGGCGCTCGAAGCTTCTAAAGTCTAGGGGGTTTAGGCACTTATGAAGCGTATTACGAAGAGCTCCGAGGAGACATTTGACCTGGGCTACAGGTTCGGCAGAACGCTCGGGCCCGGTAGTGTCGTAGCCCTCGTCGGGGAACTCGGCGCGGGAAAAACCATTTTTACAAAAGGGATCGCAAAGGCGTTGGGTATCAGGGAATACCGGTATGTGAATAGCCCCTCTTTCGTTCTGATAAAGGAATACAAGTCAGGCCGGCAGCCGCTTTACCATTTTGATTTATACAGGCTCAAGTCTCAGGACGCCCTGAGCACGGTGGATTGCGAGGAATACTTTTATTCCAAAGGGGTATCAGTGGTCGAGTGGGCTGACAGGGCGCCGGACATTTTGCCGGAGGGGCATACTCTCGTGAAGTTTCGGCATTTAGGTAAGAATAAGAGGGAGATTGTTTTTCCTGCAATTACGTTCTTAACATGAAGATACTCGGTATAGATACATCGACCAGATTTCTTAGCGTAGCGGTAAAAGACGGCGCAAAGGAAGCTCTCTCCGTTCACGGCGTGGATGAATTTAACCATTCCTTGCTTCTTATGCCTTCGATTGATAAAGCACTTCACAAATGCTGCCTTAGGCTAAAAGATATAGATGCGATTGCGCTCAGTATCGGGCCGGGCTCGTTTACGGGGCTCAGGATCGGAGTTGCGGCCGTGAAAGGAATAAACCTTGCTCTGGGGCTACCCATAGTGCCGGTTCCTACACTTGATGTGATAGCCTATAATTTTGTGGACGAGAAAGCCGAGGTGCTTTGTCCGATAATCGACGCGAAAAAAGGAAAAGTTTACACATGCTTTTATCGGTTAGAGCGGTGGCCCGGAGGGCGATTGCGGAAGGGCTCGGATTATATGTTGACGAATATAGGGGATGTTATTAGAATGATAGGTAGGGAGACGCTTGTTTTTGGTGATGGGGCCGGGCTTTACGAGCGGGAGCTCGCGAGGAATGCTCTGGTGAAAATTTCCCGGAAAGAGTGGATTCCCCGGGCCCGGGTTGTCGCGGAACTCGGGCTTCGTAAGGCAAAAAAAAAGCAATTTGTAAATCCTGACAGGCTCGTTCCGATGTATCTTTACTCCAAATATTGCCAGGTGAAAAATAGATGAACAATACAGCCTACCGCCCTACGTGGGCAGAAGTCGATCTCACCGCGGTAAAGTATAACTTACGGGCGATACAAAATTTGGTAGGTAGGAATACCGGCATAATGGCGGTGGTTAAGGCCAACGCTTACGGGCACGGTATCATTCGTATATCAAAGCTTTTGGAAAAACTTAAAATACGATATCTCGGCGTGGCCACTCTGGACGAGGCTTTGACGTTGCGTAAAGCGGGTGTAAAGTCGCCTATATTGGTGCTTGGCTCAGTCTTGCCCGAGGAGGAGGAGGCCGCCCTATGGCGCGATGTTACGTTGACGCTCTGCAACAGCGAGCTTCTTGCCCGACTGAAAAAACTGGCAGGGCGAAGGCTTAAACCCCGGGTGCACGTTAAAGTAGATACCGGAATGGGCAGGATCGGTGTCTGGCACGAGGAGGCAGTAAAATTCATAAAGAAAGTAAAGGACGCCGGAAACATAGAGATCGAGGGCGTCTACATGCATTTTTCCATCGCAGGCCGCGATAAATCTTTCACCCAATACCAGATCG
Source organism: Candidatus Omnitrophota bacterium (assembly GCA_024542975.1). Classification (GTDB taxonomy): domain Bacteria; phylum Omnitrophota; class Gorgyraeia; order JABMRN01; family RBG-13-46-9; genus JAMXCZ01. Next base: position 3,822 of record JAMXCZ010000023.1, on the reverse strand, counting down.
ATTCTTTCGAGAAGGTGCTCTCCGGCCTTGCGAAATTAAACATAGATATACCGCTTAAGCACGCCGCAAATTCCATAGCCTGCGCTCTCTGGAAAAAATCGCACTTCAATATAGTGCGGCCCGGGCTTATTATTTACGGAATTTACCCGAAGAGGAGTTTCCCGCGCATGATACGCCTGAAACCGGCTTTTTCGCTTAAAACAAAAATCGCATTTATCAAAAATACCCCTCCCGGCCGTTCGATAAGTTATGGCCGGACATACATAACCCAATCATCCACAAGGATTGCAAGCCTTCCGATCGGATACGCTGACGGTTACGGAAGGATCCTGTCGAACAAGGCGGAGGTCCTTGTGAGGGGAGAGCGTATGCCGGTTGTGGGCAAAATAACGATGGATCAGACGATGATAGACGTGGGCCGTGTAAAAACCGCAAAAGTGGGCGACGAGGTAGTGCTTATAGGAAGGCAAAGGGGTGAGGAAATCAGGATCGAGCGCCTCGCGCGCCTCGCAGGCACCATACCGTACGAGATTATGACCGGTATTACGGGCCGCGTTCCGCATCGCTACAAAAAATGAATCCTACTTTTCGCGCTAAAAAATTTATCGTGCATGTGGACATGGACGCTTTTTTTGCTGCGATAGAACAGCGCGATAACCCCGCGTTTCGCGGAAAGCCCGTCGTAGTGGGGGCGGACCCGAAAAAAGGCAGAGGCCGCGGCGTTGTTTCCACGTGCTCTTATGAAGCGCGTAAGTTCGGTATCCATTCCGCCATGCCGATCTCCATAGCCTACAGAAAATGCCCCGAGGCGATTTTCCTGCCCGTAAATTCAAAAAAATATAGCCGCGTATCAGGCCGGATTTACGGCATCTTCCATAGCTTTACCCCAGACGTAGAGCCCATTAGCATAGACGAGGCATTCCTGGACATAACCGGGAGCTTCCACCTTTTCGGGGCCCGGGCAAAAGCGCTGCGCTCTGTGCCGCGTGACACGTGCATGTTAATAAAAGCTCGCATAAAAAAGGAGACGGGGCTTACTGCTTCCGTGGGGCTTGCGCCGACTAAGATGGCGGCAAAAATTGCCTCCGAGCTGCAAAAGCCGGATGGATTTGTGGAAGTTACAGAAAAGGGGCTCCGTGATTTTCTCGACCCGCTCGACATATCACGGCTCTGGGGGTTGGGGAAAAAATCCGAGGCTGTTTTCCGGCGCATGGGGATCAATACGATCGGGGATATCGCAAAAAAGGATGTAAGAGATCTTATCAGCGCTTTCGGTAAAAACGGCGCGCATTTCTGGAATCTGGCAAACGGCATAGACGAACGCGCCGTAGAAACCGCTCGATGCGCAAAATCCGTAAGCAACGAAGTAACATTCGACAAGGACACTCTCGACAGAAGAAAGATAGAGGGCGCTCTTATGTACCTTTGCGAGAAGGTATCAATGCGCCTGCGCGCTGCGGGACTGAAGACAAAAACCATTACCTTGAAAATACGCCTTACGGGCTTCTACACCTCGACCCGTGCCGTTACAGTAGAGAGGACTAATTTTGCGAATGTTCTTTACAAAACAGCCGAGCGCCTATATAATGATTTCGATAAAGGAAATAAAGCCGTGCGGCTTTTGGGGGTCAAGGCCTCCAATCTTTCCGAAAGGGATTTTCCCGATACCCTTTTTCGGGACGCATCCGACGACAAAAATGAGGAAATCCACAAAGCCGTGGATAGGATCAAGGAAAAATTTGGGGAGGCGTCTATTCATAGGGCAAGTGCGATATAAGTAAGGAGGCAAAAAAATGGCGGATTTTAACAAACCAGAGGATCTATTTAATAATCCGGACGAATTTATAAAAACCGTGAAGCAAAAACTCATGCCCTTTAAGGGCCTTGTGCCGGTTGTCGTAGCGGGCGTAATCGCCCTCGCGGGCCTTTTCTCGAGTTTCTATTCGGTCGGCCCGGACGAAGTCGGTGTAATAAGGCGCTTCGGGCAATACATAAGGACTACGAACCCCGGGCTTCACCTCAAAATACCGTTTGCGGAAGCGGTAAACAAGGTGAAGGTAAAATATATATTTAAGGAAGAGTTCGGTTTCCGCACAACGCGGCCGGGCGTCGTAACGCAGTATTCGTCGAGGGAATATTTCGAAGAGTCCCTCATGCTTACGGGCGACTTAAACGCGCTCATAGTCGAGTGGATAGTGCAGTTTAAGATAAAGGACCCCGTGAAACTCTTGTTTAACATAAGGAATCCCCTCCGGACCGTACGCAATATTTCAGAGGCGGTAATGCGCCAGGTAGTCGGTGACAACACCGTAAACGAAGTTCTTACGACGAGAAGAGTGGAGATAAACCGGAGCGTGCAGGAGAAGCTCCAGGAAATCCTGGACTCATACGACTCAGGGGTCCATATCGTGACGGTAAAATTGCAGGACGTAAATCCGCCCGACCAGGTAAAGCCTTCTTTCAACGAAGTAAACGAAGCCAAGCAGGAGAAGGAAAAAGTCATAAACCAGGCCTGGGAAAAATACAACAAGATAATACCCAAAGCGCGCGGCGAAGCGGCAAAAACCATAAAGGAATCGGAAGGGTATTCCCTTATGAGGATCAACGAGGCCCAGGGTGACGCTGCGAAATTCATAGCGACATGGGACGCTTATAAAAACTCGAAAACCGTCACAAAAAAACGCCTTTACCTTGAGGCAATGAGTGAAATATGGCCCAAAATCGGCAGAAAGTTTATAATAGATTCCAGCGAAAAAAGTATACTTCCGCTTATCAAGCTAAATAACGTAGGAGGCGAGCGATGAAGAATGTCATGTCCTTTATAGTAGTTGCCGTGATAGTCGTAGCGCTTCTTCTCATAAGCGGCGCAGTGTACACCGTAGACGAGACGCGGCAGGTTGTGATCACGCAGTTCGGTGAGCCCATAGGAAAGCCCATTACGGATGCGGGCCTCCATTTCAAAATGCCTTTTGTACAGCAGGCCAACTATTTCGAAAAAAGAATACTGGAATGGGACGGAAATCCCAACCAGGTGCCGACGAAAGATAAGAAGTACATATGGGTTGATACGACGGCGCGCTGGAAGATCGTGGACTCTTTGAAATTTCTCCAGTCCGTTGGCAACGAAAACGGCGCCCATGCGAGGCTGGACGACGTAATCGATTCCGCGATGAGGGATTCCATCACAAGCCATAATCTAGTAGAAGCGGTAAGGAACACCAACAGGATCTTAAGGGAAAGCGAAGCAGGCGACAAAAGCGCAGTCGCCGACCAGATTACGGGAAAACTCGAAACGATAGAATATGGAAGAGACACCTTGACCCGTGAGATCATAAGAGAAGCCGCGAAGATCGTCCCGCAATACGGCATAGAGCTCGTCGACGTGAGGATAAAAAGAATAAACTATGTCTCCGAAGTGCAGCAGAAGGTGTTTGAACGTATGATTTCCGAGAGAAAACGCGCGGCCGAAAAGTACCGCTCCGAGGGCCAGGGCAAAAAAGCCGAAATCGAAGGCCAGATGGATAAGGAATTGAAAGTAATACAGTCTGAAGCCTACAAAGTGGCCGAAGAGATTAAGGGGAAAGCGGACGCCACAGCAACCGACATCTATGCCGATGCCTATAACAGGGATCCGCAGTTTTACGCATTTCTGAAAACGATCGAGACATACAAGCATACTATCGATGAGGGTACGACCTTGATTCTTACCACAGACAGCGAGTACCTAACCTACCTAAAAGACACCCACGCAGCTGAATAGCGAAGAATAACGTAAAAAAGGGGCCGCTTCTCTCTTGCTAAATTTGTTTAGCAAGAGAGAAG
>JAMXCZ010000022.1 GCA_024542975.1 Candidatus Omnitrophota bacterium | reverse complement strand
GCGCTGGCTGGATGTAACGCGGCATGCAAAATATTAAATGCCCCTTTTTGCTTGAAGATAGTTTGGGGGTGTGGTATATTGGCTGCGTTTGAGGGCTTACTATAGGAGAGGGTATATGGGACGTAAGAAGAGAACTGAGATAAGGGTTAAGCAAAAGAACAAAAGAAAGAAACGCCGCCTCGTGTTTTTGAAGAAAAATAAAAATCCCGACGAATATTTTTATAACGGTACTTACGTTGCCCGCCCGATCAAGTAAAAAGTAGAGCTTGAAAAAAATTGAAATCCAAAGAAGCAAAAACCGCGCCCCATATTTTTAGGGTAATCCGCGTTTTTGTTTTTGTATATATTTTCCTCGTAAGCATCAGCCTCATGAGCCATGCCTTTAAGGGTTTCGGGACGCCCTTTGCGGAAGCCCTTATCAGTACTACATCCAATCCCTTCATAGGATTATTCATAGGAATTCTTGCTACGAGTATTATCCAGAGCTCTTCTACGACTACATCCATGGTGGTGGCGTTTGTGGCTTCGGGCGTGCTTTCGGTGAGGGGCGCGGTTCCTATAATTATGGGCGCAAACATAGGAACTACCGTCACAAATACGCTCGTTGCTCTGGGACATATCACGCGGAAAGAGGAATTTAAAAGGGCCTTTAGCGGCTCTACGATGCACGATTTTTTTAACATTTTTACAGTTCTTATTCTTTTTCCGATAGAGATGGCGACCCATTTTCTTGAAAAGGCAGGAATATTTTTAGCGGGTATATTTTGCGACATGGGATACCTTAAGTTTACAAGCCCGATCAAATTTGTCGTAAAGCCGGCTGTGTATTTTGTCGATGGTTTGGTAGGGCGCTTAATGCCCGCATCCGGTGTTTTATCATACATTGTCATACTCGTGGTTGCGGTAATTTTGCTTTTTCTCGCGCTATACAACATTGTCAATATAACACGGTCTTTGGTTGCGGAAAAGGCCGACATGCTATTCAGCAAAGTTATAAGGAAAACTGCGCTGCTTTCCCTGCTCATGGGGATGTTGTTCACGGCCATAGTGCAGTCGAGTTCCATCACGACCTCTCTCCTTGTGCCCTTGATCGCTGCGGGCGTTTTGGAACTGGAACACGCTTTCCCCATTGTCCTGGGGGCCAACGTCGGTACAACGATTACGGCAATACTTGCTTCTTTTACGGGTAACATAGCCGGTATAACTATTGCATTTGTGCATCTTGCCTTCAATGTTACGGGTATTCTTATTATCTACCCCATAAAGCAGGTTAGAATGATCCCGCTTAAAGTTGCGCGGTTTGTATCGGAAAAATTCTCAAAACGAAAAGTTCTCGCAGTGGCTTACGTGCTTTTCATATTTTATTTATTGCCGATAAGTTTAATATTATTATCGAAAATTGTTTGGAAAAAGTGAGGTGAAATATGTTTGAAAATCTTCTATCATTCTGGAAAAGCAAAGGGTTTCTTACTGAGGTTCTGGAAGAATTCAAAACGATGCTCAGCGAGACAAGGCATATGTTTGAATCTGTGTGCGCAGGGCTCATAGAGGGGAAGGCAGACCCCGGCCTTAAGGATAAAATCTATGAGTTGGACAAAAAGGTAAACCTCCTTGAAAAAGAGATAAGGAAAAGAGTGGTGGAGCATTTATCTATCCAGCCGTCCGTGGACGTTCCAATGTCTCTCATTTTGATGAGCGTCGTAAAAGATGCGGAAAGGGTGGGGGATTATTGCAAGAACATATTCGAGATCATAGGCCTCCTCAATAAGCCGCTTCGAAAAGAAGCCTTCGAGGAATTATTTGACAGGATTGACGGGCAGATCCTGGAGGTATTTAAAAAAACCCAAAAGGCATTTATCGAATCGGACGAAAAGGTCGCGAAAGAAATATTGTACCTGGAAATGGGAATCGTAAGGAACTGCGACGAAATCCTAAGAAAGATTTCGAAAAGCGACTTTCCGACCAATGAGGCCGTATGCCTCGCGCTCCTTGCGAGGTACTTTAAGCGCATAGTTGCCCATCTTGCCAATATAGGCTCTTCGGTGATACTTCCCATCACGGACCTCGACTTTTTTGATGAAAAGCTAAGGCGTGAAAAGAAACTCGATTAAAAAATAAAGAAGCGCACAATAATCGGTTGTGGGCTTGCTTTATTGCTACCTTTCGTATATATTTAATGAAGGTATTTATGAAGGATGTATTGTGCGTAATAATGGGAGGGGGAAGAGGCACGAGGCTCTACCCGCTTACTAAGGAAAGGTGCAAGCCTGCCGTTCCTGTGGCAGGGAAGTACCGCCTTATCGATATCCCTATAAGCAGCTGCATTAATTCCGGCTTAAACAGGATATATGTCCTCACCCAGTTCAATTCCGAGTCACTCAACAAACATATAGCCAGGACCTATGGGCTCGGGCCTTTTTCGGGCGGGTTTGTGGAAATTATGGCCGCCGAGCAGACGATGGATGAGGGAGATTGGTTTCAGGGAACGGCCGATGCCGTAAGGCGGTGCCTGCGCCACTTCACCGACCCTTCGTGGCGGTATGTAGTCGTTCTTTCCGGTGACCAGTTGTATAAGATCAATTTAAACGAGATGCTGGAGTTTCATAAAGAAAAGGGCGCTGAAATCACACTTGCCTGTAATCCCACGGATGACAAGGATTATTTGAGCGAGGTAGGGGTTATAAAATTGGGCGAGAAGAGCAAGGTCGTAGATTTTTTTGAAAAACCCAAAGACCTCAGCCGGATAAAAGACGCGTCTATTAAAATAGACGGGAAAAATAAGTTTCTTGTCTCGATGGGGATATACATCTTCAATAAGAAGGTGCTGGTTGAGCTTTTGAGGGGGAGTGACAAGGTGGATTTTGGGAAGGAGATCATACCCGATTCTTTCACGCAGAAGGCTACGGAGGCTTTTATTTACAAAGGGTATTGGCGCGATATAGGATCGATCAAGAGTTTCTACGAGGAGAACCTTATGCTCACGGAGCCCGTTCCGCCGATAGATTTTTTTGACGAAAACTGGCCAATATTTACGCGTCCCAGGTACCTGCCTCCGTCAAAGATAAATAACAGCAAAATATCAAAGTCGATTGTTGCGGAAGGCTGCATCATAGAATCGGCAGTGATAAAACATTCCGTAGTGGGCCTAAGAAGCAGGATAGGGGATAAATCTCTTATGGAAGACTCCATTATGATGGGATGCGATTTTTACCAGTCCCTCGGGGACATCCTCGCCGCAAAGAAAAAGGGTAAACCCATTATGGGGATCGGGGAGAATTGCATTATTAAAAAAGCAATTCTCGACAAAAATGTAAAGATCGGAAACAACGTAAAAATTATAAACGAGAAAAAAATAGAAAATCTGAAAAACGAAAATTACTGCATAAAAGACGGGATAGTCGTCGTCCACAAAAATTCCACCATTGCACCGGGCACAGTAATTTAGCCATACAAGCATGAATATCCTCCACATAGTTCCGGCGCTTGAGTCAGGCGGCGTAGAGACCGGCACGATCGATCTTGCATTACATCTCAAGAAACTCGGGAACAATATTACCGTCGTGTCTTCCGGTGGGGTGCTGGCCGGGATCCTTGAGCAAAACGGCATAACCCACATAAAATTACCCGTCCACCGAAAATCAATCTCCGCGCTTTTTCTCGTGCCGAAAATAAAACGCATTCTGAAAATTCACCATATTGATATTGTCCACGCCTCAAGCCGTGTTCCCGCGTGGATAGGATTTCTGGCCTGCAAGCTTACGGGGACGCCGTTTGTTACGAGCTGTCACGGGTTTTACTCGAGGCACGCTCTAAGCCGCATCATGGGCCGGGGCAAGCTTGTTATAGTTATTTCGGAAAGCATAAAGCAGAGGATGGTAGAGGCTTTTAACGTCCCGGAAGAAAAAACCCGCCTTGTATATCGCGGCCTCGACCTGGCGGAATATCCGTATTGCCCGGATAAGCACGCCGGTGGGGAGGATAAATTTATAATAATAAATATTGCTCGACTTACGCCTATCAAAGGCCAACGTGAATTTATTGAAGCAATGGAGCGCGTCCTTAGGGTTACAAAGCACGCCGAAGCTTGGATAGTAGGGGGAGTAGAGGCGGGGAAAGAGTATTATTTGCAGCAATTAAAAGATTTAGCGCAAAAATTAAAAATAGAAAAAAATATTAAATTTCTCGGCAGAAGAAACGATGTGCTGAAGTTGCTCAAAGAAGCCGATTGCCTTGTACTATCGACAAATATCCCCGAAGGCTTCGGGAGAGTAGTGATCGAGGCGGGCGCAGCGGGTACCCCGGTGTGCGCAGCGGATGCAGGCGGCGTAAAAGAGATCGTTGCAAGCGGCATTTCAGGCCTCCTTTTCCCCCCGAAAGACCCGGCCAAAATGGCCGAGACAATAATTAAAATGGCAGGCGACCCGGCCTTCCGTATTAAGTGTGCGGAAAATTTGCGTAAAAAAGTCGAAGAAAACTTCACCGTAGAAAAAATGGCCCGCCGAACCCTCGCTGTGTACGAGGAAGCGCTTCGCTAATGTTCGCCCGGCGTTAAATTCTTGATTTTGGATTGACGAAAATGACGGCGTGTGTTAAATTAAGTGCATGGCGGGAAAACGTGTTATAAAAGTGGCTCCGAGTTTACTGGCGGCGGATTTTAGCTGCCTTGAATCGGAGGTTAAGAGGGCCGAAAAGGCGGGGGCTGACCGGCTGCACGTTGACGTTATGGACGGGCACTTTGTCCGGAACATAACGCTCGGGCCTTTTATCGTGCGGGCTATACGGAAGACGACGAAACTGCCGCTTGTCGCTCACCTTATGATAGAAAATCCCGAAAGATACATCGAAGAGTTTGCGCGCGCGGGAAGCGACCTTATTGTTTTTCATATTGAGACTACTAAAACCCCCAAATCCCTAATCGCCGATATTAAAAAGCTAAAAAAAAAGGCCGGGGTTTCCCTGAAACCAAAGACAAAAGTTGATTCCATAAAAGATATACTTTCTCTCGTAGACGAGGTCCTCGTCATGACAGTCGAGCCGGGTTTCGGGGGGCAAGAATTTATGCGCACCCAACTACCCAAAATAAAAGCGATCAGGGAAGCGTATAGCGGCGATATCGCAGTAGACGGCGGCATAAACCTCAAAACCGCAAGGCTCGCAAGCCAAGCAGGCGCAAACGTCTTTGCAGCCGGCACGTACCTGTTTGGCGCGAAAAACATGCCTGGCCTAATCACAAAGCTGAAAAGAATCTAATCCCCCTTACCGGTACAAATTAAAGATGGATAGTAAATTTGATATTATAGTTGTGGGTGCGGGGCACGCGGGGTGTGAGGGTGTGCTTGCGGCCGCTCGTTTGGGATGCAGGGTGCTTCTTGTTACGCTTGAGGTCGAGAAGATCGGGTTTATGTCCTGCAACCCTGCGATAGGTGGGGTTGGGAAAGGGCAGCTCGTAAAAGAGGTTGATGCTTTGGGCGGGGAGATGGGGCGGGCGGCGGACGCTACTCTTATACAGTTTCGGATGCTCAATTCATCGAAGGGGTATGCGGCGAGGTCCTCAAGGGCGCAAATTGATCGGGAAAAATACAATCGCTACATGAGAGATACTGTTCTCACAGAAGACGGTGTCGATGTTCTGGAAGACGAGACGGTGTCTCTCTATCTCGATAGCGGCATTTGCCGCGGAATAAATACAAAAAAACGCGGCCTTATAAAATCAAAAGCGGTTATATTGACACCCGGGACGTTTCTCGATGGGACTATACACATTGGCCTTCGGCATTTCTCGGGCGGAAGAATAGGGGAAGGCGCCTCCTGTGAGCTTTCCGGGAACCTCGCTCGGGCCGGATTTAGAATGCTTAAGTTAAAGACCGGCACAACGCCGCGCCTGGACGGAAAAACCATTGATTTTTCCGGACTGACTAAGCAAGAAGGCGATAAGGAGATAATACCGTTTTCGTTCTGGACGGAAAAAATTGATATAGAGCAAAGGGCGTGTTTTATGACGCGCACCAATCCGGAAACGCACGACATAATAAGAAAAAATCTCGACAGGTCGCCGCTTTACTCGGGAAAAATAAAATCAACGGGTGTAAGATATTGTCCCTCCGTAGAAGACAAGATCGTAAAATTTCCCGCGAGAAATGCGCACATTATTTTCCTGGAGCCGGAAGGCCGTGAAACCGAAGTATACTACCCGAACGGTATATCCACAAGCCTCCCGCGCGATGCGCAGGAGAAGCTGGTGCGCAGTATCCGCGGGCTCGAAAACGCGAAGATACTTAAACCCGGCTACGGTATAGAATATAGCGTAGTTGACCCGACCGAGCTTAAATCCACCCTTGAGACTAAAACCGTAAAAGGCCTTTTTCTCGCCGGACAGATAAACGGGACGACCGGCTACGAAGAGGCAGCTAGCCTGGGACTTATGGCTGGCATTAATGCCGCTATGGCGGTTAAAGGAAAAGAACCGGTTATACTTGACCGGTCCGAGGCCTACATAGGCGTCCTCATAGACGACCTTGTTACTAAAGGGACCAACGAGCCCTACAGGATGTTTACCTCGCGCGTAGAATACAGATTGACCGTGAGGGAGGATAACGCGGCTCTTAGATTGAGCAAGATAGGGCACAAAATAGGGCTTTTAAGCCGCGAAAAATTTATAAAAGTAGAAGAAAAAAGAAAAAGTGTAGAAGAAATAAAAAAGAAGCTAAAATCCGCGCGCCTTTCGGGTTTACTAAAAAGGTCCGAGATATCGTTCGAGACAATAGCGAAAACGGCAAACTGGACGGAAACATTTTCTTATTATGAAAAAACACAAGTCGAAGTCGATATAAAATACGAGGGCTACATAAGACGGGAACTTGCCCTGATAAACAAGTTCAAGAAAATCGAAAAAATAAATATACCCGCGGATTTTGACTACAAGAAAGTCAATGGCCTTTCCGGTGAGATAAAAGAGAAACTCTCCGGGCTTAGGCCGCATTCCCTGGGCCAGGCCGCAAGGGTATCCGGCATAACCCCCGTGGCGATAACGCTTTTGATGGTCAAGCTTCACGCCGGGAAAACCACTTAAAAGTTATGGAAACGCCTTATTATTCTTTTAACCGGTACCTGCGCGAAAAATTCGGGACAAAAGTCCGCAAGATAAGCTTGAATGCGGGGTTTACCTGCCCCAACAGAGACGGCACATTCAGCGCGGAAGGATGCACCTTTTGCAACGAGCGGGGGTTTTCGCATTCTGCGAAAACCACGGTACCTCTCCGCGATCAGATAAAAACGGGAATAGATTTTTCAAGGAAGCGTTTCAAGACAGGAAAATTTATTGCCTATTTTCAAAATGCCGCAAATACCTCAAAGAACGTAGATGAATTAAAAAAAGCCTATGATGCCATAAAGGACTTTCCGGAGATAGTGGGCCTCGCGATAGCCACCCGCCCTGATTGCATAGATCGCGGGAAGCTGGATCTTATAGAAAGTTACGCTGATCGGTATGATGTTTGGATAGAATACGGTGTCGAAAGCGTAAACGACCATACCCTCCGAAAAATCAACCGCTCCCACACATTTTCACAAACCCTGAAAGCTATCGAAGAGACACGAAAGAGGAAGATAAAAATCGGCGCGCATATTATATTGGGCCTGCCGGATGAGTCCGAAAAAGATATGATGAAAACAGCCAAAACCATGGCAGGGCTTCCGATAGACGGGGTTAAATTGCACGTTTTGCACGTGTTACGGAACACAAAGCTTGAAGAGGCATTTAATAAAGGCGAAGTGAGGCTCACGGAGCCTGCCGAATACGTGAATTTAGCGTGCAATTTTCTTGAACGCCTGAACCCAAAATGCGTCATATTAAGGCTTGTATCCGACGCTCGGCGCGAGGTGCTCATTGCGCCGAAATGGATAAACGACAAACTTAACATAATAAAAGCGATAGAAAATGAATTCCAAAAAAGGGCTTCGCGCCAGGGTAGGTTCTATGAAGAAAAAAAGAGTATGTGTATTCGGTAGCTACAGGGATTTGGGCCCGAAAAGAAAAGAAGACATCGTGAAACTGGGCCGGCTTCTCGCCAAAAAAGGATTTGAGGTTGTATCCGGCGGTTTCGGCGGGACCATGGAAGACGTATCAAGAGGCGCAAAGGAAGCCGGTGGCAAAACGGTCGGAATTACTTATTACAAATGGCAGAACCTTCCCTATAAAAGGCCTAATAAATATATCGACAAAGAAATAAAAACGAAAAACATTTTTGAGCGAATAGAAACAATGGCCAGAAAATCCGATTTCTTTATAGTCCTTCCCGGCGGCACAGGCACCATGCTTGAGCTGGCAGCCTGCCTTGAACTCGTCAATAAAGGCCTCATGGAGCCGAAACCGATAATAGCGCTCGGAACTTACTGGAAGAGCGTCCTCGAACGGCTTGCCGAAGAGCCCGTCCTTAGTGAAAAAGCGCGCGCTTCCCTAAGCGCCCTCTCCTGCCGCGACCTGGTCACCTTCGTAGACACTGTCGAAGAGGCCGTATTGAAGATGGGAGCGTGCAGTTAGGAACTCGAAAGATAGATGGTGTTTTTTTTGAATTTTTTTCAAGTTTAAGGGATTATATATATTAGAGACGCGAGAACATAGATAGAAGGGGTAAAAAAAGTAAAAATGAGCCGCGTTAGGCTCAATTTTTTTGCCTCATTAATTAAAGCTTTTAATAACCGAAGCTATTAGTGTTGTGAAAGACGCGAGAGCTAATATGCAAAAAAAAACCATCAGCTTTAGATTCCTTGCTTTAGCCCTATCGGTATCAGTATTTTTTACAACCTTGCCCATAGACTACGCCCGAACAGCCGAAGCGCCAAGAGGGCGCGGCTACACACCGGAGAGCTTTTCCATACCACAAAACCTGGCTACAATAGCGGATTCCTGGTCACCGGATACGACGTCGGGACCGGATAAGCGCCCCACCATTATCCATATTCAGGACGCGCACTGTAATTATTACGCCCAGCGTAAGATATGCGAAATAATCGAATATCTAAACAAGAGTTACGGCATAAACGTAATAAATCTTGAAGGCGGTAAGGGTAGCTATGACTTGTCAGTGTTTACTGATGTTGAGAATAACCAGGCGAGGAGAGAAGTGTCGGATTACTTCCTGAGGGAAGGCGTTATAAACGGAGCGGAGTTCTTTGCGATAAACAACCCGGACAATGTAACGCTCTGGGGTATAGAAGAGACAGGGGCATATATCGACAATTTGATGGCCTACAGAAAATCCATCGAAAACAAGAAAACCGCCGGGCAGTATATCGCGCCTCTAACATCTCTCTTGAGCGGGTTGGAGAAAGACATATATTCCGATGAAATTATTGAGTTCGAACACTACTATAAAGGCTACGTGAATGACGAAATAGATTTTTCGGAATTTATCATATACATAGCAGGGAAGGCGCGGAACAACGGCCTCCGGAATGATTTATACCCCAATGTAGGGCTTTTAGCAAAATCCATAAAAGATGAGAAAAACATTAATTCCGAAAAAGCAAACACCGAGCGCAATCAACTTATAGATGCGCTTCAAAAGACGCTCTCCAATAAGGAGCTGGAAGAGCTCGCAAAAAAGGTAATACATTTTAAAGAGGAAGAAATAAACGAGAAGGAATTTTACGCATACATCGCAAGAAAAGCCCGGTCCATCAACGCGGATATGAGGCAATTTCGGGAACTCGAAAAATATATATTATATGCGTCGGAATATAGAGATATAGACAAAACTAAAATTACGGATGAAATAGATAAACTCGATAGTATATTGAGAAGCAAATTGTACGTGAGCGATGAGCAAAAAGAGCTTGGCACACTTACTAAGAATGTATTGATTCTTAAGAAGATGCTCAACCTTTCCATCACAAGGAAGGACTATGAATACTATCTGAAGGAAAAAGCTTCGTCGAGCTCCGCGAGCTTCATTTCGTTTATTCGTAAGCACGGAAAAAATAGCGCAATTAATAAAATAGAAGATGCCCTGCGCGAATTGGATCGCCTGCGGGAAGATGTATCCAAGTCTTACGAATATACCTTCCGGCGCGATCACGCGTTTCTAAAAAATCTTAAATTTTCTCCCTTAAAAACAACCATCCTCATAACCGGCGGCTTTCATTCGCGCAGCCTGAAAGAACTGTTCAAGGAAAATAATATATCGTTTGTATCTATCCTCCCGCAATTCAAAAGTGATAAAAACTATACAAATCCCTACGCCGGATTAGTCTCCGGGGAACAGAATTCAGCGTTCGACAAAATAAGTAAAATCCTTACCAACACGCTGGCAGTTGCGTCCATATTGAGTGATAAAGGTATCTACATCGCAGCCAACGGCGAAAGGGCATTTCTCATAGAGCATCTTGTAATCAGGTGGCGAAATGCATTAGCGATAGGCCACGATGGCGCGGTATTCAGAAGAGATAACGGCGAAGTTATCGGGGCGTTGGATAAGAGAGGGAATGTTGTTGATGAGGCGGCTCTTATAAGTCCAGCAGAAATAGATATAGACAATGTGGCCGGCCAGCTGGGTATAGATATCGAAAAAGTAATTATCGAAACCCCGGAAATTGCGATCAGTGCAGATGCAACTCGAGCGCGGGCAACGAGTTACAGCGAAGCGAAACGTCCCCATTATGGGTTAAAACGCGTCCTCTACCGCGTCGCATCTCTCCTGCCACTCGTATTTTTAGGCGCTGACTGGCGTGAGGCTCCTAAGCATCTTGCGTGGGTTTCCGGCATTCCATGGTGGGGGTGGGGAGCGATTGCGTTAGGTGTTGGCATGCTAGGATGGAGCTTTTATGGCATATGGAAATCATATCAGCTGGAGCCCGCTATTAGCGAACATAGGGCAAGCATAACAAAGTCAAATTATCGGGATCGAGAAACCCGCGAGGCGCAAAACTCTTTCATCGAAGAGAAAATAAAAAATCTCCCTGAAGATTTATGGGCTAACCGAACGGCAAAAGTAAAATTGAATAATACCTACATCCTCGGCATAAAGTGCCTGCAAGACGGTGAAGACGAAGCCGCTCTTGAACATGAAGTGCGCATGATGGAAGAGCTTAAGCTTCACGGAATAGATGTCCCCGTACCTATAAGAGCCAGAAGAGGTTCGTACGTATTTACCCACGAGGGCGCCCTTCCGCATGCGCCACCCGAAGCGAACATAAAAGACCTCGGACATAGAACACACAAATACATCGCCTACATCGCCCACAAAGACTACTTCGTATATCCCGAAGACATCAAAACCCTCGAAGATATGCAGCGTCTCGCAAAGAACTCCATCACCCAACTCGCCCAGATACATCGGGCGGGGTACGTACATACGTCACTTTCACCGTTGACGCATGATGTTAGCACAAGAAGGCAATTCTTGTGGAATTTTGTTCCGCTTGGCGCTGTAAGAAATCTGGCCATAGCGATATCATTTGCGAATATACGATT
The DNA here is from genome assembly GCA_024542975.1 of Candidatus Omnitrophota bacterium. Lineage (GTDB taxonomy): Bacteria > Omnitrophota > Gorgyraeia > JABMRN01 > RBG-13-46-9 > JAMXCZ01. Next base: position 10,470 of record JAMXCZ010000022.1, on the reverse strand, counting down.
AAGCGGATTAGCTGATTTCGCCCATGCGAGGAGAGTAAAGCCTCAGGATTATTTATATTTTGAAATAGGGTCTGCCCTCACAGAATGGGCCATCGCTGTTACGGCTCACAGCTGTATGATACCAGGAATTCAGGACGAACAAATGGTTGATACGCTCACGTCCGGTTTTAACGATTATTTACAGATCAGTGGTATCGATGATCATATTAGCGCAGAAGAAATAAATAAATTAAGACGGTTTGTAAACGCGCTTAGCAAAGGAATTTGGTCAAATGAAATATCTGCGCGACACGATGGTAGCAGCGAAACTCTTGACATGCTTGTTGGTTCCATAGAGTCAATGATGGGGCGCATTAAAAGAACTCAGTATTACAAGGAACTGATGATTCAGTCGGCAGATGTTGAATATTGTGCGCAAAATAGTGTTACTGATCCAACGTCTATGATTAGGAACGGCAAATTTTTATACGTTACTGACAGGAAGAAAAAGTGTATTGTGGAGATCGACACTGAGACCTGGGAATCTCGCAGCATTGCAAAAGGTAGCACATCGAACGCAGAGATAATAGGCATAGAAGGTGATATCCTTTCAGTCGCTGATTTCGAAAAAAAATGCATTTTGAAAATAGATATTCACAAAAATAGGTACAAGCGAATGCAAGGTGATATGCCTGAACGAAAAATCTCAGTTAAAGACGGCAAATTCCAATACACTGTCAATTTTAACAGAAGGTGTATTGTGGAGACTAATATTGAAACGGGGGAGGCCAGAGATATTGCGAAAGGTAAAGTATCGCAGCCGAGGGCGCTGCTTAAAGATGACGATTTGCTCTATGTCGCTGATTTTGGCAAAGCATGTATTATCGAAATTAATGTGAAAAGCAATGCCTGTCGAGAGATTACTAAAGGCGCGATATTTGATCCAAAAGCAATGGCCAAAGATGGTAATATTTTATATGTTGTAGACGCAAACAAAAAAGGAATTACAAAAATCACCATCCCCGACTCGAGCGATGACCTTTCCGATGAAGATGCCGGCATGGTGGGGCAGGCATTCTCTGAGTTTCTTGGGCGAATCTACAGGCGTATGGAACAGTACGGAACGAAGCAAGAACGCATAAAGACAGTCGTTTCGGAACATTCTAAAATCCTGGAGGAATATGCCGGTACCTCGGACTGGACATACTCCGCATGCGCGCAAATTCAAATCTATGTCGAAGAATTTTTAAATAGTTTGTCGGTAGAGTTCCTAGACGAACGTCTATATTTTATGCATGCCGCAAAAGATTTGCGTACTGCGCTTCAACAGGCGGCCATGCATGAACCACAAGATTTGCGGCTTGCGCGCCAGCGGGAGATTATGTATGAACAGGTAAGGACGGATTTTAGGAGGCACTGTGAAGAATCAGAAGTTAAAATTCCATATCAACAGGAGGATATCGAACTCATAATAGACGCTATGCGTAAAAATGACCGAATTCTCTTCGTCCCGGAAGGACAAAAAACTGCTGCATATGGAAAACATCCTTTGCCCATAGTAAGGGATGAGGTGAGCCTATCGACGCCGGATATCGTTGCATTTAACACGTATCTTGCGGGGCTTACAGATAGCGATGCGAAAAATAAAACCGTACTTGAAATAGGCACTGGTACGGGATTTCAGGCAGGCATAGCTTCGCGCCTCGCAAAGCATGTGTATACGGTCGAAATTAGACCTAGATTTGCAGAGACTGCAAGATCAAATCTGGCTACAGCCGGCTGCCATAATGTCACAGTTATAGAGGGAGACGGAACCCTCCCACTTAAGGAGCTAGCTAATGAAAAAGTTGATAGTATTATTGTTTCTGCCCTAGCATTTAAAGGCGCACCCAAAGCTTTAATAGATACTTTGAAAGTCGGTGGAATAATCGTAATACCTGTAGATCTAGGGTTGGGGAAGGGGCAAAAGCTAATGCGCGGTGTTAAGCTAGATGAAGACGGCCGCATGGATTGGCAGGAAACTATACCAGTGAGTTTCGTGCGTCTTCGGGGAACAGGCAAGATTGTTCCGATTGAGGCGACAAAGGCGGGGGAATCACTACCCCCTGAACCCGAACCTCCCATCGAAGGCGAAGAAGGCTCGCTCATGGGTAAGCTCTTCAGCGATCCTGCCGCGCGGCCGGAGCATCTTGTGACGAGGGGGATAAGGTGTAAGGAAGAGGAAAGGGAGGAAGGCACATATCTGGCATTCTATTTCAAAGACCCTAACGATGGCTACAGAAAGAAGCCTTTGTACACCAAAAAATCTAAGCCCATATATGGCAGATTGTATCCGGCGGCAGTGAAGATCAAAGGCCACAGAGGAAAAGATGTAACCATAATTGCAGATCACCCGTATATACATGGGTTTTCCACGCCCCATCAACAGTATATTCCACAGTCAGCCTTTAATAATTCGCTTGTAACAGACGCAATGAAAATCTATCATGAAGAGCACGAACATTATTGGGCACAACCCGAAAACATAAAGACACTCCCCATAAATTTACACCCGCATACCAAAATAAGGGGATGCGGCCAGAAGATACGCGATATATTAAGAGGCAAGGAAGAAGAAATAGCCCGTTTTGAAGGCACAAAAGGATCCGAAGGGCTTATACGCTATATAGGCAGGCAAAGAGATAAGGCGCGCGAGCTTACTGCCGCTGAGCGCGCACTTATACGAGATAATGGGAGGCGCGGTAAAAAAGGCATTGAGCTTATCTACGGTGAAGAGGATGAGGAATTCGGTCCCGTTCTCAACTATTCAATTAGAAAGACTAAGGTATGTTGGGACGTTTTCGAATTTTTAGAGGAGCGCATTCCCGACAACCACAAAGAACTTGCTGAATGGATGGTTAGCCCCAAGGAGAACCCGCTTCCTAGCACTAGGAGCAAAATAAAACCGTTGTCTTACCGTCTGGAAAGAGCAATAAAGACAGAATATGGTAGTGCAAGCAATTTTCAAAAGGCTCACGGATTCCCGATATCACTGAGGACAGGTGCTGACTCACTAGAGCATTGGCCCAATTTTGCGCGGATAATATTATGGGCAATTCTTTACGAAGAAAGGGGGACGCGGGACGAGCCAACAGATCAGGAGCTAAAGGATTTTATTAACCCTAAGAAGAAAAAGCAAAATGCTGGCAGGCAATTCCCGTCAAAAAAATCGTTTAAAGCAACCTCCGGGCTGTCATATAACGCGATTCACAAAACAGCAAAGTTACATCATCTGCCCGGATACGTAGCAGATAAACCTGAAGTTTTGTTGGGTGACAGAGTGATCGGCGCTCTTTGCGAAAAACTAGGCCTTTCACAAAAACGCAAGGTTGGCAAAAGCGCGCTCCACATTAGACCAAACCTGATACGCGCTATATATAAGGTTATATACCGAGAGGTGCTTGATGGCCGGGAGCCGACCAAAAAAGAACTTGGCAAATTTGATCGATATAAGAAGCGCGACGGCCCTCCGTCATCTTCAGACGATCTGGGGCCCGCTATTGGCGCAGTTCTTCGAGGAAACTATGGCGGATGGGCGACGTTTTTCACAAGCTTGGGATACGAAATAGACGAGCCCATGACATATCCCGGCGCTTTTTTGAAAGTGCTGTATCAAGATCTACATGACGGAAATGCGCCAACTTCCGAACAGCTTTATGAATTCGCGATACCCAGAAACCGTGGGCGCAACTTGTCCGTGAAGGATTGTCCAAATGCCGCACGTCCCGCTAAGGATCATTATGGTGGACTGACAGCAGTAGGCCCGTGGCTTGGCTTTGGTGTTTCGCGTCCTGTAGAACAGTCGTCGCTAAGCAAGTGGCGAGTTTACGCCTGGGAATTATACATTTTTATGTACCACAAACTCCCGACCTTAAAAGAGCTCGACGAATTCATGAAGCCTGCTAAAAAAGAGGGTTTAATGATGCCGACAACCGATGAATTTCGGGCCAAAGGCCGCGATGATCTCGTTAAATATACAAAATATCACGGCGGAGAAAAAGCGGTTGCCAAAAAACTGGGGCTCAAGGTTAAACCGAAAAACGCAAGGCAAAAAGCAAGAGAACATTTGATCAAAGAATTGATGAGCCTCTACGAAGAGCACGGATACCTAGAAATATGGGCAAATCTTCCGCCAGCCTTAAGAGATGCACTTAGCAAACATTTTGATAAAGACAATGGAGAGCCTGATGGAGAAGAAGAGTCCGGTGGAGAGCTGGGAAGAGCAAAAGAGGCGTTTTTAAGAGTGCTGGCGCTCGAAAGACCGTTAGAATTTGTTAATGTCGCATTCGCTATTCTTGAAGAAGGCGGTTTGTTTGATGAATTCGAATACCTTAGCAGGGTCTATGATTCCGAGGGAGTAGAGGAACATCTGTCGCTAGTCTTACCAGCCGGAGAACAGGAGAGACTCGAAAACATTCTCAAAGTAATCATTAAAAGAATGGCGAGGTATGAGCCCTCCAACCTATCATATTTGGTTGAAGATGAAGAGCTACGTGAGCAACTTGATGAAGAGATTGAATTTGAGGCAGAGGTTGAGCGCGTGGCTGCTGAGGAAGCCGAGCGAATGGAGTTTGCTGACGAACCCGGCGACACAAGAATCGAACTTGCAGATATGGATACAAGAATTAAGATTAATGGCGCGATAAGCGATAAAGATGGGACTCCTGCCGAGGTTAGCGAGCCCGAGGAAACCGACGAACCTGTGAAACGCGCATACGGCCGGACGGACGGGGGGAGGACGCTTCCGAAGCTTGAAGATTTGGAGCGGGAGGAGGTTGCCACTATTTCAAGGGAACAGGTGCAAAAACTTATCAAGTTTGTGAAAAACAGACCCAGGAAAGTGTGGCCCGACGAAAGAGAATATGAGATCCAGGTAGATAATTTCTTGCAATATATCTTTGGTAGGCACGGCACACCTGAAATAGAAAAGCTCAAAGAAATATTCAAGCACATGCTTATGAAAGTCGAAGAAAATATCGATTTTAGAGCGCGACTACTCGAGGCGCTCATAAGTCCTCCTGCCCGTAAGGGAACGGTATATAGAGATAGTAAGTTGTGGGGAAAGTCTTCAAATCTGGGGGTTGAATCAATTCAATTTGCCCTCTCGAGCGGCTTTGCCACGGATTCAGCGAGGTACTATGACGAGGAAAACAATCAGGCGATTATAGTCTTTGACCGCGATTTCTTTAATATAGACAAGCACATACCCCCTACTGATACCGAATCTATCGAAGCTGCCAAGCATGCGCGGGCAGAACGCCTTATGCACGAGCTCAAGCACGACAACAGGATCGGAACGCGTGATGAGGAATTCGATGAAGAAGCGGACATTATCGCAAACTTCGATGTGCGGCTCTGGCGTACTACAGGCAGTTTAGGAATGCAGGACAAGATACGCAGGATGCGGGAAAGGTATCCCAAAGTAAAAGACACGATGCACCAGTCGGGAGATTTCTTTGAAATGATGCCAGGGTGGGCAAAAATTTCCGATATAAGTAAAAGAATTAACGCTATCAAAGTTTTCCTCGAGCGGATCTTTCCTACAGTGCCGGTCGGCGATCGAATGCACGCGAAGTCGTATCCGACGCCTGCGAAAAAAGAACTCGTCGTTGTCCTGTATCCGGGCCATCCCGATTATCAAAAAGTGTTCAAACCCGGCTTGCCTGCCGAAGATGTGCTCTCTGAAACACTGCCTGGATATATTGAGCAGGAGCTTCCGGAAGGCGCAAGACTCTTTTTTCTCGTAACACCCGATACCGCTGAAAATTACGACGACTACATCATATTTGGATTTATACCCATTTCCAAGACTGATTTGATAGACACTATTGATTATATGGCAGGCGCAGTCCGCTTGAGCGAGGATTTTGCAAACGCACCACTTGTATTGGCTAATGCAAACTCTAAAAAAAGCGCGGGTGTCGAAATAGAAACGGTTATCTCGCTTGAGGAAGCGCGTACGATGGTTCTAGCGGCGAAGGGAGCGATAAGTGAGTCAGAGAATGCTCAGAATGAAATAGCCAGGGTAGAGGACCTGCTCGACCTGGCAAGAATAGCGCTAAAAGAAACATCAAAGCTAGTACGGGCAAATGCAGCAGGTAAAGCGCTTTTGAAGGCTGAAGAAGCCGGGAAAGCAGTCGAAAGCGCAGGAAGCCATGAAGAAAAGGCAAAAGAGGCAATCACCAAGGCAGAGAAAAGCCAAGAACAGGCAGGCGGAGGCGAAATTGTAAATGATGCCGTATCTCGTGCAAGGAAGGCGGTGGATGAGGCAATCGATGAAGTGATAAGGCAACTAGATACAGAAGTAACACAGGCAATAACCGCCGCAGAGACAGCGCTAGCAAAGGAAAAAGTAAGTTCAGGATCACGACCCGAAGCTGAAGAAACAACTGGAAAACCCAGTATGAAGACACCGACTTCGCGAGCGACTGCACCTAAGCCAGCTGTAAAAGCATCCCTTGAGATCCCGCCAGAAGTTGAGCATACACCACTCATGAAATTAATACTCCTTATTTTGGACCCTGATAAATTTGAAAGCAGGTCCTTTCAGGTGTCTAAGCAGCTCTTTTACGAACTGATTAACTTCTTTGAAGAGCCTGGTAAAAATGGATATCCTAAACCTACCCGACTTGAGAAAAAGGCGTCCGGTCACGCTTCAGCAATAACCGATTGGGAGCTAATAAAACGCCTTGAAGGAAATGTAGAAGGAAGGCGCAAGGCTTATAAAGTAGGCCAGAGTGCATCAGATATAAGGATAATAGCAGAATTACAAAAAGAAAGGCTCAAGTGGGAGTACCGAGCTTTTACGGCAACAATTTGGCGTGCCATGGAAGGAATGCGAATTGACGAAGATGCGCCGGATATGCCGAATGTGACAGACTACGCAAATGGAAACGTGCCTACCGGTGAGCTTGTTCAATTCGTGAGAAATGCGGCGTTGTATGCTTCCAGATATAACCATTATTCATATCTGCCAACCTGGGAAACTTCAGGTTGCGGTCCGGAAGAAGATTACGAAGCATTCAAACGCGAAGAAACCCACATGCCGATCGCAATTAACTCGATTCTTGCAATAAGGCGAGTAGGGGGTGAGCCTCTGCTCAGATGTTTTCCTGATTTAGCCGAACAATTCGTATTAAACGAAATAACTGACGTTGAATATATTAAACCAATACCCTTAGGGCAGAATCCGCCAGGTTTAAATATACGCTTTGCGAATCCTATAGTGCGACCACTGGACAAAGGCGTGGTTAAATCTTTTTCCGTGGTTTTGCTAAAAAATAGGTGGGACCAGAAACCTGGAGGCAGCGTAGAAGATGATCGCGCGAGTGTTGAATTTGATGCTGACTTTGTATGGTCTTTGTGTTTCTCAAAAGAAGACCCCGCTACTAGGAGGGCTGAAAAAAAACGCGCTCTATTTTCGTTAATCAATGATGGTAGGGCAGTAATCAGAGGACCGTATGCATGTTTGACAAAAAAAGGAACCCATTTATTCGCAGAGCTTATAGGCCGAAATCCCGCGGAACGCGAGGCCATTTATTGCCAGGTAATTGCGGTTATAGCGGGAGCAAAAGTATTGCAGCAGTATAATGAAGAACTGGAACTGTCGACAAAAATGCTTCCGGCAACAGAGAAAGTGAGGCGAGATCTTAAAAGAAGATTTGAGTCTAAGCAAAATGCCATACAGGCAGAATGGGAAAAGGCAGAACGTGTGTTTTCGCATCTTGGAGTGCCGGAATGGGCTGATGATCCTGCTAAACGGGAAAGACTGGGCGCTTTAGATAAGCGCCTGGAAGATGCCGCGCATGAAGGTACATACGGATATGTTTTTAAATTATTATTTGAACGTGTTAATAATAAATGGGTTGTGAGTAATGAGCATGTGAGGGCAATTGTAGCATGCCTGAAAAAAGTTGATTCTATATTAATGAGATCGCAAAAATGGGTACGTGAGAACCTTTTGGCTGATCGCGCCAGTGAAGAGACGAGGTATTTGCATGCTGCTTTGAATCTAGCGCTATTTCATGGCCTACCGAGAATTGAAAAGCGCATCGGACAGGCAGCGATTGCATCGTATGAAGCGCACCTGGTTGATATTTGCGCATCCGCGTTGGAATTAGATCCTGGGCGTATACGTAAGATTTTCAATTTAACCGAAGAAGACACGGGGAAGCAGGTAGATGACGACTTAGATATGGAGGAATTAGAAGATGGGTGGATGTCCGACAGGATGGACTTGATGAACTTATTAGAAGAAGGATTTGAGGAAAAAGTGACGGATATGATGCATGAATTAATAAGTGACATAGCAGACAAAGCTGTCCGCTTAGAATCTACACGTAAAGCTGTCTCAGGAGAGGGTAACAAAATGCCGACACTTGATTTTGCAACCATGGGAAAGGTAGCCCAAAAACAGGATGATTTATACAGAGAATATTTAGAAGTATTAAAGAAATTTGTTGTAGTAACACTTAGCGGGGAAGGAGCCACAGGGGAAGCGGCTGAGCCAGGAAATAAATACGATAAAATACTAAAGGCGCGTGAACATGCAGAAAAAAAGAATTATGCAGATGCTATGAAATCTACAGAAGAAGCGATTCTGGCATTTAAAGGCGATGATGAGGAGGAAATTCTCGAAATATTTTTGACACGGTTAAAAAGAGCTGGAATGAGTAAAGGGGAAAGAAAAGCAGAAGAATTGAAAGAAGAGGCAGGGAAGTTGCTTGCGAATTCTAACGCTGATGTTAGGGAACTTATATCAAATAACCGCCCGGTAGTTGGATTTCTGGGGAGTGTGCAAAGCGGTAACTTGCCCGAAACCGGTAAAATAAAAAAATGTTTAACCGCAATAAGAAGAGACGGCGTTGCGGGCCCGTCATTTAAATGGTGTAATGATCTGGAAGCGTTGGCAACTGAGGTTGAAAAACTTGCGAAAAGTAAACACTTCATAGGTGGCGATGCCGCCAAAGTCCCGAGTAAGACAGGCAAGTCGTGGGATCCGATCGGGAAGGATAAAGGCGAATTAGTTAAAACCTTCGAGCCTGATAATGAGACTGTAGCGCGTATTTGGGAAGTAGCTAGTAAAACGCAAGAAAGTGAAACCGGAAGCCCCTTAGGCGGACGGGCGCCCCCCATAGTGAAGATAGTAATCCACGAAGCAAATGGCAGGAAGTTCTTCCATTCGAATAAGCCTAACGAGCCCGACCTCCAGGCCTTTCCTAAGTACGAGGATGGTGTCCTTACTATTCACGTAACCAAAAACCACTGGAAGCACGAACTCTCCAAAAACCAGGACAATATCCTAACCCAGATCATAGCCCACGAGATATGGGACAAAGTGCTGAACAACATGCCCGGAGACCACTCCCACGGAGCTGCGTGTGATTTCGAGAAAAACTTCGCCACAAAGCTGGCGGAGAAACATGACATGAGTGACAGGATTAAGTTTTGCGTGGATGAGGCGGCGAGGCGTGCCGTAAGAAGAACCGGAGACGCCGGTTATTTCGAGCAATTCGTAGCTGAACACGATAGAGATAAACGTGGTAAATTTTTTGAATATGTACGAGAGATAAGGAACATCCTACCCCCTCCCCCGGAAACATTTCCTCAAAAGGTAGAAGAATGCCCAGCAATAGATATGGAGATGGTAGCCAAACGCTTTAACATGTTTATGGGAAGTGCAACACGAAGGGCCTGGGCCGAACGACATAGGTTAGTAGGTCATGCGGCAGTTGACACGGTGGCCAATGGCGAGGGTATTCCAACCATAGGACTTACCCAACTACTTATAAAAAAATATGATATGGATATGGGATGGCTACTATATGGAATACGCACGGAAACTTTTTTGCGACTAAAGCTCGCTACGTTTCAATTAGATGAGGCCATGTTGCTTTTAGCAAAAAAAATATGGCTTATAAGATTGCAAGCCGGGCAAACGCGAGGGCAAATGGACAAAACACTAGGTTTTCTACACGGTGGCTACGGCCATTTGGAACAAGATGAACTACCGAATATGCTGACAATAGAAAAGCTGGCGAAAATTTCCGGGGTAGCAAGTAATGAATTGGCCGGGGATGACTTGTTGGCTCAACTGCATGGTAAAAGTGAAAGGCTTGTGGGTTCAGAGAGCAGGGTCAGAACAGGTGATGTGAATGAATACATAGTGTCATTTGATGAAAAAAAGAGAGCAAAGGACGAAGCGGATCCTCGGCACAAATGGGCCGTGGGCGACGCAGCCGTACACAAAGAGGGATATATTAGAGGCGAAATAATTTTTGTTGGACAATCAAACCACCTTCCTAACGCCTTGAGGGAAATATGCGATGAATTAGGGATATACGTACCGGAAAAGGTGGTTGTTTTCCAGTTTGGGGATACAGGTATTGCGAAGGGTTATAGATTTTTTACACCTGGTGAGGCTACCGATAATCTCATATACCTGAAAAGAAG
>JAMXCZ010000021.1 GCA_024542975.1 Candidatus Omnitrophota bacterium | reverse complement strand
CCGAAGAAAAGGGGCTTTCCGGGTTTGGTTCTGACGTTATGAAAAATCTTTTTTACCCCCAGTTCCATTAAAATCTCCGGGACAAGGTCGTAGTCCCCCATGGACACCCCACCGGATACAAGCAATACGTCGTTTTCAAGGCCTTTTTCCAAGGAACTTTTGAGTTCTTTCGGACGATCTTTTGCGATCCCGAGATAACGCGCGCCTATCCCGTCTTTCTTAAGAAGTGCCATAAGCTGCGGGCCGTTACTATTGTATATTTCTCTACTCTTCAATTTCCGTCCCAGGGGCACGATCTCTCCGCCTGTGTTAAGGACGGCGACGCGCGGTTTCTTCACGACCCAGGCAAAGCGCCTGCCTATTGACGCGAGTAGCGCCATATCTGAAACGGAAAGTGTCTTTCCTTTTTCGATTACTTTTTGCCCGATCTTAACGTCTTCGCCTTTAAAACATATATTCCTGTGCTTTTTTGCGGATTTACATATTTCCACGTAACTCTCGGAGGAGGAGGTGTCTTCTACCATGACAACGCTGTCAGCGCCCTTCGGGAGCCCGGCGCCCGTCATTATCTTTACACACTCACCCGGCGAGACCTTTTTTGTAAACATCTCTCCTGCCTGTATAAACCCCGTACATTTTAGCTGCGCCGGAATGCGCTGGGCATCTTTGTAATTCAACGCATATCCGTCCATCGCGGATTTATCGAAAGGGGGCATGTTTATTTTTGAGCAAACATCCTCCGTCAATACCCTCCCCATAGAATCTTCGAGAGAGGCCTTTTCAACGCCTAGCCTTTTGGCATTCCTCAATATGGCGTCGAGGGCTTTTTCAAATTCAATCATTTATCACCTCTTGCGATTTCATTTCAAAATTTGTGTGCGCCCTTCCGCTCGCAAAGTGAACGCGCCTGCCTTCTTTCAGGAGAATGATATTTGAACGCATACGATATGCCTGGGACAGGGAATGGGCCGTTGTGATAATGATCGGGCTATATTTTCTCCGGATATTTTTTACTATATCTTCTATGGCAAGCGCGCTTTCCGTGTCAATATTGGCCAGAGGCTCATCCATCAGGATTACCTCGGGCTCCATGACAAGAACCTGCGCGATAGCCACCTTTTGGTATTCTCCGCGCGACAGGCACTTCACTCTCTGCCGGGCAAGATGCTCTATTTTTAATGCCGCAAGTATGCCTTCGACTCTGGAAATAATTTCACCGCGCCGCTTTCTTCTTATTTTCAATCCAAGCGCTACATTTTCATATACATTCATATCGAATAGATAGGGGTTCTGCATAATAAACCCTATTTTCCTGCGCAAGCGGGTGGCGGCTTTGTCGTTGGGAGATATGCTTTCCTCGTCAAACAGGATCTTGCCGTGATTTGGCTTATCGACGAGGGCGATAAGCCCAAGAAGCGATGTTTTGCCGGAGCCGTTCGGGCCTACCAGCGTGTGGACACTCTGCCTATCGAATTCAATACCGTCAATAACAAGGGTAAACCCTGCCGGGTAATATCCTTTGCGAACTTTTTCAATTGTGATTGAGGAAATCATATTTTTTTCGGTTGTAGATAGTAAACGCTTGCGTTTATGGTAAAGGCTATTACCATAAGCACCATGCCCAATGCTATTCCCAGGCTAAAAGCGCCCTTTGAAGTCTCAAGGGCTATTGCCGTCGTTATGTTCCTTGTATAAAAGCGGATGTTTCCCCCCAACATCATGGATATCCCTACTTCAGAGAATATTCTGCCGAAGGCCGCTGACAGGCTCGCCAGGACGATCAATCTCGATTCTTTCAAAAAGAGCAATATGCTTTTTATGTTTCCTGCGCCGAGCGCGCGCGCAGCAAGTATGGCCCTGTCTCCCAGATTCCTCGTTCCCGCGGCTACAAGCGCCGCAATAATAGGAAACGCCAGGATGCACTGCCCCGTAATCATTGCAGCAGGCGTAAAAAGTATTCCGAGATTTCCCATCGGCCCTTTTCTCGAAAAAAAAGAATACAGGAGAAGCCCGATCACAACTGTCGGGAAAGACATCGCCGTATTCAGGATGGCGCTCGTAAGTTCCCGGTGTTTGAATTTTCCCGTTCCCACCCATATCCCGAAGGGAATTGCAATAATAGCCGCCAAAAATAGGGCGATTAAGGAAACTTTCAGCGAAAGGCCTACCGCGCTTAAAAACTCTCTCTCAAGAGAGAAGATAATCTCGAAGGCCCCTTTTAATTCATTCGCCATAAAACGCTCTTATTCTATCGCATCAGCAAAAAAAAGTTGCTTCCCATTTACTCTGTATGTATCGATCATTCCCTGGCATTCGGGAGAAACAAGCCATTCTATTAACGCCACGGCCGATTTATATTTCACGTGCGGATTTTTTTCCGGGTTTACGGCAATCACGCCATAGGGGTTAAATAAATCCCTGTCATTATCTTGCGTAAGAGGGGACAATCGTATTTTGTCTTTATTGAATAAGTAGGTAGCGCGATCAAGCATTACATAGGCATTTTTTTCATCGGCAATACGTAACGTCGCGCTCATGCCCTGGCCTGTTTCCAGGTACCACCCACCGCAAGGTTCAAGGCCCGCTTTCCGCCATAGAGATTTTTCCTTTTTATCCGTTCCTGAATCATCGCCGCGGGATACAAATACGTGCTTCATCCGGGCTATATTCCTTAAGGCGTCTTTCACATCTTTCGATTTACTTACACGCGCGGGGTCGCCTCCGGGCCCGAGAATTACGAAATTATTATACATTATACCACGCCTGGCCTTACCGCATCCGTCTTTTACAAGCTTCTCCTCCGCCTCCTTTGCATGCACAAGAATCAGGTCTACATCCCCGTTTTCCGCAAGCTTAATGGCTTTTCCCGTACCTACGGAAATAATATGGACCTCGACCCCGTACTTTTCTTGAAACGGAGGCAGAATATAGTCCAGGAGCCCTGTCTCGTAAGTGCTTGTCGTAGTAGCTAACTTTAGCGCCTCTCCCGCGAAAGCGCTTGTCGCCGCAAAAAAGACGAGACACAGAGCCGGAAAAACCTGTTTTCTCACAAAACTATCCTTTCCTCGGAGCTGTAGACATTCATCCTGTTACCTCTGGCAAAACATACAAGCGTTATTCCCATTTCCTTCGAGAGCCTGACTGCCTGGCTTGTGGGAGCGCTTTTGGATATGACTACGGGGAAAGCGCATTTTCGGGCCTTTAAGAGCACTTCGGACGATATTCTCCCGCTACTCAGGAGAACTTTATCCTTAAAAGAAACATTATCAGAAAGCATCCGCCCGATAACCTTGTCAACCGCGTTATGCCTGCCAATATCTTCCCTGAAAACTAAAATACTTTTCCCGTCTGCAACCCCTGCGCTGTGAACCCCGCCTGTTTCCAGAAAGATACGCGATTTCTTTCGAAAATCCAACATTAGGGCATTTATACGAGCGGCTTCTATCCTGAAATCAGATGTGATCTTCCGTCGGTAAGCAATATCATTTGCGTTATAGAAGATGGTCCCTTTGCCGCAGCCGGACGTATAAAGCCGCTTAAAAGTCAGATTCTCTTTTTTCCAGCCGGATATTTCAACGTTAGCAACCCACCGCTCTTTATCGAGCACGATCTTTTTAATATCGCCTGATTTTTTGATCAGTCCGGAGGTAAAAAGAAAGCCCTTTGTAAGGTCCGCGAGTTCCGAAGGAGAGCACAAAAGCGTAACCAATTCCTCACCCTTTACGATAATCGTAAATGGCACTTCCTCCGCTACGACATCTTCTGTGGACTCTTTGATGTTATTTCGTATTCTGATAATTCTAAACTGTTCCATCCGGGGTTTCGCTAGAAAGCGTGTTCTTTGGTGGGGAAGGCTTTTACTTGGTTGTATGTAAACACGGGGCCGTCTATGCAGACAAATTTTTCGCCTATGTTGCAATGGCCGCATTTGCCGATGCCGCACTTCATGTAGCGCTCAAGCGTCATTACAATGTCTATGTCTTTAAATCCGGACTCTGCAAGGCGGGCAATTACGAACTTGATCATTATGGGAGGGCCGCAAAGAATCGCAACCGCATTTTCAGGGTGGACGTTTGTCTCTTTCCAGAGCTCTGTCACAACGCCTACACTGCAACCCCAGCCGTCGCACGGTTTATCAACTGTAAGCCACACTTCCGTATTCGGAATATTCTTCCATTCTTCGAGTTCTTTTTTAAAGCATACCTCATCCGGGGTTTTGGCTCCGTATAAAATTTTCACATGGCCGAATTCTTTGCGGTTGTCCATTACCATGTTTATAAGGCTTCGTAGCGGAGGAAGCCCGATGCCGCCTGCTATGAAATATAGATTCTTGCCCTTGAGCTCATCATACGGAAATGAGTTGCCGTAAGGGCCCCTTACAAATAGCGGATCATTCACTTTAAGATCGTGAATGGCCCGCGTAACCTTGCCGGTGTTTCTTATGCTAAACTCAAGAAATCCCTTCCTGGTAGGAGAGGAGGTAATCGAGATGGGCGCTTCGCCTACCCCGAGAACCGAGATCTCGGCAAATTGGCCCTGTTTATAATCGAATGTATCTTTTATTTTTTTGTCGTCAAAAACGACTTTATAAGTGTTCGTGTCAAAGCTTTCCTTCTGAATAGAAGTAATTTTAGCTTTGTGTGGCAGATAATCGTTCTTCATGGCTACATAGTCCTTTTACCGGTTGTAATCTCTTCGATAAATTTTGACATGCCGATCTTAACCGGGCAGCTCGTAAGACAGCGTCCACAGGCAATACATCCGCTCATGCCCGTCGCGCTATAATCGTATTTGAGTTTATGCTCGTAGCGCCTGGTTGTCCTTAACGACTTTTTATCCCTTGGGTTATGCCCGCTTGCTTCCCGCGTATAGCCGCGGAATACGCACCCGTCCCAGTTTCGTCTGCGCACACCCTTGTCGCCTTTTTTGTCATCTAAGACGTTGAAGCAGGTGCACGTAGGGCAAACATAAAGGCATCCCCCGCAGTAGATACATCGCTCACCGATCCTCTCATAGTTTTCCGTAAAGTCGTTTTTGCCTTTCATGATCTCGAGCGCTTTTTCGAAATCGACTTTTAGGTTAACGGCCTCTGCGGCTTTGGACTTTATCTTTTTTACTTTGTCTTCTTCGTCTTTTTCGGAGTTTTTAAAAAGTTTGGCGTGCGCATTCACGAACTCACTGCCCTTGTCCGATCCGATCTCGACAAGGTACGCACCTCCTGCGTCCACAAGCTGCAAGTCAAATCCGCTCTCGAGAAACGGGCCCGTCTTGGCTGACGTACAAAAACACGCCTCGGGCCTGGGAGGAGTGAGGCACCCTACCGCTATCATGAGCTTGTCCTTCGCGCGCGAGAGATAGTATTTATCTTCATAGTTCTTTTTGAAAAACTCATCGGAAAATAGTATTCCTTTCGCGTCACACGGCCTTACCCCGAATATAAGTTTTTTGGAGGGGGAGGGCGTATCGATAATTTTTTCTTTATCAAAGTGAAACATGTCCTCAAGTTGCGGAAAAAAGGCGTCTTTCGGTGATATCACAACCCATTCGTCCTTCAGGTTGATCCCTTGAAGGGCCTTTTCTAATTTACCCTTCTCCTTCGGCAAACGGGTAAAAAGCGTATCCCCTTCCTCTGCGGTAACCGGAGCATAAACTTCCCATTCCTTCGCGGATTGTCTCAATAATTCTTTTATATCTGATTTTAAAATTTTCTTTAGCGTCATATTTTTTCCACCTTTACTGCGCAAACCTTATATTCCGGTATTTTGGCTATCGGGTCTATTGCGTTTATGGTAAGAACATTTGCCGCGGCCTCCCTGTAATGAAACGGAATAAAGCACGATTTTACGGCAACCTTTCCGGTAACTCGCGCTGCAAGTTCTACATGACCTCTGCGTGAGGTTACTTTAACTTTTTCTCCGTTTCTTATACCCATTTTCCCGGCATCTTCCGGATGTAATTCCACGTATGGCGCGGGCGCCTCCCTTTCCAGGGTAGAGGTTCTTCCGGTCATCGTGCGCGTATGCCAATGCCAATAGATCCTACCCGTTGACAGGATAAAGTTGAACTCATCATCCGGGTTCTCTTTTGGTTCAATGAAGGGCCTCGGCAAAAACGAGCCTTTTCCTTTCGAGAATTTATCCTTGTGGAGATACGGCGTTCCGGGATGTTCGAGACTCGGGCACGGCCACGAGAGGCCATGCGGATCCAGTCTTTTATAGCTCATTCCACCGTATATGGGCGTTACTTTCCGGATCTCTTCCATAATCTCGGAAGTATCGTTATAATTCATTCCTTTATATCCGCATGCCTTTGCGACTTCACACAAAATCTTCCAATCCGCCTTTGCCTCGCCGGGCGGCGGAATAATCTTGCGTATTCTTTCGCAGCGACGTTCGGTGTTCGTAAATGTTCCGTTTTTTTCGGCAAAACTCGCCGCGGGAAGGACAACGTCGGCATAAGCGGCAGTATCCGTAAGGAACACGTCCTGCACCACCAGAAACTCCGCTTTCTCGAGGCATTCGCGGACATGATTCTGGTCAGGATCGCTGATCATGGGATTCTCTCCCATGATATAGAGCCCTCTTACCTTGCCATTACCAAGAGCGCTTATGATCTCCGTAACGGTGAGGCCTACTTCTCCGGGCAAACCTTCAACGTTCCAGGCAGCTTCGAATTTCTTGCGTGCGGTAGGATCCGTAACCTTTTGATAACCCGAGTAAACGTTGGCTAAAGCTCCGAGATCGCAAGCGCCCTGGACATTGTTTTGTCCCCTTAAAGGATTAACGCCTGTGGACGGGAAGCCCACGTGGCCCGTGAGCATGGCAAGATTTGCAAGGGATTTTACGTTGTCAACGCCGGTTGTGTGCTGGGTTATCCCCATGGAGTAAACAATCATCGCTTTTTTCGTAGTTGCGTAAGTCCTGGCTGCTTCTATCAGTTTTTCTTTTGGTATGGTAGTGATTTTTTCTACGTATTCAGGGGTATATTCCCTGACCAGCTCTTTAAGCGCCTCGAATCCTTCGGTGCGCAGAGCAATATACGCTTTGTCTTCAAGACCTTCCTTTATGATAACGTGCATCATTCCGTTTACCCACGCAACGTCAGTACCGTTTTTCTGTTGCATATGGACCGCGGCGTATTTCGAAAGTTCGATCTTCCGCGGGTCTGCTATCAAGAGTTTAGCGCTTCTTTCTAAAACTGAGTTTATGATGCGTGAACCGATCAGAGGATGCTGGGCCGTTGTGTCGGACCCTGTTATCAGAAAACAATCGGCCTCCTCGAACTCGTTTATGGAATTGGTCATTGCCCCCGAGCCAAAAGTAGCGGCGAGCCCCACAACGGTGGAGGCGTGGCAAAGCCTTGCGCAGTGATCGACGTTATTTGTTTTGAAAACCGCGCGCGCAAGTTTCATCATAAGGTAGTTTTCTTCGTTGGTTGTCTTGGCCGAACTTAAAAACGCCACAGCATTACTTCCGCTCTCTTTCGTGATCGCCTTAAACTTTTTGGCTATCAGTTTGATGGCCTCATCCCAGGCGGCTTTTCTGAACTTGCCGTTCTCTTTTATCAAAGGATGTGTAAGACGCTCCATGCTGTTTACGAATTCATAGGCGTTCCATCCCTTAACGCAGAGGCATCCTTTTGAGACGGGATGTTTCACGCTCGGATAGGCGCCCACAACAAGCCCTCCGTCTTCAACGAGGTAAAGCCCGCATCCACACCCGCAATAAATGCAGGTTGTTAATTTTTTATCCATTTTATTTTTTTCTTTGATAGATAAACCAATAGACCGCCGCTACTAATACCCCTCCGCCTATTATGTTTCCTATTGTAACAGGGACAAGGTTTTTAATCCAAAAGGCAGGCCAGGTCAAATTTGCGAGGCTTGCGGATGAGACTTTTGCCGCGCCGACAACCGCCGGAACTGACTTTAAGATAATTCCCATTGGGACAAAATACATGTTGGCTATGCTGTGTTCGAAACCCAAAGCCACAAATGCGGTTATGGGGAAGAGAATTGCCAGGATTTTGTCGGTAACGCTTCGGCCGCTGGAACAGAGCCATACCGCAAGGCATACAAGGCATACAAGGACGTTACACATGACGCCTCGGGAAAGCGCGACCATAAACGGGAGGTTTACCTTTGCGTTCGCTATCATGAGCGCTTTTGCGCCGATCAGATAGTCGTTACCTGCCCATTGCCTTGTAAAATAAATCCACATAACCATTGATAGGGCGCCTACAAGATTCCCCAGGTATACGATCGTCCAATTCCTGAGAAGCTTATACAAAGTGATTTCTTTATGCACGTAAGCCATGACTATGAGGTTATTTCCCGTAAAAAGCTCGGCGCCCGCTACCACAACCAGCACGAGGCCCAGGCAGAATACCAAGCCTCCGACGAGCTTTGTGAGCCCGACCGACATCTGTGAATCATGTATGACCAACGTAAAAAATACCGCGCCGAAAGCGATGAAGGCCCCTGCCAGAATAGACAAAACAAACATGCTTATACCGTCCATGTTTGCCTTCTTCACTCCTACGGTTCTTACCCTTTCGGAAATCTCCTGCGGCGAATACGCGTCAAGCTTCGGTTCGCTCATATTCGTACCTCCTTAAGTTCTCGGGCGTGTTTATGTTTGCGAACGAGTGCCCGATGCGGTCAAAGGCCGCAATTTCCTCATCGCCTACTGTCCTCACTTTCACATCCTTTAGAAAATCCGTCATTTTCAAATTACCTATTAAAAGCGAGTTTTTAATAGGCTCTACACAGGCTTTAGAATAGACAGCGCATAGTGGCTCAAACCTCCCGTTTTTTTTGGGAATAACCACGTCATATCCTTCTATCATAAGAGCCATAAAGCCGATAAGCCCTGTGTTTAGAAACGGCATATCGCAGGCGCATACGAAGTTATACGCTGTATCCGAGTAAAACAACCCCGCATGTATACCTCCAAGCGGTCCACGGCCTTTCATTATGTCGACGTATGCCCTTATGCCGTATTTTTGATAAAGATGAGGTTCTTTTGTAACAATTATTAAACTTTTAAAAATGCCTGATAATTTATCAATCGTATACTCGATAAGCGGCTTCCCGGAAAAAGGAATAAAGAACTTCTCTTCGCCCATTCTGCTGCTCTCGCCACCTGCCAGTATTATACCTGTCATTGATTTTGTCATTTGGGCTGCTTACTCACCATTTTGGAAAAAATAATCCCTATTTCATACAAAACTAAAAGAGGAACCGCCATCAATGTCTGCGTAATCACGTCAGGTGGTGTAAACACCGCCGCCGCTATAAATATGCCTACTATCGCGTGCCGCCTTTTTTCCGATAAAAATCGAGGTGTAACAACGCCAATTTTTGTAAGAAAGAGGCTCACCAGGGGCAGCTCAAAAACAACTCCGAAGGCTATCGTCAGCATGGTAAGAAAGGATATATACTTGCTTACGCTGATCATCGGCACGATATCTTTCGTAGCAAAACTAAGAAGGAATTTCAATCCGATCGGCGCGATAATGGCGTATCCGAAAGCGGCGCCCAGGCCAAAAAAAACAAAAGATAGCGGCCCAAAGAGCAACGTATATTTTCTCTCACCTTGTCTGAGGCCTACTGAGATGAATTTCCAGACCTGATAAAGAATGACCGGCAGGGATAGAAATAATCCTCCGAAGAATGCTATTTTTATCCGGGTTACGAACGCCTCCTGTGGAGCAATGAAAACGAGCTGGCCTACCGGCCTCACCATATGATCGTAGATTTTGTCTACAAACCCGTATACGATAGCGGAGGCTGCTATTATGGCGAGGACTGCTTTTAAAAGCCGATTTCTTAGTTCTTCGAGGTGTTTGGTTAGTGTAACCGGTTCATCGGGATTTTCAACCTTTTTTCTCGTCATCGGTTACTTCTGTTATATCGTCCTTTATTTCCTTCCCTGCCTTCTTAAATTCCTTTATAGACTTCCCTAATGCCTTTGCTATCTCAGGCAGCCGGGACGCGCCGAATAAAAGAAGAACTATCAGCAAAATTATAACAAGCTCACCCATGCCAAATTTAAACATGCTTACTCACCTCCTGTTAAAGCGATTTTTTCTTCATTCAATACCATGCCTAACAACCGGCTAATATCCTTATAATAGCAAAATGTGGCATGTTTATCAACATCATCTTTAAGTCCCGGAAACCACGCAAGAATGTGATTGTTCAGGAAATATTTTTTAACATTCATGACGCCTTTTCGCGCTTCCTTAAGGCCCCCGGAGGCATATTCCGACTCGAGCTTCGAGAGTTCGGCCAAAAATGACAGCTCCGCCGACAAATGATCCGGTGTATCCTTAAAGTCCTTGTCCAGTTTAAAACCGAATTTCTCATAGATCCTATTCACCCGGACGGTTGATTCCCCCCACAACTTTCCCTCTCCCGGCGCTCGCAATGATTCCCTGAGCCGGGCCGCCACGGGCGGGACGAGGAAGAGCCTCGCGTATTCTACCTCAAGCACCTCTTTTTGCCGCTCAAGCGAAAGATCCCTAATATCCGAAAGCGGATCAATGCCGCAGGATGAGAATAGCTCCCTATTCTCATCCTGCTTGAAGGCTTCGAGTAGTTTACAAGTAGGTTCTTTTGCAAATATAGTAGCAAAAAAACTGTAAAGCGCAGAATTTACGTTCATCTGTGTATTTTCATCTGTCTTCATCTGTGCCTCAGGCCTTTTCAACCATTACAACGGTATCGTTACTTCGCCACTGGCCGCTTACGGGATCAGGGGCATTCGGGATAATCCAGTTCGGATGTACGCCTTTTGCCTCGTCCCACACGGGCCCGAATTTGCGTCGTGTGCCCTTTTGCCACCACAGGTTGGAGTTGTCTTTGTTTTCCGGAAACGCGGCCTTTCCGCTTGCGACGCGGCCGTAAGCCCAATGCCCGCAGTGAAAGGAAATCGCAATAACGGAGGGATGTATTCCTTCCGTTACATTTGCCCTTGTCGTTAACTCCCTCGCCTGAGGCAGGCTATAACCTATTTCGGGGTATTTTTTCTCTACGACTTTGACCCTAACCATGTCTCCGTCTTTAATTCCGAGCTTTTCGGCGGTTTTCGAGTTGATCCACGCCGGGTTTTTGTGGTAAATTTCAGAGAGCCACTTACAGTTCTGTGAGCGGGAGTGGATCTGAACATTGACCTTAAACGAGGTCATGATAAGTTCTTGCCCTTTCATCAGCTTATGCTCCGGAACGGGAAGATACGTAGGCATGCCGCTTCTTATGTGCCCAAGGACAAACTCATTATGTGTCCCTTTAAGTATAGGGGTGAGTTGCGCAAGGAGTTTTCGCTCGGCTTTTTTGAGAAACCTGGATCTAAGCTCCATTTTTCCCGATTTATTAAGCTTGTCCGGCTTAAAGCCTTTGTACGCAACGCCATCTGCTATCTGTCCGATATAGCCTTTATATCCGTTCTTTGCCTCGGTGTATCCTTGCCCCTCTTTCGCCTTTGTTTTCTTAGGTATCCATATAACACCTGTTTCTTTATCCACTATGGTATTTTTTAAATCCTTTTCCTTCAATTTATTTTCGTGAACTTTGTAGCTCGGTTTCGTAGATTGTTGCACTATGCCATATTTCGTTATGTAGTTGAAAAGTGATGTCTTGAGGGGTTTCCCGTAAACATCATATAACTTTTTCCCGTGTTCCGCCGCGTAATGCTCTGTAAGCTCTGCTGCCTTCTTTGTGTACTCCTCTCCGGTCTTGAAAGGAAAGTATTTGGCCGTATCCCGATTAGCCGCGCGGCATAATTTAATGATAACATCCTGGAAATCCATGGCCTCGCCCAGAGGTTTTATTACCGGCTGGCGTATCTGCAGGAACTTCGTAAGCGAAAAAGCAGGCGGCGCCTCCGCTGTCCATCTTTCAAGGTAAGTTGCGTCAGGTAAAATATAATCCGCTAAAGACGCGCTTTCACTCATGGAGGTATCGCTCGCGATGAACAAAGGAATCAGTTTCTCGTCCTTCAGGCATTCAATATTTTCCCGGCAGTCTCCGTTAACATATACAGAGTTATAAACGTATGTCATATATATTTTCGGCCTGCGCCCTGTTTTTTTACAACCCTTTTTGATATTTTCGAAGACTCTGTGGTTGGCGTGGTGCGTGGGTATGGCAACACCGTAGTCGTCTGCGTCGGAAACATAAAGCTTCTTTGCCTTTGGCTTTCTTTCTTTTAATTCTTTGTCGGCCTTCTTGGCTATTTTTCCATAAGGGTCCTGCCACTTACCCGAAACCTTCATCTGCGTCCCGCCTTTTACCATCATATTCCCGCAGATAGCATCCAGCATTTTTGCCGCGAATTCCGAATGACATCCGTTATAATGCCCGACAAAGCCGCGGTATGTTATGAGCGTAGACGGCCTTAAGGTAGCAAATTCGATTGCGAGGCTTCTGATCCTCTCGGCCGGCACGCTTGACTCCTTTTCAGCCCACTCGGGTGTGTAAGGCCTAAGGTGCCCTTTTAATTCCCGGACAGTTACGTTGGTCCATTTACTTATGAACTTCTCGTCATAAAGCCCTTCCTGCATTATCACGTTCGCCATTGCCAGGATTACGGCGGAATCCGTTCCGGGTTTTATGGGAATCCATTCGTCGCTTTTTGCCGCGGTGTTCGAGAGGCGCACGTCTACCGTAACGAGTTTTGCGCCCTTCATTTTCCCGTCCATTAACCTCTGAGAAAAATAAGAGTGGCCCGTGTGCGCTTCAAAAACGTTCGCGCCCATGTTTAGGATGAAACGGCTGTTCTCAACGTCGTTTATGTCATAGTGCTTGCCCATTGAGATCTCTTCACCGACCCACTTGCCGGTTTCACATATAGAGGTATGGTTCCCCTGGGTTTTGCTTGATAGGGCGTGCATCATCTGGCCGGTCGCGTATTTTATCCTGCTTCGGCCGTAGTGAAACATAAAGTCCTCCGGATGCCCGCTTTTATAAACCTCGTTCATCCTGGAAGCTATCTCGCGAATAGCGTCATTCCATGAAATCCGCTTCCATTTGCCTTCGCCGCGGGCCCCTACCCTTTTTAAAGGATAAAGAACCCTGTCAGGGTCATAAACCTGGTTTACACCCGCCTGTCCTTTGGCGCAAATCATGCCTCTGTTGTTCGGGCCGTAAGGATTCCCTTCTATCTTTATTAATTTACCGTCTTCGGAATACCCTATTATCGAACAGGCGGCAATACATTGCATGCAGGTGGACGGTACCGCTTTCAATTTTTTGTCCCGAATCGATGTCATCTCAAGCGCCGCTTTCCTGAAAACATCCGGTAAGTCCCGAGCGGGAACAAGCGCATACGCTCTTTTTAACGCATTAATCGGCCCGGCTGCGGCCAGCAAAACAGAGCTTAAAATACCCAATTTTATCATTCCCCTGCGAGTTATTTTCTTTCTACTTTTCGTTACCATAATGTAACCTTCCTTATTTTACTGACTTGATTTCTTTACGATATTTGACCGGCCAAGATCAATACATATCTAAAAATAAATGCCCCTATCAAAATAGGGACACACACGAGCGTTATAGGCAAGGGCCTATCCTTCCGGGGGCCAAAGCCATACATTATGAGAATAGCAAAGGGCAATATTAAACCTATTAATATCGCGCCTCCCCATAAAAGGACGCCAAAATGTTGATTCATAAGATGATACGCATTTGTAAAATCGCTTTTCCCCGTTATCAAAGTCACTATCCAGATAAAACCGGTTGCCATCTGGGTAATAAGGGTTATAGGTAAGACAGTTCTTAAAGTAAGATTGAAATCCAGTATTTCTTCTCTTCCCCTCTTTGAAAAAGAGGTCAATAAAAGAACGGCTGCTATGCCCGTATTGACCGAAGAGACGATCAAGCCTATACTGACAGCCCCTGCATTCCATAGAGGCCTTGCCGTAACAAATGAAAGGAGAAATCCGTGATAGAAAGCTACGAATATAGCAAAAATTCCCGCAAAAATTCCAAGTGACCGCCTCATGTTTTTATTTCTGTTCGTCAACAATAAGAACGCAAAGATAGCCGAAAACAATATGAAACCTTCCTGAAGTATGCCGCCCCAGGATAGCGTCGATGTGAAATTAAATCTTACCAATGTTTTCCACATTCGAAGCGGTTGCCCCATTTCAAAAATCATGAAAAGAAGCCCGAGGGCCATGGCAACAGGGCCGATAACGCTTCCGACTTTTACAGAAACAAGGTCGTCTCTTTTTTTATAAAACATCACACAGATAGCGTAAATAAAGGCGCCCACCCCAAGGCCCCCTAAAAATAAATCCATCGCTATTCTCCAATCCCAGTATACCAGATGAAATATATCATATATAACTTTGGATTCCACGCCTACACCTTCCCTTCGGGGACCGCTGCCCTTTTCTTATACATGGACTCATCTAAACCAATATAAAAAACCTTGGGGTGCGTATTCTGTTCCGGAAGCAGCACTTTAACAGGGTTTTTGGCAATTAATTTTGAAACCTCGCTATTCGGGTCGTTGAGGTCGCCGAAAATCCTCGCTTTTGCGTTGCAGGTATTCACACAGGCGGGCTCAAGTCCCTGGTCTAAACGCTCCGAACAAAAATTACATTTATTCGCGACATTCTTGGTAGGGTGACGGAACCTCATTTTATACGGGCATGTCTGGATACAATAACCGCATCCTACACATTGGCCCTCCAGTTGCTGAACGATGCTATTTTCATCACGCACAATTGCCGTAGCCGGGCATCCTTTAAGACAGGGTGTATTTTCACAATGGTTGCATAAAACCGGTAAAAATTGCCGCTTTACGCTTGGATAGCTACCGCGTTCGGTCGTAATAACCCAACTCCTCCAGACGCCCAGTGGAACGTCGAATTGCGCTTTGCATGCTACGCTGCAGGCATTGCAGCCGAAGCACCTCCTCAGGTCTATCAGCATCGCCATGCGCCTTTTGGTTTTAGGCCTTGTAAATGCGGTGGCTTCCTTAGCGCTTAAGAGCCCCGCCGCGCCCGCGGCGGCCGCGCCGCCTACTTTAAAAAACTCTCTTCTTGTAAGCTTTTTCCCGAGCATACAGCTCTCCTTTTTTTATGGTTGCATCATCTATCATTACGAGAAACTGGTTAAAACTTCGCGTTTATGTCTGTCTGGAATATGGAGCCCCATTTGTCGTTCGGATCGCTTCCGATTGATTTATCCCTGAAAAGATAATAATCGAATTCCAGCCATACGTTCTTTGTAAGGCCCAAAGAGAGTATGGTTTCATGCCCATAACCATCGGGCCTGCCTCCGAAAGCGTCGGCATCCGGAAATTCCTCAGGAAATGAATTTTTGTCGAGCGACCTGAAGTTATATATGAATCTCCAGTCGGCGAATTTCTCAGGTCTATTGCCAAGTTTCACACCGAGCTCCCAGGCATTCCTTTTGGCTCCATCCGCAAGGTTTTGCGCATAATCTCCGAAGACGGTTATGGGAACGTCAAATGGTTTTGGCCCGACTTGTTCCAGGTAATGGATCGTAAGATCTCCGCTTAATTCGAGGATATTGTAATCATAGTAATAGAGGTCGTCGCCATCGGCTCTTCCCGTAGTCGGCACGAAATCGCCCGAGCGCGTCCCTTTAATGTGCGCAAAATCAAGGTAGCTGACATAAGATTTAAAATCAAACGTGTCCCCGAGTGAAGATCCAAGCCCTGCCTGAATTGTATAGAGCCATGGATTTTTCTTATCAATAGCGAGGTCATCCAGTATGAAAATACCCGTATTCAGCATGAGGTTTGCGGGTATTCCGAATTCTTCTTTGAGCGGATATTTTATATTGGATGAGACGCCTTCAAATCTAATGTCGCTGTCCCAAAGAAGGTCACCGGGATGATATAGTGGATTTTTATATTTTCCACCGGCTATCTTCATAAAATTAACCGGTTTCCATTCAAGATACGCCATGTCAAGGTCGAATGGTTTGGTTCCGAAAGCATCGCCGAGGGTCTGGTTCGTTGACCTCGCGTTGTCGGTGCCCCCCGTAGCCAACATCACGCCGCCTTTCAGGTTATCCGCTATCTTCACTTCCAGGCCAGCCCTCGCCCGTATCCTCTGGCGGTTTACGTATGCGCCTGAGCCCGGCCTCTGATATTCGTTCCTGAGCCTTATGTCGCCTTTAAATTTGATCTTGTCGGCCCAACTTGCTTTCTTTACGTGGCTTTGAATATCTGCGACGTCCGGGATCTTTTGTGTCTTTTTGTCTATCTCTCTTTTAAGCGCGTTCACCTCACTTTGGCTGATGATTCCTTTCTTAATTAAGAGCTTCAGAATGAGCTCGCTAGTTTCGTCAGCGTACAAACTCGGAACCGACATAAAAACAATTCCCAAAATTATTGTTAAGGCCAGAATTTTTTTCATCACTTGCATTTTTCTCCTCTTTCTCTTTCACATTTCTTTAGTTCAAAAAAAAACTTACTCCCCACTCCTATCTCACTTTCTACATAAAGCCTACCTTTGTGCAACTCTATGATATTTTTGGTTATCGCAAGCCCTAATCCGCATCCGCCGAATTTGCGCCTATTCGTTGAATCCACCTGGTAGAACCTTTCGAAAATCTTATCAATTTTATCATTCGGAATGCCGATACCCTGATCCACAACGGAAAACTCAACCGTATCATACTTTTCTCTGCCTGTAATACGCACTGTCCTGTTCTCCGGCGTAAACTTTATGGCATTTCCTAAAAGATTAGCGAGAACCTGGCTCATCCTCTTTTCATCGGCCCATACGCAGGGTATTTGATCCGGAAGTTCGTTTTTTAGCGTGATATTCTTTTCATCCGCGCGCTGTTTCAGGGAATTTACCACTTTGGTTGCCACGCCCTTTATGTCTACACAGCCCGGTTTTACCTCAAACTCCCCTGTCTCTATTCTTGAAAGGTCCACGAGTTCCTCTATAAGATAATCCAGGTGCTCTACCTGCTCGGAGGCAATCCCAAGCGCCTCCTTTTGTTTCCCGGTAACAGGCCCCGCTTTCCCGTCCATTATAAAAGTAACGTACCCCTGAACCGCGGTTAAAGGGGACCTTAATTCATGAGATACCATAGAAAGAAAGTTGTCTTTTAATCTGTAGAGCTCCTGCTTTTCTTTTTCTTTTTCGTCCCTCACCGTCCCCATTGCGCCGAATACGATCCCAAAGAGCATAGGATGCAGAAGAAAAAAAATGTGTATGGGATTCGCGATAACCTCTCCGATTATATGCGTTACGGACGGCGCGATATCTTTGTAATAAAGCGCCATCCCTATTGTAACGATAGGAACGGGAATCCCCCACAGTATTCCAAAAATCAGGTAACTGTTCTTCCGTATATTATAGGTATGGCCTTTTTCTAAGGCTCTCAGAAACTCCCCTACGATAGAGCCGGGGCGTTTAAAATTGGTTGTTTTTTCTCTCCGTAAAGTCACTTCTGCCATATATGCAAGTATTTTCGCACCTTCTTGATCAGATCCCGGCTCTTAAACGGTTTGGCAAGATAGTCTATAAAACCGCTTGCGCGCATTTTTTTTATATTTTTTTCGTCTTTCAGCACCGTTATAGCGATTACAGGTATATCTTTTGTCATCTTGCTCTGCTTTAATCTCCGGCATACTTCAAACCCATCTATTTCCGGCATAAGGATATCAAGGAGAATGAGGTCAGGCGCCCACTGTGACACCCTGATTCCAGCCTCAAAGGCATTTTTTGTAACGCTGACTTCCAGATCAACTTCCGCTTCGAGCAGGGTTTTTACCATTTTTGCAATTTTCGGGTCATCATCTATTACGAGGACCCTCGCAGCATTTCCTTTTGTCAATTCCGCAGGCATTGGCATCTCGTGCTTTTTAATAAAATCAATAAGGTCGCTTTTTTTAACCCTGCGATGCCCGCCGGGTGTAGTAAATGCGGAAAGCTTTCCTTCGTTAATCCAGTTTATAACGGTAGTGGGATACACTCTGCAGAACGTGCTTATCTGGTGGGTCGTATACAATCTGTCTTCCACGTATAGAGATCCTTTTTTACAATAACATAGCAAAACTACTTATACTACTTATTGTAAAAATACCACTAAACCCAATCCCTGTCAAGCCTTTTCTTCTTCCCTAATTGTTTAGCCCAAAAAGCCGCAGTCTTCACCTCTGCAAAAACCGCGGTTCGCGTAGGGCTTTGCCCGGAAAAGGGGACATGCAATGAGCATCTGCAAAAATGCAGACAAGAAAAATTCTCCCTTGGCATTGAAGATGCCAAGGGCCGGCGTTTTTTGAAATAGAAAAAGGGGAGCCTGCGGAACTCGGCCCCCAGAGGGGGCCTCTGTCATCCTCGGCTCTTTTTGTATCAAAAATTGTTACAATAAACCCTTTTTCTCTTCCAAAAAACGCCTGAATTTTTATGCTCATCGCATGCCCCCTTTTCCGGTCAAAGCCTTAAGCAAATCTAGACCTTGCCAAGACCGGAAGGAAGGAGAGTGTCATGGGCTTTAAAAATTAAGGCATTTTCTTCGCTTGAAAAACGGTTTTTTGCCACCATATTGGAGGCAAAAAGAGCCGAGGATGATAGAGGCCCCCTCTGGGGGCCGAGTTCCGCAGGCTCCCGTTTTTCGAATAAAGAAAACGCTGGCCCCGAAAAGACTCTTCTATGAAGAGTCTTTTCGGGGATAATTTTTCTTATCAGCATTTTTGCAGAAAGCCCGGCACGCTACCCTTGCATACGGCCCCGGGTGTGCTTTAGAGACGACTGAGGGGGGGGAGTGTTCGAAACTTAGGGATTGATGGATGGAGGTGGCGGGGTTTTGCCCAGGAAGATTCCATTTTCGAGCTTGTGGCCTCTCATGAAGCTGGCTGCGTCCATTCTCTTTCCGCCTTCTAACTGCAATTCGCTTACAAGGAGCGCATCTTTTGCGCACACAACTGAAAAGGATTCTTTTTGTATATCTACGATTTTACCGGGTTCCGGCTTGTCGTAATAGGACGCGGTGGCAGATTTCCAGATTTTTAGTACCTTATTGTCTAGAAATGTATAGGCCGACGGCCAGGGGAGAAGCCCCCTTACCATGTTATTCACTTCATGAGCGCTTTTTTGCCAATCAATTAATCCGTCTTCTTTTTTTAGAGGCGGAGCGAAAGACGCCTGTCTTTCATTTTGTTTTATAAATTTAATCCTATCCTCCGTTATAAATCTTACCGCGTCCAGGAGTAAAATTGCGCCCAATTGCGAAAGCCGCTGGCGTAAAGTCTCCGATGTGTCTTCTGTTTCAATTTCAACGCTCCTCTTAAGCATTATGTCTCCCGCATCCATCTTCTCGTTCATCCGGATTACCGTAAGTCCCGTCTTTGCCTCGCCTTTTACGATCGCCCGGTTAATCGGCGCCGCACCTCTATATTTCGGCAAGAGTGAGGCGTGCAGGTTGATAGAATAAAGTTTCGGTATCTTTAGAATGTCGCTTGGAAGTATTTGCCCGAAAGCGACTACTACAAATAGGTCGGCTGAAAGAGGGCTTAAGAATTCCCGGATTTCAGGGCTTTTCAGGTTTTCGGGCTGAAATATTTTTAAACGCTTTTCCAGGGCTTTCTGCTTTACGGGCGTTGCCTGAACCTTAAGGTGTCTCCCCTTTTCCCTGTCCGGCTGGGTAACAACCGCCAGGACCTCATGGGAAGATTCGAACAGCCGTTCCAGAGAAGGAACTGCAAATTCGGACGATCCAAAAAATACAATCTTCATATTTTCTCCCTTACATTGAAATCGGATCTACGTCGATTGTGAAAATCATACCTCGGGGTTTCCTGTAAGATTTAAGCGCCTTTTTTAGTCCCAAACACATAAGGCTCCTATTTTTCCCGCAGAGCATCACATTCCACCTGAAAAACCCTCTTACCTTCGCTATAGGGGACGGAGCACTCCCCAGTATATGCACCCCTTTAAGCCTTTGTTCGAGAAATTTTTTCAAATCCTGCGAAGCGGAAGAGGCTTTTGATTCACTTCGCGAGCGAAGTGTCAATTTTATTAGGTGCGTAAACGGAGGGAATGAAAGTTCTTTCCTCGTTTTTATCTCCTCCTCGTAAAACTTTTCGTAGTCATGTTTCGATGCGCACAAAATTGCGCGGTGCTCCGGGGCATAGGTCTGCACGATAACCTCTCCCCCTTCTTCGCCTCGCCCTGCCCTGCCGGAAACCTGCGTAAGGAGATTGAATGTCCTCTCGCCCGCCCTGA
Source organism: Candidatus Omnitrophota bacterium (assembly GCA_024542975.1). Taxonomy (GTDB): domain Bacteria; phylum Omnitrophota; class Gorgyraeia; order JABMRN01; family RBG-13-46-9; genus JAMXCZ01. The sequence continues at coordinate 2,103 of JAMXCZ010000021.1, read as the reverse complement.
AATCGGGAAGATTCATCGTAACATCGGCATTCACAACACCGACAAGCGTAACACGAGGAAAATCAAGACCCTTCGCTATCATCTGCGTACCGACTAATATGTCTATCTTGTGTTTCTTAAACTCCCCGAGCATAAATTCGTGCGAACCTCTTTTTGACATCGAATCGGTATCCATCCGGCCGATTCGCGCGCGGGGGAAAAGCCGGGCAAGCTCGCTTTCAACCTTCTCCGTGCCTACGCCGAAGTATTTCATGTACGCATTTTTGCACTGAGGGCAGATATCGGGCGGCGGAATTCTGAAATTGCAATAGTGGCACACGAGCTTTTTTGTGGCATAGTGATGGACAAGCACGCTATCGCACTTTTTGCATTTTACGACAAGACCGCATTTTTTGCAACTTACATGCGTCGAAAACCCTCTGCGGTTAAGAAAGATTATAATCTGCTGATTTTTGTTTAACACGCGCTCGATTGCATCTATCAGAATTCTGGAAAACATGACAATTTTTTTTCGCGTTGCAAGCTCCATGCGCATGTCCACTATCTTTACCTTCGGCAGATCCATATCGTAAATTCTTTTGGTAAGCCTTACAAGTTCTATCTTGTTTTTCTTTGCGAGATAATAGCTTTCGAGTGAGGGCGTCGCGCTCCCGAGAATTACCGGACAATTCGAAAGCCTTGCCCTCATCATGGCAACATCCCTCGCGTGGTACCGCGGCGCGTCCTCCTGCTTATAACTCGTCTCGTGCTCTTCGTCCACAACAATGAGGCCGAGGTTTTTTACAGGGCTGAAAATGGCCGAACGCGCGCCGACCACTATCTTCGCCTCGCCCTGCCTTATCCTTTCCCACTCCCTATATCTCACTGAGCCCGCGAGCGCCGAATGCATAACCGCAACCTTGTTACCGAAACGCGAAACAAAGCGCTCAACGGTTTGAGGGGTAAGGGCTATCTCGGGCACAAGAACGATACTCCCTTTACCGTGAGCGAGCACTCTCTCTATCGCCTGCAGGTAAACCTCTGTCTTTCCGCTGGACGTAATGCCGTGGAGCAAAAATGCCCTGTAGTTTTCGGTTTCGATCTTATGCAGAACGTTACGAAGCGCCTCGTTTTGTTCTTCGGTGAGATCATGCTTTTCACTGGGTTCTGTGGGAGGCAATTCTGCGGGTATGAATATTTTTCGCTGCCTGACCGATACCTTTCCTCTCCTGAGTACGCCGGGTATTGTCGCATCGATTGCCTGGCCATACGAACATAAATACGTTTCTTTTATCCAGTTGCAAAGTTCGAGCATCTTTTTGGAAACAATGGGTTCCCGATCGATCACGCTTTTAACAGGCTTTACATTCTTAACTTCGGCCTCTTTTACGAAGCCCACCACGTAACCTATTTTATCTTTTTTGCCGAATTCAACCCAGACGCGCTTTCCGATTTCTATGTCGCGCTTTGTGTTCTTCATGATATCATAATGAAAAACCCTATCGAACGGCAACGAAACCGCTATTTCAGCGCACTTAAATTTAGTTTTATTAGCCATATCTTTTTAAGTAAAAAACGAAACTGAGCGTATCCTTCTCTCCACGGCGTCAAAATCATCGTCCGGAAGCGCGTCTTCCCCCAAAGTGTTTTTAAACGCTTCGAATAATTTCAATATACGCGCTGAGTCCGTAAGGATAATGTGCAATCTTTTCTTTCTTTTTCTTTTCCATATTTTGTAGAGAACGATAACACTGAATAAAAATCCCTTATAGCAAAAAAACCTTATACTTTCGTGATCTATCAAATTGAGCTTCTCCCTTATGCCGGACTTCGTAAATATCCATGCCTGGTGGCCGGTTTTGACAAGCCTATTTATGTTTAAGGAAATTCTATCCATGTCGCTTCCGTGCCCATTTTCGCCCGAAAGCACGTAAGCCACTCTGAGCTGTCTTCCCCATTTTGAAATAAATTTTTTTTCGTTAGCCAGGAAAATACCGCGTTTTTCTTTTATTTTGGAAAACGACTGGCTTTCTTTATGATAGACGTATGACGCCTTTGCCCTGACCGTCCTGTAGCCCAGTTTTTGAGCGCGTTATGTGAAAACTGAATCGTCAGAATAGCCCA
>JAMXCZ010000020.1 GCA_024542975.1 Candidatus Omnitrophota bacterium | reverse complement strand
GGATGTCTGAGGCCGCCTCTGGCGGCCGAGTTCCGCAGGCGCCCGTTTTTCGAGTGAAGAAAATGCCGGCCCCGGAAACCGCAGGTTTTCGGGGATAATTTTTCTTATCAGCATTTTTGCAGAAAGTCCATGACGCTCTCCTTCCTTTCGGTCTTGGCAGGGCACTTTTTACGTTTTTACTGGGAGGAGGGTTTTGGCGGCGGTTAGGACTTCTTCGGGGGTGATTGCTTGTAGGCACTTGAAGTTGTTTTTGCAGGCGTCGGCCAGGCAGGGGGCACAGTCTGTGTCTTTGTGTAAGCTTGCGCTTTTTTTGGACGTTGGGGCCCATCTCTTTGGGGAGAGGCCGGGGTCGCCTCTTCCGAAGATCGAAATAACGGGGACTTTGAGCGCGCATGCTATATGAACGGGGCCGGAGTCGTTAGATATGAAAAGTGAGCACTTGGAGAGTAGCGCCGCCAATTCCCCGACTGTGGTTTTTCCGGCCAGGTTTACGGGTTCGTGCCTCATACCGCTTGCTACCGCCTCCGCAAATTTGGCGTTCGCGCCGTCTGCGACTATCACTATCCTGGCTCGGAAAGTTTTCGCCAGGTTGTCGCAAAGAAGCACAAAGTTGTGCGTAGACCACCTTTTCGAAGCAGAGCTTGCCCCGGGATTTATCGCGATCATGGGAACGCCTCGTCCGACATGGTACTCATCAAGCATCCTGTCGGCTCTTTCCAGGTCTTTCTTCCGGACCGTAACGGAAAGAGTCTTGTCATGTGAATCTATGTTTATAAACCTTAAGGCATCAAGCGTGTATTCGACTTCGTGCTTTTTACCTTCCTGCTTGAGATGTGGTATCTTTTTGGTTAAAAGAAATGGCATCTTCCTGTCAAATCCTACCCTCTTTGGAATTCCCGCAAGATACGCGATCAGGTGAACGCGGTTTGTCGGATGCAGCATTATTGCCAGGTCAAATTTCTTTTTACGCAACCCGAGCGCGAATTTGAGAGTTTTGAAAACGCTCTTATGCTTCCCATATTTGTCATAGATAATTACCTCGTTCAGATAGGGATTCCCTTCGACAATATCCCGGGCGTAAGGCCTCACCATAAATGCGATATACGCTTCGGGATGCCTGTCGCGCACCGCCTTTATGGCGGGCGTCGTCAATACAACGTCTCCTATCCTATCGGTTCTCGTTAGAAGTATTCGCATTTTTCACTTCCAGAAGTTCCCGGACGGCCCGATAAGCCTCTTCCGTAGAAATTGTTTTCAGGCACTCGTACTTGTTTTCGCTGTTAATGCACTGCGGTACCGTGCATGGAGAGCACTTCAGGGCCTTTTTCAACACTTTACTCTTCGCTCGGGTCCTGGGGCCATATTCCCTTTCGTCGGTGGGACCGAAAAATACTAAAATTCGCGCGCCGAGCGTGCCTGCAATGTGGAGCGGCGCGCTGTCATTTGTAATAACGAGCGAGCTTTTTTTGATTATGTGCAAAAGTTCGGGTATATTGGTTTTCTCGATAAGATTGAGCGGCACGGTTTTCATATTAGAAAGGATTCTTTCGATGACGATCCTGTCATTTTCATCACCGATCAGCACAACCTCGTAATCAAATTCCTTCTTTATCATATCTGCCAGGCGCGCAAAGTTCTTCAGGGGCCATCTTTTCACATGGCTTTTTGCCCCGGGGCTTATCACGACAAACGGTTTTTCTTTTACTTCCGAAAGCAACTCTTCGGCATGTTTTTTGTCACTGTCTTTCACAGGAATGTGGAATTCGCATCCGGCCGGGTCAATACCCATCTCGCGAAGTCTCGAAAGATGCACATCCCTTTTGTGCGTGACATTTTTTTTAATATGCCGGACGGGGTTCGTGATGAATTTTGCGCCGAGAAGAAGCGGAAAAACTGTATTCTTGAGGTCAATTACCATGTCATATTTTTTCTTTCTCAAGGCTAGGAGGAGGGTAAATTTTTCCGGCCATGAAGATTTTTTGTCATATATTATGACGTCGGAAATCCTTTCATGGCCTTCAAAAATCTCTCTTCCGCGCGGGCCAACCATGACATCCAAAGACGCGAGCGGAAATTCCCCCAAAAGCGCCCCCAGAACAGGCGTTGTCAACACAACATCACCCAGGTTGGAAAGCGTTATTACCAGTATTCGTTTTACGCGGGATTTGTCAATTTTCATGCATCTCTTCGAATGCCGCAAGGACATCCCCGACGGATATCGCATCCATACACCGGTAATCCGCGCAAGCCGTGTCGTAACAGGGAATCTCGCATCCGGTTTGTTTCCGGACTATGCGGTAATTTTTGCCTCCGTAGGGACCGGTAAAAGAAGGCGAAGTGGGCCCGAAAAGGGCTATGACATTTGTTTTCATCGCAACGGCTATGTGCATGGGGCCGGAATCGTTAGATATTACAAAGTCTGCGCGTTCCATAAGGGCCCCGAGCTGTTTTAGATCGGTCCTACCGCACAGAATTACGGGTTTTTCTTTCATATTGTTTTTTATGCGTTCGGCCCTTGATTTATCCTTATCGCTGCCGGAGATAACGATTTTTGCGTTGTATTTTTTTGTCAATTTATTGCTTAGTTCCGCGAAGTTTTTCTCGCGCCATCGTTTGGGCGGCCAGTTTCCGCCCGGGTTTATAACAACAAGGAAGTCTTCCTTCGTAATGCCGGCATCTGACAATTCCCGGCCTATGTATTTTCTGTCTTCGTCCCTTATGAAAAATTCATAATCCTTACGGGATGTGTCGCATCCGAACGTCGTTGCTATTTTAAGGAAGTATTCCACCTTGTGCGCTTCTATCTCCGGCGCCTCTATCGGGCGGGTAAGGAAACGGCGGCCTTTTTGTGTGCGGTAGCCTGAACGCTCACCTATGCCGGCAAAAAACGTAAAGAGCGCGCGCGAAAGCGACCTGTGCAGAAGAACCGCAAGATCGAATTGTTTTTTGCGCAAAAGAGAAACAAAGCGCCATTTTCCAAGGAGGCCTTTATGCGCATCTTTTTCGTCGTAAATTATTATCTCATCAATATAGGGGTTATTCGTGAGTATGTCTTTTACTCGCGGCGCCACCGCGCAGGCAATATGCGCGTTCTTAAATCTTTTCCGCATAGCCCTTATGAACGGCACGGAAAATAGGACATCACCCAACCAATTAACTTCGAATATGAGTATACGAGCGTATTCCTTACTAATCATCTCTTATTTCTTTTATAAACGTATAATAGCCGCTCGTTTCGCCCCAGAAGGCAAACATGTTTTCCGATGACATAGATATGCGTATTCTTTTTAAGGCGTAGGGGTCGTCTTTGGATTTCTTTCTGCCGGGGTTTGTGGCCACAGCCCCTATGTAACCGGACTCTCTCGCGAGAGACTTCACCCTCTCATTAAATGCCCCCAAAGGATATGAGAGGGATACGACTTTCTGCCCGGTATTTCTTTCCAGTATTCTTTTTGACTCCAAAAGCTCTCTTCTCAAGCTATTTTCATCCAAATCCGGAAGCCACGCATGGGACAATGTATGGCTTCCGATAGAAATTATATCCTTCTCCATTCTCCTTATATCTTCCCAGGTGAGAAAATTCCGCTTGCCGATCAAGTTTATAAGCACAAATATCGTAGCGGGAAAACCGTATTCCTTAAGAACGGGGTAAGCGTAGAGGTAATTATCCCGAAAGCCGTCGTCAAATGTGATCGCTACCGTTTTACGCGGGATTCTCTCGCCCGCTTTTACCATTTCCATAAAGTCTGCGAGAGGTATTACCTTGTAGTTCCAATCCCGTAAAAATTTCATTTGCCTCTGAAATGTTTCAAGGTCTACAACGAGCTTCTGATCATAGCCCTCGAGCAATTTTTCTCCTCCACGAACGGAATGATACATGAGAATCACGGGTACGTATATTGCGTCTAAAAATAGCTTACCGAAAAATACAATAATAACCGAAAGCAAAATAATAAGCGTTAAAAATAACTTACTTTTTTTGCCGCGCCTTTTCGTAGACATCCAAAACCTCCCCGGTCATTTTGCTGAGTAAAAACTTTTCTTTAACCATTTCACTGCCCCTTTTAGCCAGGCGGCGTTTAAGATCATCATCCCGCAACACTTTTATTATAGCTTCTTTCAGCGCATGCGTGTCTTTGGGCGGAACAAGGAGGCCTGTTACGTCGTCCTCCACCACCGACGAAACACCCCCTACGTTGGAAGCAACGCACGGCTTTCCGGCTGCCAGCGCCTCGAGAAGCGAAAGCCCCAACCCTTCTTCGAGTGAATAAAATACAAAAACGTCTATAATGGACAAAAACCTCTCGGTTTCCGTTGTGTTCATCGCAAAAAATACATTGCTCTCTATGCCCAGCCTTTTGGAAAGCTCAAGGAGCTCCGCCCTGGACGGCCCTTCTCCCACGAGTAGAAGATGGCAGGAGGGCTCCTCCTTCAAGATGTCCTTCATCGCAAAAAGAAGGTACTTAAGACCCTTGACCGGAGAGAGCCTGGATACGGAGCCGATCACCGGAGACCTGGCGAAGCCGAGATCGTTCCTGAGCAACCCTTTTTCCTTTTCGCCCATATGAGGCGCAAACCTTTCGACATCCACGCCGTTATATATAAGGAATACATGCTCTTTTTTAACTTTAAGATCTTTTACGAGGTGTTCGCGAACAACATCGCTTATGGCTATGCAGTGATCCCCCCACGCGTTAAAGAGCTTCCTCCCCAGCCTTTCTTTTTTAAAAAAACCGTGACACGTGCTCACGTAAGAAGCGCTACTTGCCCCGGAAAGCAAATGCGCCAGGACCTGCGTAACGCGGGTCTGAGCATGAATTATGTCAATCTTGTTTTCCTTTACGAATTTACGCAATTCAAAAAATGCGGGAAGGAGGCACGGGTTGAATTCGAATTTTGTATTTACGTTAACGGGTAAATGCACGATTCCTTCTTTTTTGAGCGCTTTCACCAGGTCCCCGCCGGAAGAAGCAACGAAAACGGAGATACCGCGTTTCTTAAGCTCACGCGCAAGGTTGACAGTATACACCGCCACCCCGCCAATATTCAAATGTGTAGTTAATAAGAGTACTTTCATATTCATAATAAAAGGGTCAGACCCCTTTTCCATATTTTTCCGCTGGAAAAGGGGTCTCGCCCCTAATTCCCAGCTTCACCACCGCTTCGTAAACCTCGTCCGGTTTTATGGATGTCATGCATTTATAATGCAGATGGCAGTGCGCGCTATAGCATGGACTACAGCTTATGTCCTTCCGGAGAACCGTGTAATTCCCCGAAGGCACGAGGTGCCTTTTGGGGTCGGTCGGTCCAAAAAGCGCAATGAAGGGGGTGTCCACCGCGGATGCTACATGGAGCGGCGCACTATCGGAACTTACGAGGACCATACACCTTTTGATGAGAGCGGCAAGGCGCGGTATATTGGTCTTCCCTAACGCGTTTATGGGTTTACATTTGGCGCGTTTCAGGAATTCATCTGAAAGAACGCTTGAGCTTTCCGCGCCTATCAGGAGAATCCGGGCGTTTAGATTTTTTGCGAGCCTGTTCGAAATGTCCGCAAAATACTCAACCGGCCAAAGCTTGGTAACCCACCGGGAGCTTGCGCCTAAGTTTATTGCCACAAGCCTCGCGTTACCTTTGACCCAGTGCGAATCGAGAAATCTCGCCGCCCATTCCTCATCCTCTTTCGACAGCCAAATATTTAGCTTTTCCCGAACATCATATATCCCGAGTAGCCCCAGGATCTTCGACTGGTGCCGGACGGGATCCATGGGCAACTTCACATCCTTTACCTTTTTGTTCAAAAGAAAACTTAATTTGCCGTTATCGTAGCCGCATCTTCTGGGCGCAGATGATAAGAAGGATAATATATGACTCTTTTTGTTGTTCTGCAGGTCAACAACAATGTCGAAGTCTTCGTAACGCAGTTTCCCGGCAACGCGAAAAAGGCCGCGAATACCCCTGTCCCTTTCCTTAAAATCGCAGACTATGATATCGTTTATGTAGGGGCAATTAGCGAATATTTCCCTCTTGTCTACGCCGGTTAAGAGTTTTATTTTTGCATTAGGGAATTTCTTTCTTATCGCGTAAATGGAAGGAGATATCAATATGACGTCCCCCAGCGCCCCTATCTTTATAATCAATATCTTAACGGAAGACAGGGCCTCCTCGTAGAGCCTGAGGGTGGCATTCATTATTTTTGTGATGTCAAACTTTTCTCTAATAAAGTCCTTTGCCATATTTGCCATCCTAAGACGTAAACTCCCATCTTTGTAGAGAGTGAGTATTTTATCCGCTAACTCCTTCGGATTACCATTCTCGCATACTGCGGCTGTGTTGCCCTCCTCGACATAGTCCTTAAGCCACGGAACCCTTGTCGTAACAACCGGAATTCCACGCGACGAAGCCTGTAATATCGGCGTTACCAAAATCTCGCGCTGGAGGTTCACCTGGACAAAGAGGTCCAGTTCCCCGATCAATTTTCTCCATTCTATCCCGGACAAAAAAGTAATTACGCCATCGAGCGACTGTCTTTTGATAAAGAGTTTCAATTTTTCTATGTCCCCCGAGGATGTGGGAGATTTACTTGTAATGAAAATCCTTATGTTGTTTGCGGCCTTAACGAGAATTGAGACAGCGCGCACAAAACTTTGTGTATCATTTTTCGAAGCGAAAGGCACCATTGCCCCTATGGTAAAATACGTGCCTCCTTTCCAGACAGGCTCTGTAGGGCTTTTTGCCGTCCGGGAATCCACTTCTACGAAAGGCGGTATAAGCGAAACTTTATCCTGTAAAAAAAGGCCATCCCTCGCAAAATGCCGCGTCTCGCTTTCGCTGAAACAGATTATGCGCTTTGCCCAGGTTTGGGCCTTGTCAAAAAAACTTTTCCCCCCATACTCATATATGGTCGAAATGAGGGTCCGTTCTTTAAATCGCGTTGCGAAAAAAGCTACGAAGGAAGAAAGCCCGCACATGGTGTGCACAACATTGATATTTTCCGTTTCTATAATACGCGCGAGAGTCAAAACATCTTTTATGATCGAAAAGATATTTGCCTTCATGTCGAGCGTATAATGGCGCGCGCCAACCTCGTCTATTTTCCTGACAAGGTCGCTTTTTTGCGATGCGCAACAGGCCTTGTGGCCGTTTAGCGTAAGAAACCTCGCCGCCTTTATAACGTCCCACGCCCTGTCACTAGAATCCAGTTTAGCGACTACCTGCAATATATTCACAGAAGCCTCCACATGTACTTATATACGTTATGCCGGTCACAGGAGGTGCCGCGCCTTAAGGGAGCTTCAAAACTTCTCAAAATCGCATCCGAAAGGTCGTCTGCTCTTGCGGTGATTATGTAGTGCTTGTTTTCCAGGTTTTTAAGTAGAAGCTCGAATTTTGAAGCGCTCTTTTTTTTCTTCTTCAATTTGAAGACGACTACGGCCTTGCCGCTTGAGACGGCCTCGGAGAGCATGGATGAGCTTTCGTTTGATACGACAATTACATCGCTTAAGGACAAAATTCCGCCGACTGCGTGGGGGATATTCTTTTCATTTGCCACCACGAGAAACTTGCATTGTTTTGTAGTAGAGAGTTTGCTTTTTACGATCTTCTCAGACTCACCCGGAGTCCTCCGTGAAGTTGTAAATAAGATGTCTGCCCCCAATTTCTCTGAGGCGCAAATGACGGCTTCCAAGAGTTTTTCGGTTATGTCCTTCGTCAATGTAAAATCCGAATTGTTCCCGCCGAGGAGAACGCCGATCCTTTTTTTGCCTTCCAGGCGCGCAATCCGGGACATTTTTTCGGCAGATTCCCGGAGATAGGCGTCATCTATCAGGTTGGGCACAGTATCAACGGTGATTATATTGCCGTCCCCGGTGCCTTTTATTCCATCGTGCTCAGGGATTATTACCATATCGAATTTTTTAACACCCAGGATCGAAGGCTTCATGATATGGACGCTCTTGGCATTGTTCTCAAGGGAAAAAATCCTGTTTACACCCGCCGCGGCCGAACCGCAACCTATGACGATGTCAGAATATATCGGCATCAGCTCATCGTAACATTCCTTCGTAAGACAGAGCCGCAAGCACAGCATGCATCCCTGGCAGGCCTTGCCGGAAAAAAGGCTTAAAATACTAACCGCTGCCTTCGCAAACCTGTTTTTGAATTCGATCTTTACGGCACGGACTTTGGTGTCCTCTGCGCCGAAACCCGCATCCTGCCTGTATTTTTTTAAGAGGCGTGAAACCGCCTTCGCCTGGTTGAGATGTCCGGTTTTTCCGTCAGTAAGTATGGTAACCTGTTTGAGAGGCGTTGACTTCCATCTCTTGTGAAGCCAAAGCCACTGATCGGGATACATCCTTACATTTTTTTCGAGCAACCTGTTATACCGCAAAAGATGCGCCCTTAAGTCCTCCCCCTTCTCGATCTTAATAGGCTCTTCGATGATCAGCTTGTGGTAGGGCCCATTCGTCCTTGCCATGAACGCAGGCAATATGTAAGCACCCGTTTTGGATGCGATCCTCGCCGTACCCGGCGCCGTTGAGACAGGCCTTCCGAAAAACTCGATAAGCTCTCCGGACTTTCCGGCGTCCTGATCACCTACCATGCCTATTATTCTACCGGCGTGGAGCGCTTTCACTATATATCGCGTAGTAATCCCTTTCCTCACAACCTCGACCCCCTTGGATTCCCGTAGGCGGTTTATCAGTTCATTTAGTTTTTTCATCTTTTGCTCTCGTGCGAGGACTGCGAGCGGAAACCCGTTTGCAGCGCTTACCATGCCCGATAGCTCCCAGTTGCCAAAATGGGCTGATAGAAAGATTATACCTTTTGGATGGTCGGCGATCTTGAGCATATTATCCGGGTTTACTATGTCGATGTACTTGTCTATATACCGGCGATTCACTTTCCTAAGCGTAAGGATTTCGAAAAAAACCTGGACGAGGCTCCTATATACCTTTTTAGTGAGTTTCCTTAACTCATCCGGTGTTTTCTCGCGGGAAAAAGCGGCTCTAAGATTTGCGTAAGCGATGACTCTACGCGCGGTATTAAAAAAATATACAAGAGTTCCCGCCCGAGCCCCCATCCACAAGACAAATCTCGTAGGAAGAAGAAAAAATACCAGGCTAACGCCTCTTACGAGAATCGCGCACATATAATCTACGTAACGCATCATCTAATTTTTCTTCTCCATCGGTTATTTCAATTTCTACGGACAATACCAAAATCCGTAAAAAATCCTCACCCGGCAAAAAGCCTCGGAGCTTAACAGCGTCCTTTTCCGTCGTAATAACGGTGTCTATATTTTCGGCCCTGCATTTTGAGAAAATACGTTCCAGGTCCTCTACCCCGTAGGAGTAGTGGTCCGGAAAAACAAGCTCCGGGTGAACGATAGCCCCTACGCTCTCCACCGAATACCTGAAATATCCGGGATCACAGATTGCCGAAAATATGCACACCCTTTTACCTTTTAAGGCGGATATGTCCTGCTCGGCACCTTTCCATAATTCAAAAAGTCCGGCCAGTCTGTGAAGGGCCCTCGCAACCGGCACATGCGGCGCTATATTTTCAAGTTCCTTCTCTACTGCGGCTACGTTGCTCTTTCCCTTATCGGTTTTGGTCAGGACGATGAGGCCGGCTCTTTTCAAATTGGCCGGGGGTTCTCTTAAAATTCCGCGCGGAAAAATGCGCCTGTTTCCGAACGGATTTGCGGAATCCAAAAGCACAATGTCTAAGTCTCTCTTAAGGCGCCTGTGCTGAAATCCATCGTCAAGTATGAGGGTATCTGCGCCGCGCCTGTCGGCTTCCCCGGCAGTCTTCACCCGATCCCGTCCCACAAAAATTTCTATGCCTTGTCCTTTTAGCTTATTTTCGAGCATTTTCCATTCGTCTTCCCCGTAACCCCGTATTAGAATTGCGGTTTTTTTTCCTTTCCCGGAAAGCCGCTTCGCGAGCATTATAGCAAAAGGTGTTTTGCCTGTGCCGCCCAGAGTGATATTGCCGACGCTAATGACTAAAGGCAACACCCTGTAGCTTTTTAATAGGCTAACATTATAAAAAAAATGATTCGACGCCACGAGAACCGCGTATAAATAAGACACTACCCGGAGGCAGGGCCGCGCGAGCCTTGATAGCGCGTCGTTTCTCTCGTCATACATTACGTCGTGGATATATCGTTTTATGGTAAGCATTAAATTATTTTTATCAGGAGCGTTACGAAAATTAGGTTTACCAGCATTACGATGGTCGCTGTCTTAAGCCATGTCTTGAAATCTATGGGAGTCCTGGTACGCTCGCTCATAGACAGACCCACCACACCCGCCATCGTACCTATGGGCGTACCACACCCGCCAAATCCAACCCCGAGCGCAAGTACCCACCACAAAGATCCTGTTTCCTGGCCAAGCACGCCTACGTATTTTATGACCGGGAGCATCGACGTGGTAAAAGGAATAGCGCCCACCAGCGCCGAGGAGATACCTGAAATCCACAAAAGAGAAACCTTGGCAAGGGTATAGTTTAGAGATGCAAGGCGCACTACCTGCTTCGCTATTATATTCAAGATACCTGAGTGTTCAAGGCCGCCTATCAGGACAAAGAGAGACGCAAAAAATATAAGCACAGGCCATTCTACGTCTTTTATCACTTCCTCTATTTTCGGCCTTACGAGAACCAGCACCACTCCTGCGCCAAGAAGTGCTATGAAGGAATGATGTAAACCGAATTTTTTCTGTGCGATGAAAAGCGCAAAAACAATTGAGAGCGCGAAAATAACCTTGCGCAGGCTTTTTACGTCCTTTATCGCCTGTCTCTCATCTATATCCAATATCGGGCGAAAGTCCTTAGGTCTTTTGCATATATCTTTTTTGAAAACAATAATGAGAACAACAAAACTCAAGGCCATGGCAACCAAAACGATAGGAAAAAGATGCACGATAAAATCGTTGAAAGAAAATCCGGCGCTGGAAGCTATCATCATATTGGGCGGGTCTCCGATCATTGTGCCCACACCCCCGATATTCGAAAGGACTATCTCGGAAACTATCATGGGAAGCGGGTTTATCCCGAGAATATCGCAAACAAGAATGGTTATGGGAATTATGAGTATTATTGTCGTAACGTTATCGAGCGCCATAGAAAGAAAAGCGGTAATACACCCCAGCATGATCATGAGGCGAAGGGGCGAACCCCCCGAGGCCTTGACTGTTTTTATTGCCACGTAGGAGAAAAAGCCCGTTTTTTTACACACGCTTACGATTACCATCATTCCTAGAAGTAAACCCATCACGTTAAAATCTATCATGCCGAACGCCGCTTCCTGGGAATAAAATCCCAGGGCAATGCCTGCTACAACCATCGCCATTGCTCCGGCGAAACTGGCTATTGACCTGTCAAACTTGCCGGATAAAATGGCGTAAAACGTAACTATGAATATGGCGCCTGCTGTGATATATGCTTCCATCATGAGAGTCCTCCGTTAAACAGGGCCCTGCATAGGTCCATTCTCGTTATAACACCGACCAATTTCTTGTCCGGATCCACCACGGGAATCCTCCGTATCCTGTATTTGTTCATAAGGGCGGGGGCTTTCATGAGCGAGGCGTTTTCATTTATCGTAATAATATCCCTTACCATCAGGTCCTCCGCGATAAAGAGTTCTAAGTTAGGTATTGATTCCAGCCTCTCTTCGAGGGCGCCAAAATCATCTATAAACAAAAATTCGTCTACCATATCGAAGTAATCCGGGACCAGCACTTCCAGAAGCTCGGTTTTTGTAACCATTCCGAGAAGCCTGTTTTCACCATCAACAACGGGCACGCCGCTTATATTTTTTTCGCAAAATATATCATATATCTTCCGTATGCCCGTAGACGGTCCGACTTTTATTATGGCTCGCGCCATTACATCTTTTACCTTCATAGCATTTCCCCCCTACGCTAAGAGAGCGCAAACCTCCCGTATATTTCTTTCGGTAGCCCCTGTGTTTTCATCTATTAATTTCTTCGCAGCGCGGCCTAAAGAATCTCTTCTTTCCCTGTCTTTCAAGAGGCTCCTCAAAGCACAGATGAGCTCAGTTGCATCCTTAACTTGTAGAGCTGCTTCATTTTCCAAAAATAATCTAGCCATATCCCTGAAGTTAAACATAAAGCTCCCGAATATGATCGGCTTACCGAATCTTGCAGGCTCCACTATGTTATGCCCGCCTCTTTTGATGAGGCTGCCGCCCATTACAACAATCGTCGCAATGCTGTAAAGTTGACTGAGTTCTCCGTGGGTGTCCAGAATAAAAACCGTTTTACCCGAATGGCCCGCTTCGGAAACTTTCACCTCCGATAGCAATACAGGGATGAATCCCGCCTGCCAAACCAGCTTCTTTATCGCGCCGACCCTGTCAATATGCCGCGGCGCTATGAGAAGTCTGAGATTACCAAACTCCTTTGCGAGCCCGCTGTAAGCGTCCAGTATAACCTCTTCCTCCCCGCTATGCGTGCTCCCGGCAATAATAAGCTCGCCATTTTCGCCAACCGCGTTGCGCCCGGTAGGTGGGGCTGTGGTTTTTGGAGGGTTTGTGTCAAATTTCATGTTGCCTGTTACTTTTACGTTTGTTCTCGGAGCGCCGAGCGCGATAATTCTTTCGGCGTCAGCCGCAGCTTGCATAGAAAATAGGGTGACTTTCTTTAGTATCCTGCCGAAAAGGAATTTTATCCTTCTGTAGCCGCGGTATGACCTTTCCGAAATGCGCCCGTTAACAAAGACGACGGGGATCTTTCTCCCGGACAATTCGAGAATGAGATTGGGCCATATCTCCGTTTCCATTACGATAAGAATTGAGGGGTTGATACGGTCGAGCGCCCTTCTTACCACAAAGCTGAAGTCCAGCGGAAAATAGAACTTGGGTATATTTTCAGCTATGATCTTCCGCGCTATGAGGCTCCCTGTTTTTGTTGTTGTCGAAAGAACTATTTTCCGGCCCGGGAATTTTTCGGCAAGCTCTTCTATAAAATTTTTCGCCGCTATAACCTCCCCGACACTTACGGCGTGTATCCAGAGAGGTCTTGAGGCACTTACATCCCTGACAGTGCTGGGAAGCCATCCAAACCTCTGCGCAAAATCCTCGTGCGCCTTACTTTTTATCACGAGATAAGGCAGGTATATTATCGAAAAACCAAAAAAGAAGATATCGTAAATTGTCATTTTTTTATACTACATTAAACGATAAACCAATTACGCCCTGGGGTGCGCTTTGTCGTAGACTGATTTTAGGCGTTCGGTTGTTACGTGCGTGTATATTTGTGTTGTTGAGAGATTCTTGTGCCCTAAGAGCTCCTGCACGCTTCGGAGGTCGGCGCCGCGGTTTAAGAGATGTGTCGCAAAAGAATGGCGCAGGGTATGCGGCGAAATGTGCTTCTGCATGCTAAGGACGGTTATGTATTTGTCCATAATGCACCGAACGCCTCTGTCCGAAAGCC
Organism: Candidatus Omnitrophota bacterium; assembly: GCA_024542975.1. GTDB lineage: Bacteria > Omnitrophota > Gorgyraeia > JABMRN01 > RBG-13-46-9 > JAMXCZ01. Next base: position 9,169 of record JAMXCZ010000020.1, on the reverse strand, counting down.
TTTTCATTGATTTATTCAAAAAAAGCGCCTCATTGCCCTCCCCTGCCTTTCTGTCTCTGTATGCCACATATTTGCGAATCGCGGTTATTGCCGCATCGCCCACGGGGGCAATACGCTCCCTCCTCCCTTTCCCCAATACTTTTATGACACCGCTTATGAAATCAACGTCGCCTACATCGATCCCTACAAGCTCGCTCACCCTAAGGCCCGCCCCATAGAGCGTCTCGAGAATAGCTTTATCTCGCAGTCCTTGAAAACTCGTTTTGTCCGGCGAGGTGAGGAGTTTGAGGACCGTTTTCTCATCGAGAAACAGGGGTAATTTCTTGTCCATTTTTGGGGTAGACACACTTGCTACGGGATTAGCCGTTATATACCCGTCCCTCTGTAAAAATGTGAAAAATGACCTCAAAGCCGACAGCTTCCTCGCTATCGAACGTTTTGAAATAGCCCTCTCGCGAAGGAAGCCGAGCATTTTTCTTACGGTAATGTAATCTACGTCTTTTAGGTCTTTTCCGGACAAAAATTTCGCAAATTCCTTAAGATCCGCTACATAATTTTTGACCGTATGCAGCGAATAATTTTTCTCCTTGGTAAGGTAATCTTTGAATTTCTCTATGTAGCGCTGCATGTTATTAGCTATAAGCAAGAAAAACGGAAAAATTCTTTCTTATAGCTTATGGCTTTCCTTATTGCTTTCGTTTTGTCCCTCAGATTCTGCGTTTTTCTCAGGCAATGTCCGCGAGATATACTTACAGTTCGGGTACTTTGTGCAGCCGTAAAACGGGCCTCTCCTTGAACGCCGCTCTATGAGCTCGCCCTCACAATTCGGCGCGGGGCATTTTACCCCCGTGGTTATTGACTTCGCGTATTTGCATCTTGGAAAATCGGAACAGCTTAGAAATTTTCCGCGCCTGCCCCATTTGATGATCATAGGTTTTTTGCACATTTCACATATTTCATCGGTCTTAACGCCCTCGGTCTTTACACTCTTCATGTGCTTTTTTGCTTCATTTACGTCTCGCATAAATGGCCCGTAAAAATCCTTAAGGACCCGAACCCAGTCAAGCTTGCCTTCTTCTACGTCGTCGAGCTTGTCTTCCATCTTCGCCGTAAATCCGGTATCCATGATCTTGGGGAAGTGTTTGACAAGAAGGCCGTTTATAATTTCTCCGAGTTCCGTAGGAGAGAGGTAACCTTTTATGCGCTTTACGTAATTTCGCATTATTATCGTGTAGATAATCGGAGCATAGGTCGAGGGCCGGCCTATCCCCGCCTCTTCCAGGACATTTACGAGCGTCGCGTCGGAATAGCGGGCCGGGGCTTTCGTAAAGTGCTGGGAGTCGTTGAGACTCAATAAATCAAGCCTCTCTCCCTGAACGAGCTGCGGTATCTTCCATAGATCCTTGTGCTGCTCCCCCTCTTTTGGAGTGTCGGAGGTGGGGTATAGGGCTGTAAAACCGTCAAAAACAACTTTTGTGCCGGATGTCTTGAAAAGGTATATACCTGCCTCTATCTCTATGGTTGTCACAGAATAGGCGGCATTCACCATCTGGCTGGATATAAACCTCTTCCAGATAAGTTCGTATAATTTAAACTGGTCCGTTGTCAAAAAACTTTTTACGCTGTCGGGTTTCCTTAAAGGAAGTGTCGGCCTTATACATTCGTGCGCCTCCTGGGCGCTTTTTTTCGATTTGTAAACATTGGGTTTCGCGGGGTAATATTTTTTGCCGTAGGCGTTCTCTATATATTCCTTCGCGGCCGCCTGCGCGTCCTGCGAGGCCCTGACGGAATCGGTTCTCATATAGGTAATGAGGCCGACGCTTTCTTCTCCTCCCAGTTCAACGCCTTCGTAGAGCCCCTGCGCTATTCTCATGGTTCGATTTACCGAGAAACGTAATTTATTGAAAGCGTCCTGCTGTAATTTCGACGTCGTAAACGGGGCTTGAGGGCGCCTGCTTTTTTTCTGCCCCTTTACCGCTGTTACTATGAATTCGTTTTTTCGGATATCCTCCTTTATGCGCTTTGCCTCGCTTTCATTTTTAATACGGAACGCCTTTTTATCTATTTTTTCCAGGCTGGCGTTAAAAGAGCGTTTTTCGGCGCTTTTTTTTCCAAGGCTGGCTTCGAGCTCCCAATACTCATCCGGTTTAAACTTGCGTATCTCAGCCTCCCTCTCTACTACAAGGCGAACCGCCACTGACTGCACCCTTCCCGCACTCAAACCCCTTGTTACCTTTTTCCACAGAATGGGGCTTAAGGAGTAGCCTACGATCCTGTCAAGGATCCGGCGGGCCTGCTGGGCATTTACAAGATTTGTGTCGATGGCACGGGGGTGTTCGAAAGCTTTTTTTACGGCCGTGGCCGTAATCTCGTCAAAAGCAACTCTCAGGACTTTTTTCTTTTTGCCAAGTTGATTTTTAAGGTGCCAGCTTATCGCCTCGCCTTCCCTGTCAGGATCGGGCGCTAAGTAAATCACATCCGCATTTTTTGCCTCTTCTTTGAGCTGCGTAAGGTATTTTTTTCTGCCGGGGATAATTATGTATTCCGGTTTGAAATCCTTTTCGACATCGATACCCATCTTGCTTTTAGGAAGGTCCATTATATGGCCCATGCTGGCAAGCACAACATACCGGGGCCCGAGTATCTTATTGATGGTCCTGGACTTTGCGGGCGACTCTACTACTACTATCGCTTTTTTTGACAAAGTTACACCTTTATAAAGTTTTCTCCGGGGAGCATTTTAGCAAGCCTTCTTATTTCAAGGGCTATTAAGACGCGTGAAATCTTAGAAACGGGAATACGCGAAGCGCCGGAAATCTCATCAATGGGCTTCGGCATATCGGTCAAAACACCGAATACCGCTTTTTCCTCGGCTGACAATGTAGCGGCGGGATTTTTTGCCCGAACTTCCGTAGATTCCTCGCGTCCGATTTTAATGTCGAGAACGCTCTCAAGTTCTTCCAGGACGTCGCCTGCGCTTTCTGTGAGTTTCGCGCCTCCCTTTATGAGAGCGTTGGTACCGGCGCTTCTCGAGGAACTTATGTTGCCCGGCATGGCAAAGACTTCCCGCCCCTGCTCGAGAGCGAAATCCGCGGTAATCAAAGCGCCGCTTCTTCTCGCCGCCTCCACTACAACGACGCCTCTTGAGAGGCCGCTTATGATCCTGTTTCTCGCGGGGAAGTTAAACGGCATTGGCAGCGTCTCGTGCGGAAATTCCGATATAACAGCCCCGTTTTTAGTAATTTCAGCGTATAATTTTTTGTTCTCCCGCGGATATATATGGCCGTGACCGCTTCCCAAAACCGCAATGGTCCTGCCTCCCGCCCTTAGCGCCCCTTTATGCGCTGCCGTGTCTATCCCCCTTGCCATGCCGCTTACAATAGTTATTCCCTTAAGCGCCAGGTCGTAAGACAGCCTCTCGCATTGCTGCAACCCGTATATCGTCGAGCGCCTCGCACCGACTATGGCAACCGCATTAGCGTCCCCAGGCAATATTTCGCCGTTTACAAAAAGTTTCGGTGGCGCCCTATGTATGGTTTTAAGCGCCTCGGGGTATTCTCTATCGCTTATTCCTATCTTTCTTATTTCCATTTCAATTTTGCGAAGCAAATTTGATCCTGAGCGACTCAAAAAATGCGACGAATAGGAGCATTTTTTGTGGAGCGAAGGATCTCAATTTTGTGAAGTTGCATAAAGCAAAAACTTCTTAAGAAGCATCGGATCGAACTTCTTCTCCTTCTTATCCTTCATAATCTTTATTGTATCCGAATGCGAAAAGGCCCTGCGGTATGCCCTTTCACTTATGAGCGCGTCGTAAACATCGCATAGCGCAAGGATCCGGGCTCCTATGGGTATTTTTCCGTCTTTCAAGCCGTCCGGATAGCCGGTGCCGTCATAATTTTCGTGATGGTGCCGCACGGTGGGAATTAATCCCTTTACGGTCTTAATGGACTTTATGATCTCAACGCTCAAAAGCGGATGCCTTTTTATCTCTTCATATTCCGCAGAGGTAAGGCCGCCGGCCTTCATAAGTATCTCGGTCCTTATGCCTATTTTTCCTATGTCGTGGAGCATGGCAGCGAGTTTCAGCGTCTCCACTTCTTTTTTCGGGAGTTTTATGCTATTTGCCAGATGCATAACGTGGTTTGCGACCTTTGCGGAGTGCTCCATCGTATAAAAGTCACGCGATTCGGCGAGCTCCACCAGAACCTGAATGGGCTCGACATACACCTTGCCCAATGGGTTTAAGAAACTCCTCGCTCGGACATTGCGCACGACGCCTGATTCGGGCTTTCTTTTTAAGTTTTTTTCGTAGGGTGTTGTGTCTTTTACGAGCCCTATTACAAAAAAATCCTCTTTGAACTTAAATTTGTTGCCTATTATGCGCACGTCTATTATCTTACCGTCTTTTCTTTTAATGTGTGAGTCAAAATCCACTTTGATCTCTGTCCGGTCAATCATGTCGAGTGCCCTGGAAGCCACTTTCTGTCCGGGCCTTGTATGCATCTGGCGCACGTTCATCGTCAAAAGTTCATTTCTTTTGTATCCCGTAAGTTTCTCTGCGATGGTATTTACGTCAAAAATATTTCCGTGAGTGCTGTGTATAAATATGGCTTCGCCGGCCATTTCCGAAACGTGCTTATACCCTTTGAGAAAACCGTTGATTTCCCTGATGTTCTGCCTATGCATCGCGCGTCATCCTTTCTATTGCTCTTGTGAGCTCCTCCTTCGATGCCCTCGAGGTATTTACATGGTAATCCGCTCTGTCATAAAATGGTTTTCGCTCGGCAAGCAATTCCTTAATCCGCGCGAGGGGATCCTCTACATTGAGAAGGGGCCGGTTGGTATATTTTTTTGTTCTCTCCAGGATTACCTCCGGTTCCGCCCATAAAGAAATAACTATACCCTTTTTCTTAAGGCACTCGATATTCTCGGGATCTATGACAACGCCTCCGCCGGCATCGAGCACGATATTTTCCATGCATGAGGCATCTTTTATAATGTCCTTTTCCGTCTTCCGGAAATATTTTTCGCCTTTTTTAGAAAAAATTTCCGATATCGTCGCTCGCTCCTTCTCCTCAATAAGCCTGTCGGTGCTTACATACTCCATATCTAGTTTTCTTGCGAGCGCCTTCGCGATCGTGGTCTTGCCGGTGCCCATGAAACCAACGAGGACAATGTTTTTCATTTTCTTTAGCGTTTTCGCAGCCGTTTGATATAACCTTCGTAGTTGCGTTTCATCTCAGGCAAAGAATCACCTCCGAACTTCTCCGTGAAAGCGCAGGCAATCTCTATGGCTAAGACGGCCTCGGCGATGACTCCGGCTGAAGGCACAACACACACATCCGCTCTCTCTACCGCGGCTTTTGTGGTTTTTTTGCTCTTTATGTTGACGGATGCAAGCGGTTTTGAAAGCGTCGCTATGGGTTTCATGGCAGCGCGAAGGACGATGTTTTCACCGTTTGATATGCCGCCCTCGATCCCGCCTGCATTGTTCGTCCTTCTAGAGAATTTCTTAAGTTTTCCGTTGAACAAAATCTCGTCATGCACGCGGCTTCCCGGCTCGCAGGCAGCGCAAAATCCGCTTCCGACTTCCACGCCTTTGACACCAGGAATCGACATAACCGCCCGGGCAAGTGCCGCATCAAGCCGTTTGTCCCACTGCGTGTAACTGCCAAGGCCGACGGGCACGCCGCATGCGACCACCTCGAAAACCCCGCCCAGAGTGTCGCCCCGAGCCTTCGCTTTGTCTATTTCCCGGCACATAAGGCGCGAGGCGCGTAAGTCTCGGCATCTTACGGGGGATTTTTCAAGAGTACCCTTTATGCCCTTAAACGAAAGCTTTTCTCCTTCCGCCTTTACGCCGCCTATCGCGGTTACATGGCTTAAAATCTCTATGCCGAAATTACCGAGTAGAATCCTGGCAATCGCGCCCGTGGCGACTCTTGAAGCGGTTTCGCGCGCCGACGCCCTTTCCAGAATGTTTCTTATGTCCGTCTCCTCAAATTTAAGAACACCCGCCAGATCCGCATGCCCGGGGCGCGGTGAGGTAATTGCCGAAAGTGCCTCTATCCTATAGTCCTTGTTTTTTATGAGAATGGCGATGGGGCTGCCCAGAGTTTTCCCTTTTCTTGTGCCGGACAGAATCTCAGCTTTGTCGTTTTCGATAAGCATTCTCTTCCCGCGGCCGTACCCCTTCATGCGTTTTTTGAGTTCGCGATCGATGAGCCCCGTATCAAGCCTCAAGCCGTTCGGTATGCCTTCTATTATCGAAACAAGCGCTTTTCCGTGCGACTCGCCCGCGGTCAAATAGCGTATATGCATGATAGGCTCCTTTCGGTATTATATCAGGAAAACTTTATGTAAAATTTCATCCCCGTAAAAAAGCGCTACAATGGCTGCAAGAGAAAGATGCGGGCCGTATGGGATTATGTCTTCCCCGTTTTTCACTTTCATTATTATGCCTACGATAGAACCGAAAACCGGCGCCAGAAAAAATGTAAATATCGTTAATTTCCAGCCCAAAAATGCGCCTATCATCGCCAGGAGCTTGACATCTCCGCCTCCCATTGCCTCCTTTTTAAAAATAAATTCGCCCAAGAATCCCAGGGCGTAAATGCTGCCACCGCCGGCTACGACGCCGAGAAATGAATTGAGAAACGCAGGAAGCCGCGCAGATTCACCCAAAAGCCCGGGGTAGAGCGTAGAAAGCGCAAGGCCAAGCGCGATCCCGGAGAGGGTAATCTCATCCGGTATCTCGCGGATCCTCAAATCTATGAAAGAAACTACAATAAGGGCGCTCGTAAAAAACCAAAGAATAAAAAAATCAGGCGTTAATCCGAAACGTAAAAACAAAAGAGCGCATATGGAGCCTGACAGGATTTCCACCGTGGGGTAAACAAAAGATATCCTCTTTTTGCAAAACCTACACCTGCCCTTAAGGAGCATAAAGCTTAAAAGCGGGATATTATCATACCACGGTATGTTTTTCCCGCAACGGGTGCAGTGAGACCGCGGTGAAATGATCGATTCTTTCCGCGGCAGCCTGTAAATGCACACATTCATGAGGCTGCCCGTTATGAGGCCAAATGTAAAAAACAAAAAGATCATCATTTCGTTATGTTATCCGAAAGCGCTTTCCGCATTGCATCAAGCGGCGCCTCATTTCCCGTCCAGAGTTCAAACGATCGCGCGGCCTGGTAAAGGAGCATATTCAAGCCGTTTATTACTTTCGCACCCCGCAATTTCGCCTCCATTACGAGGGGCGTGTCTTTCGCATAGATCAGGTCAAATACAGCAAGGGTTTTGTCAATAAATTTATAGTCAAAAAGAGGGGCATCGCCCTTACTTATCCCGCAGGGGGTTGCATTTACAAGAAGATCCGACCTTGATATGAATTCATCATACTGCGCCTCATCCTGCACTACGGTGATCAATGCATTGCCTTTTTGTTTTTCCACTACGGACGCAGCGAGGGTTTCTGCTTTCTTTATATCCATGTCGGCAATTGCAATTTTTTTGGCGCCCAGAATAAGCAGTGAATAGACAACCGCTTTTGCGGCCCCTCCGGCGCCGAAAACAAAGGCACTCTTTTCTTCCGGTTCAAAACCGAGGTCACCCGAAGCCCGGCCCCTGAGCGACTTGACAAACCCGTGGTAGTCTGTGTTGTGCCCTACGACTTTCCCGTCTTCCCGGACAATCGTATTAAGCGCGCCGATAGCGCGAACAGCCGGGCTAAGGCTCTCAATAAACGCGAGCGCCCTTTCTTTGTAGGGTATCGTTACGTTGCAGCCGGAAATTGTTCCGGCTTTTACGCGCGAAAAAAAATCGCCGAGTCCGCTTTCGGGAATATCAAAGATCTTGTACTCGGCTTCAAGGCCTAATTCGCTAAAGGCCGCGTTATGCATGTGGTGCGAGAGTGAATAGCCGATTGTTTCACCTAAAAGCCCGTATGTCTTCATGCCCTTAACTTGTTCAGCGCGTTTAGATACGCAAGGATACTTGCTTCAATGACGTCCGTGCTTGCGCCCCGGCCTCTCACCTCGCGGGACTTTACCTTCATCCTGACCGTTACTTCGCCGAGAGCGTCTTTCCCCGCCGTTACGGCGTTAAGGTTGTAATTTACGAGGCGCGGTTTCATGTCTATTATTTTTTCAATGGCCTTAAAACACGCGTCAACCGGGCCATCTCCCGTAGAATTGGCCGAAGGCCTCTTGCCTTCGCGCTTAAGAACGACTGTCGCGCTGGGCACAACCTTGTTCCCGCTCATTATGTAGAAACTCTCCAGCTGATAGACGCCTGTTACAGAGCCGATCTCATCTTCCACTATAGTTGCGAGGTCTTCATCGAAAATTTCTTTTTTCTTGTCCGCCAGTTTTTTAAATCTCGAGAAAGCGCGGCTTATCTTCTTGTCATCAAGCGTATATCCGAGTTTTTTTAAGCGCGCCTTCAGGGCATGCCTGCCCGAATGTTTGCCGAGAACAAGTTTTGTCTCCCCGAAGCCTACGTCTTCGGGCTTCATGATCTCATAGGTCGCGCGCTCCTTAAGAAGCCCGTCCTGGTGTATGCCGGCTTCGTGCGCAAAAGCGTTTTTGCCCACCACAGCCTTGTTGGGCTGCACCGGAATACCGGTAAGACGGCTTACAAGGCGCGAAGTATTATAAATTTTCTTTGTTTTGATGCCGGTTGTGAAATTAAAAATATCTTTCCGCGTCGCAAGAGACATAACGATCTCCTCCAGGGAGGCGTTCCCCGCCCTTTCGCCGATACCGTTAATGGTGCATTCCACCTGGCGGGCCCCGTTTAACACGGCAGCCAACGAATTGCTGACACCGAGGCCAAGGTCATTATGGCAATGGACGCTTATCGTCGCCTTATGTATATTTGGCACATTCTCTTTTATGCCTTTTATGATCGATCCGAATTCATACGTGGTAGAATAACCTACCGTGTCCGGAATATTGACCGTTGTAGCGCCGGCATCTATTACAGCCTCCAGCACTTTGTATAGAAATTTTTTATCCGTGCGCGAGGCATCCTCCGGAGAAAATTCTATATCTTTGATCTTCCGTTTTGCGTATTTTACAGCCCACACAGAAGCCCTAAGAATTTCACTTTCGGCTTTTTTGAGCTTGTATTTCATGTGTATCGCTGACGTGGCAAGAAATAC
>JAMXCZ010000001.1 GCA_024542975.1 Candidatus Omnitrophota bacterium | reverse complement strand
CGCATTGCGAAAATTTTGGCTGAAGATCCACCCAGACAGGAGAATCATACAGAGTTTCCTATTTTTGTGTATTCTCCCGGATGGGTTAGCTGAAGCCAAAATTCGCGCGCCAAGTACAAGGCCTCCCTACCGGCAGGTGGGCTTCCCTGCTGAACTGGAGGGGTGTAAACGTAACTCTTCGCTTATTACAAAAAGCTTTACATTCGGCTTGAATTCGTATCGAATATGTGCTACACTTGTGGCGAATTAAGGTTATACACAAAAGGAGGTGTTCTCATGACAGAGTTGGAATTTTTTGACGTAAAGTCGAAGAAGAAGTTCAAAACTTCGGATTACAGGATCGAAAAGAGAAAGGGCCGCTTTTTTGCTGTTACCAAGTCACCCACAGGAAGCTATGAATGCTGGAGGGTTGTTTCGAAAGACGCCGCAGCAAAGGCCGGAGCATAATTAAAGCGAGTTTAATATAGAAGCGTTAGAAAAAGCAAGACTCTTGTGTGGGGCCGCCCTCGATAATAAGGCAGAGAACGTTGTCATTATGGATATGAGGGCGGTTTCCAATTTTACGGAATATTTCGTGATTTGCAGCGCCTATTCCACGAAGAGAGTCCAGGCCATCGCAGAGGGCATTGAAGAGGCGCTGCGCAAGTATGACATAAGGGATGAGCACATCGAAGGAGAACGGGAAGCTCTTTGGGTGCTCGTCGACTACGGCGATGTCGTGGCGCATGTGTTTTATGAAAAAATGCGGGAGTTTTATAACCTGGAAAGGCTCTGGCGCGACGCACCCAAGGAGTGTTTTAGCGCACAATGCACGCAAGTCAAGTCCAAAAGAATCTGATAGAGGCCCTCGTATGCGCCTTAGAGGCCTTAACATCAAGGACCCCTTCTAAAAATCTGCCTCCCTCGCTTAAAATCGAACTGGAACCGCCAAAAGACCCGAAGCACGGGGATCTTACTTCCAATATAGCAATGCGCCTGGCTAAAAGCTTTTCCTTACCCAGTATTAAACTCGCAAGTTCAATAAAAGATGAACTGAAAGAGCGCCTCAAAAAAGGCAGCTTAGCGCGCGTCATAAGCAAAGTCGATATATCGCCGCCCGGTTTTATAAACTTCCGATTAAAGAGCGAATTTCTCTATTCGGTTTTATCCGAAATTTGTAAAGAAAAAGAGGCTTTCGGAAAAAGCCGGATCGGCAAGGGGGAAAAGGTCAATATTGAATTTGTAAGCGCAAACCCTACCGGCCCGCTTACGGTTGCGCACGGGCGACAGGCAGCGGTCGGAGATGCGCTTGCGCGGATACTGGAGTTTTCCGGGTATAAGGTTACGCGCGAGTATTTTATTAACGATGTCGGTAATCAGATAGAGCTTCTCGGCCGCTCCATATACACTCACTACCTCGCCTTAAACGGCCTAAAATGCGAATTTCCCGAAAACGGTTACCGCGGCGAATATATAAAGAAACTTGCCGGAGATTTCAATAAAAAATTCGAAAAAAAACTCCTTAAAGACACTCAAGACAACATAGGGTTTATATCGGAATTCGGCGTTCTGGCGATATTGAAAACAATAAAAGAAGACCTTGAAAAATTCGGCGTTTCGTTTGATACGTGGTTTAGCCAACGGAAGCTTTCAGGGAGCCATGTAAAAACGGTTTTAGACAAACTAAAGGCTAAAGGCTACATTTATACGAAAGACGGCGCTACATGGTTTAATTCAAAGGCATTCGGGGATGAAAAAGACAGGGTTGTGATAAAATCGGACGGAGCGTTCACATACCTTGCGCCTGACATAGCGTACCACCTTGACAAATACAAGCGGAAATTCAAAAAGCTGATCGACATATGGGGCCCTGACCACCACGGATATATACGCAGGCTTCGAGGTTCGATGGAGGCCTTCGGCTACGATAAAGAAAACCTCTCTATACGCATTGTGCAGCTTGCCACTTTACTTCGCGGCGGGACGGTTCTTTCAATGTCTACGCGCAAGGGCGAATTTATTACGTTGCGGGAGGTAATTGACGAAGTCGGGCGCGATGTTGCCAAATTTTTCTTTTTAATGCGCAAACTTGACAGCCATCTTGATTTTGACCTGGAGGTGGCCAAAGAGAGCTCGCTTGATAACCCGGTTTATTACATTCAATACGCTCACGCGCGCATAGCCTCTATTTTAGAATTCAGCAAAAAACTTGGCGCAAAATTGGCCTCGACGCCCTTTGATGCGAGCCGTTTGGCCCAACCGGAAGAAATAAATCTTTTACGGACGCTCTATCAGTTTTCGCATGCCGTAGGGGTAAGTGCAAAAATGCTTGAACCCTATAAGATAATCGAGTTTCTCAATGAATTAGCCAAGGCATTTCATAGCTTTTATACTAAGCACAGGGTTGTTTTGGAGGACGATCTTGCGTTAACCAGAGCCAGGCTCGAACTGGTAAAGGGCATCAAAATCGTTTTAGCAAACGGCTTGCGCCTGCTGGGCATATCTTTCCCGGAACGGATGTAAAGAAGGAGAGCTTCCGAGGATTAGCATGTTTGAAGCGCTCAAGATTTACAAAGCTCAGGTAATTGACCTTGAAGATACGTACCGGACGCTTACCCGGTTTGGATACACGCGGGTAAACGGGATTGCCGAAGAAGGTGATTTCAGCGTTAAAGGCGAAAATCTCTTCATATTCCCTGCCACATTCGAATATCCCATACGCGTCGAACTTTCCAATGATCTGGTGTCTGCGATAAAAACAATCGATATAACCACGTACAAGGCGATATCCGCTCATCAAATGGTTTTTGTCCTGCCGATCAAAGGGATGCTTCGCAAACGCCGGTATCGTCCTTCAAAAATTCATAAGGAAACGGACCCTATCGACACATTTGTTGACATCGAACCGCATGATTACGTTGTTCATGTTGATTATGGTATCGGTAGGTATCTTGGCCTGGAGCGTTTAGAGACGAAGGCCGGGTTTCTGGATCACCTGGTAATAGAATACAAGGATAAGGATAAGTTGTATGTCCCATTTGAGGACCTGAACAAAGTCCAGAAGTATATTGCGCTTGCGAAAAGGCCGCCAAAGTTATACAAAATGGCGAGTCGTATGTGGGCGAAGACAAAGGCGCGCGCCAAAAAAAATGCGGCGAAGGCAGCATTTGATATTTTGGATGTTCAGGCCAAACGAAACACGCTCGCCGGATTTGCGTATTCGAAGGATACGGATTGGCAGCGCATCCTCGAGGAATCCTTTCCGTATAAAGAAACAAAAGACCAGCTCAAGACGACTCTGGAATTAAAAAACGATATGGAGAAATCAAGGCCGATGGACCGCCTTCTTTGCGGTGACGTGGGATACGGAAAGACAGAGGTAGCGCTTCGGGCAGCTTTTAAGGCCGTTATGGACAATAAGCAGGTGGCAGTATTGGTGCCGACAACGATTCTGGCCGAACAGCACTACATAACCTTTACGCGCCGCGTAAAGGATTTTCCCGTGAACGTCGAGATGCTCTCCAGGTTTAAGACAAGGGGAGAGCAGAGGAAAATTCTCGATGAGCTTGAAACCGGCAAGGTTGATATTATAATAGGAACGCACAGGCTTCTTTCGGGAGACGTCCGTTTTAAGGACCTGGGACTGGTTATAATAGATGAAGAACAGCGCTTCGGCGTAAAGCATAAAGAGCGGCTTAAAAAGCTAAGGCTCTTAGTGGATGTTCTTACTCTGACTGCCACGCCCATCCCGCGCACGCTTTACATGGCCCTTATGGGAGGCCGGGATATATCCGTAATCGATACCCCTCCTTTGGAGCGCCTTCCGGTGAAAACGCATATTACGGAATTCGATACCCGCGTTATACGCGAGGCCATAAAAAAGGAAATAAAAAGGCGCGGGCAAATTTATTTTGTCCACAATAGGGTGGAGGACATCGAGAAGATATGCGAGCGGATAAAAAGGATGTCCCCGGAATCAAGGATTGCGGTAGCTCACGGCCAGATGAACGAAAAGAACCTGGAAAGCACAATGGGCGAGTTTATAAAAGGGAATATCGATATTTTAGTTTGCACCACGATTATCGAATCGGGAATAGACATACCAAATGCGAATACCATTTTTATTAATAATGCAGACAGGTTCGGCCTGGCAGGCCTTTACCAGCTACGCGGCAGGGTAGGCCGGTTCAATCGCCGGGCGTGGTGCTACCTGATTGTCGGGAACATGGGGACCCTGACCGGAGACGTTCAAAGAAGGCTCAGCACCATAAAAAAATACCAGGAATTGGGTTCAGGCTTCAAAATAGCCATGCAAGACCTGCAAATTAGGGGCGCAGGAAACCTTCTGGGCATGGAACAGCACGGCTACATAGATAGCATAGGGTTCGACTTGTATTGCAGGCTGCTCCGAGACTCAATAGAAGCTCTAAAACCAAAACAAGGGGACGGTCTTTAGACTTGCGCGTGGGGTGCATCCGTGCTAATATATACCACAATATAGAGGTAAAAGAGGCTATGAATATAAAAATGGTACATATTTTCGTTGGAATAGTTTTTGTATTGGCTTTGAATAACGGATGTGCGAAACGCAACAATGAGAAAGTCTTGGCTACCATCAATGAGATCGAGGAGATTACACTGGGCGAATTCAACGAGATAATATCCAAATTGCCTGCGCGATATCAGGACGTTGTCAGCAAGAACCAGAGGGTGTTTCTTGACGAACTCATTGTAGACCGGCTTCTGTTTAACGAGGCCATGGCAAAAAAGTTGGACCAAAAAGAGGAAGTCCGGCGTCTTTTTAAGGAAGCGAAAAAAAAGATTGTAATGGCTCGCCTTTTGAAGGATGAGGTCGAGGACAAGGTTGTGGTGGATGAGGCCGAGATAAAGGACTATTACAGCGCAAATAAATACAGGTTTGCGACTCAAGAGTCACTGCGCGCATCTCATATTTTGGTCAGGTCCCAGGAAGAGGCGGACAGCATTTTGGCGGAGCTTTCAAGCGGCAAGAATTTTGAAGACCTTGCACGCGCTCGCTCCATAGACCCTACTTCCGAGGCGGGTGGCGACATAGGTTATTTTACCAGAACTCAATTGGTGCCGGAATTCGAAGATGCCTGTTTTGACATGAAAGTCGATGAAATATCCGGGGTAGTAAAGACGAAGTTCGGGTATCACATTATTAAGCTCACGGAACGCACGAAGCCCGAAGCAAAAGAGCTTGTCGAAGTGCGCGATTCCATTGAGCAAGCCCTGTCAAGGCTTAAAAAGAAAATCCGCTTCAATAAACTTGTTTCAAGGCTTAAAGAAAACGCACAAATTACCGTTAATGCGAACCTCTTAGAAAGCATATCTCCCGGCGAAAATCCCGAAGAAAATTGATATAACCATGCTGAAAAAAACAAAATTTTTATGTCTTACGGTATATCTACTTTTTCGTTGTTGCGTTCCCGACACGCATGCCGAAGTTATAGATAAGATAGTCGTTATTGTTAACGACTATGTTATCACGCAGAGCGAAGTCGACAAAATACTTTTGCCGATCTACGCGAAGCATAGAAATATTTATAGCGGGCAGGAACTCGCAGAAAGAATTGACACGGCCAGGCGTAGTGTGATTGAGAGGCTTGTCGACGATAAAATCCTCCTCGGCGAAGCGAAAAGGCGGAAAATCGAAGCCACCGACGATGAGATAGAGGCTAAGGTTAGGGAGGTAAGGAGGCGCTTTTCCAGCGAGGAAGAGTTTGAAATTAGCCTGATACAGGAGAACCTGCGTTTGAGTGAATTAAAAAAACGATTCAAGGAATGGCTCAGGATAGAGAAGCTTATCAATTCAGAAGTTATGGGGAAGATTTCGGTTTCGCCGACTGAAATCCTGGATTACTACAAAACCCATAAATCTGAGTTCAAAGAGCCGCTTAAGGTGAAGCTCCGGGCCATACTCGTTAAGACAAGCAAAGATCGCACGAGAGACGAAGCTCTGAAGGTGGCGCAAAAGATTCTATACAGGCTAAGAGAAGGAAGCGATTTCGGACTTTTGGCAAGACAGTATTCCGATGGGCCTTATGCTGATAAAGGCGGCGATATGGCCTGGGTCAAAAGGGGGCAGCTTATCGCAAGGATGGACACGCTTGTGTTTGATATGCAAGTAGGCGAGATTTCGGGTATTTTAGAGACGAAGCTTGGATTTCATTTGTTCAGGGTAGAGGACAGGGTAGAAGAAAGCACAAAGAGCTTTGCAGAAGAAAAAGAAGGAATCGAGCAGTCCTTAGTCAGCAGGAAAAGGCAAGTGAAACTCGGACATCTGATTGCCAGGCTAAAAGAAAATGCCTACATCGCATTCAGATAAGAAATTAGTCGTTATAACCGGTGGCGACCCGAGAGGAATCGGCCCCGAGGTAATATTAAAGGCGCTCCGAAAACTTCCCCGCACAAAAAAATTTATTCCGCTTGTAATCGGTGACTACGAGGTTTTTCAGAACGTTGCGCGCGCGTTAAAAATAGACGCGGATTCTTTGATCAGACCCGTAGGGCGTGCGGCTAATTTCATCGATTTAAATAACTTTTCCCGCCCCGCCAAAAAAAAGTTCCGATCGAATAACGCAGACCGCTTAAGTGGCAAGGCGTCGATAGAATATATTTTGCGCGCTATCGTAATCGTAAAGAGCGACCGGAGAGCATCGATCGTTACCGCTCCCATAAATAAGGCGGCCATAAATAATGCAGGATATAAATGGAGTGGCCATACGGAGCTTTTTTCGGACATTACGGGATATAAAAAAATAACCATGATGCTTACAGGCGGGCCCTTGAAGGTAAGCCTCGCAACGCGGCATTTACCGCTCGGAGAAGCCGTGAGAGAGCTGTCAAAAGAGAAGATCATCACGGCAGCAGAAAATACCCATTATGCACTAAAAAAATTTTTTAGAATACGCTACCCGAAAATCGGTATCGCTTCTCTTAATCCACACGCCGGTGAAAGCGGGCTTTTGGGAAAGGAAGAAGGCAGAGTTATACGGCCTGCCGTAGCGTATCTCAACAAACGAATAAAAGGAATATCCGGGCCCTTTCCGGCGGATACGCTTTTCTATAAGGCCTACCGCAAAGAATTCGACGCTGTAGTCTGCATGTATCACGACCAGGGATTGATACCACTGAAAATGGTTGCGTTTGAGAGGGGCGTAAATCTTACGATAGGACTTCCGTTCATCCGGACCTCCCCAGATCACGGCACAGGATTTGACATTGCAGGAAAGGGCACAGCAGACCCTTCGTCAATGATCGAGGCGATAAAGCTCGCTGTGCGACTGGCGTGACCTAAAAAAAGTATGTTAACAAAAACGGAATTGCTGAACCTTTGGAATGAATACGGGTTCCGGCCGGTTAAGAGGCTGGGGCAGAACTTTCTTATCGATAAAAATATCGAGGAGAAGATTCTTGCGAACCTGGGCCTGAATTCGGGCGACACAGTTATCGAGATCGGTGCCGGTTTCGGTGAGCTTACGCGCAGCCTCGCTGAAATCGCGGGGAAGGTTTTTGCGATAGAAAAGGATAGAACTATAGTCCGAATTCTCAAAGAGGCTTTGAGGCTGCCGAGCAATGTCGAGCTTTTAGAACAGGACTTTCTGGACTTTGACATAGCGGGGAGAGTCCGTGGCAAAAAAATGGTTGTTTACGGAAATCTCCCTTATTACATCACCAGCCCCATAATTGAAAAACTCATAGACAAGAGGGCCGCCATAGAGACGATTTATCTCGTAGTGCAAAAAGAGGTGGCGGAAAGAATCGTAGCAGGGCCGGGTTCAAAGGAAACCGGGAGACTTAGCCTGTATGTTCAATATTACACCCGGCCGGAAATCCTTTTCAAGATCTCAAAAAATTCATTTTATCCCGCTCCGGAAGTCGAATCCGCATTTCTCAAGCTTGGCATGCGCAAAACGAACCCGGTAAGCGTAAAAGACGAAGCACGCATGTTCCGAATAATCAAAAAAGCCTACAGCCAGAGGCGAAAAACCATAGCAAATTCCTTGACCGACGAAAACCTAAAAAAAACCGCAACATTAGCTTTCCTTAAGTCCGCCAAAATCAACCCAAATTCACGCCCCGAAACCCTCTCCCTCAAAGACTTCGCCCGCCTAACAAACGTATGGGATTGACAACAGGGGGTATATATGGTAATTTAACGCAGTATGGCGAAACGAAAAATTATTGACGAGAAAATGACGCGTAATGTGGCTAGGCTCTCGCGTATTGCCCTTTCGGATAGAGAGGTTACTAAATACAAGAAGCAGCTCGAGTCCATATTGGAATACATACGGAAGATTGATCTCGTTGATTCAAAGGATATCCCGCCTACAAACCACCCTCTGGAGAATCTCAAGAATGTTTTTAGAAAAGACGTTGCCCGAAAGTCGCTTACGCCGGAGGAGGCGCTCAAAAATGCTCCTGATCGTAAGGGTGATTTTTTCCGCGTTCCCAGAATAATCGGATAGCATGAAGAAAAACTTAAGAGATACGGTGAAGGCCTGCCTAGACCGCATAAGGGATGTAAATAAAAAGCTGAACGCCATTATCTATATCGACAAGGAAAAGGTTCAGGGCTCCGAAGAAGCCGCCTCGCTCTCCGGTGGCGTAGCCTCCGGGACGCCGATTGTTATAAAAGATAATATTTGCGTAAGGGACGAGCCTACGACCTGCGCCTCCAGGATACTCAAGGGTTTTAAGCCTCCGTATGATGCTACTGTTATCACGAAGATTAGAAAAGCCGGCTTTATTTTGATGGGGAAGTCCAATATGGACGAGTTTGCCTTTGGCTCTTCGTGCGAGACGTCGTGTTATGGGCCTACCAGAAACCCGTGGGATCTGGAGCGGATACCCGGCGGCTCAAGTGGCGGGAGTGCTGCGGCAGTAGCCTCGGGTGAGGTGCCGATGGCTTTGGGGTCTGATACAGGCGGCTCTATAAGGCAACCGGCGGCACTTTGCGGCGTCTGCGGTATGAAACCCACTTACGGCAGGGTCTCGCGTTATGGCCTGATTGCTTTTGCTTCGAGCCTCGACCAGATAGGCCCCATTACGGGCAATGTAAGCGATTGCGCGTCTCTTCTTAACGTAATTTCCGGTTATGATGAAATGGATTCAACGTCCGCAAGTCTCCCGGTTCCGGATTTTACAAAATCACTGGAAAAAACTATTAAAAATATGAAGCTTGGCATTCCCAAAGAATATTTTCCATCGAATGGTCTGGATAGGGAAGTGGCGGATAAAATTGAAGCTGCCAAAAATATATTGCGGGATCTCGGCGCGGAACTTATTGATGTAAGCCTGCCGCATACGGAATACGCCGTAAGCTGTTACTATATAATCGCGCCGGCGGAGGCGAGCTCCAATCTTGCGCGTTTTGACGGGGACCAGTATGGATTGCGCGAAGATGCGAAAAGTATGATAGATATGTACATAGAAACGCGCACCAAAGGTTTCGGGAGTGAAGCTAAAAGAAGAATCCTTCTCGGGACATATTCGCTCTCAAGCGGGTACTACGAAGCGTATTACCTGAAAGCGATGAGGACGAGGACCCTGATAAAGAATGATTTCAAAGAGGCTTTTAAAAAATGCGACGTTATCCTGACACCGACAACGCCGACTGCGGCTTTCAAAATCGGGGAGAAGATAGATGACCCGCTTAGCATGTACCTGTCGGACATTTTTACGATACCAGCCAATCTTGCCGGCATTCCCGGCATATCCGTTCCGTGCGGTTTCACCGAATCGGGTTTACCGATAGGCCTGCAGTTTCTCGGCAAGGCGTTTGACGAAGAAAGCCTGATCAGGGTTGCGTATACGTTTGAGCAGAATACGGCATTTTCTAAGAGGAAACCGAAATTATAACAGCTTTAAGTTATAAGCTATAAGCTGTAAGCAGGAAATACAACATTTAATCATGAAACGATACGAAACAGTTATAGGGCTTGAGGTCCACACGCAGCTTTTGACGGAAACTAAGGCTTTTTGCGGATGCAGGGCGAAATTCGGCCTGCCGCCGAATAGTTCTACCTGCCCTGTCTGCCTGGGTCTGCCCGGAGCGCTTCCGGTCCTGAATGAAAAAGCGTTCCGCTTTGCGTTGAAAGCCGCGCTCGCGCTGGATTGCGAAATACAAAAGCTTATAAAATTTGACAGGAAAAATTATTACTATCCCGATTTACCCAAAAATTTCCAGATATCACAATATGATCTACCTTTTGCCTTCAGGGGGCATCTGGAAATCGAAAATAAAGGGGTAAGAAAAGAAATCGGCATAACGCGGGTGCATCTTGAAGAGGATGCGGGAAAACTTATTCATACGAGAGAGGCACAAGCGAGCTACGTGGATCTTAATCGGGCCGGTACCCCGCTTCTGGAGATAGTCAGCGAACCCGATATCCGTTCGCCGGAAGAGGCAAGCCTTTACCTCGAGAATCTTAAAGCGATTCTGGAATATATAGAGGTTTCGGATTGCAATATGGAAGAGGGAAGCTTAAGGTGCGATGCGAATATATCAGTGAGGCCCGAGGGCGAGAGGTCTTTGGGCGTCAAGGCAGAGCTTAAAAATATGAACTCGTTTAAGGCCGTAAGGGATGCGTTGGCCTATGAATCCGAAAGGCAGATCGAGCTCTTAAAAAAAAGGAAAAAAGTGGTTCAGGAAACCCGTCTCTGGAACGAGAAGAAAAGGATCACGATATCAATGAGGGTAAAGGAGGAAAGCCACGACTATCGTTATTTTCCGGAGCCGGATCTTATACCGTTTGTGGCAAGCGACGAAGAAATAGAAAAGATAAGGCATACGATACCGGAGCTTCCGAAGGCAAAGAAAAAACGGTTTGCTTCCGAATATTCCCTCGGCGAATATGATGCTACGGGATTGACGCGAGATGCGGATATAGCGAATTTTTTCGAAAAGACGGTAAAGATCCTCAATAGCCCCAAGGAAATTGCAAATTGGCTTTTAGGCGACATAACATCCGCCTTGAATGAACGGCACGTTGCGATCGGAAAGACGCGCGTCACACCGGCGCACCTAGCCGGGCTTATTAAATTGATCCAGCAGAAGGAGATTACAGGCTCGGCCGCAAAACAGGTTCTCATAGATGTTTTTGATTCAGGCGGAGATCCGGAGGAAATAGTGCGCCGGAAGGGGCTCGGGCAGATAAAGGATTCCGGTGAACTTGTCTCTATTGTTCGCGAGGTGCTTCGGGAAAACGAAAAGTCCGCCACGGACTACAAAAATGGAAAAACAAATGCGATAATGTTTTTGGTAGGACAGGTCATGAAAAAGAGCAAGGGAAAGGCTGATCCCGGGAAGGCAAACAAAATCCTGAAAGAAAGGTTGGAGAATGAAAAATAAAGCGGCATCGTCATTTTTAAAGATCGGACTCTCTCTCATTTTGGTTATTTGCGGCTCTGTATATGTGTACATGCGGTGCGTAGCGGATGAATCCGGGGCCCCGGATAAGGAATTATACGAACAGGTCGAACTCTTCGCGGACGCAATTACAATTGTCCAGTCCGATTTCGTCGAGGAGATTGAGCCGAAGAAACTCGTCTATGGCGCTCTCGAAGGGCTTCTTTCCTCTCTTGACGGATACAGCCATTTTATGGACCCGGACGATTTTAAAGAAATGGAGATAGATACGAAAGGCGAATTTGGCGGCCTGGGCATCGAAATCGGCATTAGGGACAGTATTTTGACTGTTATCGCCCCGATTGACGGAACGCCCGCGGAAAAAGCCGGACTCAAGGCAGGGGATAGAATTGTCAAAATCGAAGGAAAACTTACCAGAGGCCTCAATCTCACCGATGCCGTAAAGAAATTGCGGGGAAAACCGAACACAAAGGTTACCATTACAGTTTTGCGTGAGGGCGAAGAAAAACTTCTGGATTTTACGATCGTGCGAAGCATCATAAAATTGAAAAGCATAAAAACCGTAAGGATCATCGATAAGACGATCGGCTACATCAAACTTATTGAATTTCAGGAGAGAACGGGCCGGGAGCTTGCGAAAAAAATATCCGGTTTAAAAAAAGACGGTATGGAGGCGCTGATCTTGGATTTACGCAATAACCCCGGTGGCCTCCTGGACGCCTCGTATGCAGTTTCGGACAATTTTCTGCCTGAAGGAAAGGTCGTGGTTTCCCTTAAAGGCAGGGTGCCTGCCCAGAACAAGGTGTATATATCTACCGGAAAGCAGAGCTTTACTGATTTTCCGATGGTTGTCCTTGTTAACAAAGGATCTGCGAGCGCTTCAGAGATCGTTGCCGGCGCAATCCAGGAAAATCAAAGAGGGATAATACTGGGCACCAAGACTTTTGGCAAAGGATCCGTTCAGACGATTATCCCCCTTAAGGACGGCTCGGCGGTGAGGTTGACTACAGCAGCGTATTACACGCCTAAAGGCCGCAGTATAAGCAATACCGGAATAACACCTGATGTAGAGGTAAAGTTAAGGCAGGAAAAGAAAGTAATCGAAAAAACAGGCGATGTGTTCGATAAAATAGAAAGCAAGGAAGAAGAGAAAGAGAAGAAAAAAGAAGTGACGAAAGAAGAGATCATCTACGACAACCAGATGCAGGCAGCGATAGACATGTTACGCGGAATACTTTTCTACAAGCAGGGTAAAGAGCAAATATGAGATGTTTGAGCAGGGAAGACACGCGCCGAGAGCCGCCGAGCGGAACTTTTGGGTTGCTTTTTCGTAAAAATAAGGTATACTAAATGGCGACATTGGGCATCGAAACTTCATGTGACGAAACTGCTTGCGCTGTTGTAGAGAAGCGCAAAATTCTATCCAACATAGTTTCATCCAGCGTTCCCCTGCATGCGAAATACGGGGGGGTGGTTCCTGAAATCGCTTCCAGATTTCATATCGAATATATAAATCGCGTAACAAAGAAAGCGTTAAGGGCGGCCGGGAAGACTCTCGGTGATATAGATTTGGTTGCTGTTACAGGCGCGCCCGGCCTTCCGGGCTGCCTTTTGACAGGGGTTTCATTTGCCAGGGCGCTCTCCTATTCAAGAAACATCGATCTTATAAACATAAATCACCTGCACGCGCACATATACGCAAATTTTTTGTGCAAAGACGCCGCTTTAATAAGGTTTCCCTTTATCGGGTGCGTTGTTTCGGGCGGCCACACAAACATTTTTATCTGTAAATCTTTTAGAGATTTTGATATAATAGGAAGAAGTCGAGACGATGCCATGGGCGAGGCCTTTGATAAGGTCGCGAAAATTCTGGGCATCGGATATCCTGGCGGCCCAAAAATAGAAAGATACGCAAAAAGGTTTAGAAGAGGGACCCCGATTAAGTTCCCGCGGGCTTATTTGGACAAAGGTTCATATGACTTCAGCTTAAGCGGGGTGAAGACCGCGGTTCTTTACCATGTCAAAAAGAAAAAAATGAATCGGAAAGAGATTGCGCGCATAGCTATGTCTTTTCAGGAAGCCGTGTTTGACGTGCTTACCGAGCGGATAAAGAGAGCCGCGAAAAAGTTCGGAATAAAAAGCGTTCTTCTGGGCGGCGGTGTTATTTCAAATATGCGGTTGCGGGAGAAGCTTAAATGCGCGTGTGATAAATCGGAGGTTCAAATTTTTTATCCGCCACCGGTATTGTGTGTAGATAATGCCGCTATGGTTGCCGGTTTAGGCGAAGCGTTGAATAAAAAGTGGAGGTAAAATTATGAGGAGAAGGCGAGAAGAAGAACCGAAAGAGAAGGTTTTAGAAGTTGACGCGAGTATGCAAGGTACGCTCACATTCAAGGATGCCGTAAACTTAAGAATTAACGGCAGGTTTGAAGGGAAGCTCCAGACGAAAGGCATTCTTACTATCGGCGCTCAGGCCATCGTAAATGCCGATATAATAGGGGAGTCCATTATCGTCGCGGGTAAGGTTACGGGTGACATTTCGGCGCAGAAGGATCTCAGTTTGATTGCTCCCGCGTGCGTAGTGGGAACTATTAGGACGCCGGCCCTGACTGTTGCTGCGGGGGCTATCATGGAAGGCTACTGTAACATGCTTGAGGAGAAGCCCGGGGGAAGCCCTTCGGAGGCATTAACCATCGAAGAAGTGGCTCAGTTTCTGGAAGTCGACAAAGCCGTGGTTGTGGAATGGGCGAGCGCAGGCAAGCTTCCCGCAGAAAAAGATGGAAATAAATGGCGGTTTGAGAAGGCAAAGATCGAAGACTGGCTTAACAGCGAACGAATAAAATGAGTCCTC
The DNA here is from genome assembly GCA_024542975.1 of Candidatus Omnitrophota bacterium. Classification (GTDB taxonomy): domain Bacteria; phylum Omnitrophota; class Gorgyraeia; order JABMRN01; family RBG-13-46-9; genus JAMXCZ01. The sequence goes on along the minus strand of JAMXCZ010000001.1, from coordinate 77,661 downwards.
GATGTTTTTCATGTTAGAGGGCTCATCCAGAACGAGCGAAAGCGAGTGAAGGATCTCGATAAAAAAGTAATAAAACCATGCCGGAAAAACTCATAACGGTCAAAGAGGTCGCTGCGCTCCTGGGTATCCCCAGGACAAAGATACGGGAACTCGTTGCAAGCGGTGAACTTCCCGCTTACAAGGTCGGTGGAAAATTTATACGGTTCCGGAGAGAACAGGTAGAGGCGATCCGGCAGGAGATTCGCGCCAGGATTGCGAGCACCACCCCTATATCCGCGCCAAGAGAAGAGATAAAGATTTTACCCGAAGCCGAGTATTCCGAATCTTACCGGGACAGGATCCGGGATTTTTTCTATTTCAATGATTTCTATCTCGCTTGCGCCGGTATAACGCTTATCATTCTATTTTTCATATTCACTTAGGGGCGATATGCAAGGCCCGTTTTAGGCGGATTTCGGTGCGTCGCGGTGCGAAAAATGCTTGACAGCCGTGTGTGCATGTGTTAGGGTGTGGCCAGAGCACAAGGCATTGTTGTAAATTCTGCTAGGTCGAAATTACAAAAAAACCAACCTGGTTAAGTAAACTAATCGAGAAATAAAATCGGATGTTTTATAAATATGCCCGGCGCGCATAAAAAAAGATTTTTTTTAATCGACGGCAATTCGTTCTGTTATCGGGCTTTTTATGCTATACGCCACCTCTCAAATTCGAAGGGACAGCCTACGGGCGCTATCTATGGCGTAATCACTATGATACGAAAGATTATAAAGGATGAGGCGCCCGATATAATTGCTGTGGCGTTCGATCTGAAGGGCCCTACATTCCGGCATAAGAAGTACGCGGGCTATAAAATTACGCGCAAACCCATGCCGGATGACCTGGTAAGCCAGCTTGGCTATATTAAGCGAGTGATACGGGCTTATGGCATATCAATATATGAGGCAGAGGGTTATGAGGCGGATGACATATTGGGGACGCTCGCAAAAAAAGCCGAAACGGAAGGAATAGATACATTTCTCGTTACCGGCGACAAGGATGCGCTGCAGCTTGTGGGGCCGCACACCAAGGTTTATAATCCCAGCAAGGACGGTTTGGTTCTCGGCGAAAAGGAGGTGCGCGAGAGGTTTGGCGTAGAACCTTGTAAAATGACAGACCTTATGGCACTTATGGGGGATGCCTCCGATAGTATACCCGGGGTGCCCGGCATAGGGGAGAAAACCGCAAGAGAGCTTATGCGCGAATTTGGCAGCCTGGAAGACATCTTAAAAAACTCAGATAAAATAAAAAGCGAATCCAGACGAAAAAAAATAGATGAATCGCGGGAGCTTGCGCTTTTAAGCAAAGATCTTGCTACGATACATTGCGAGGTTCCTATCGAAGCAGATTTTAAAGGCTTTCGCGCGGAGGAGTTCGATAGGGAAGCGCTTGCCGGCCTTTTTGCGGAGCTGGAGTTCAGGAACCTGCTCAAGGAAGTTGCGCCTAAACAGGAGCGCAAGGGTGATTATGCCCTAGTTGACTGCAAAAAGGGCCTCAAGGAGCTCGTAAAAACCCTCCGGCGCGCCGGAGCCTTTGCATTTGATTTTGAGACAACCCACCATGATCCGATGCGGGCGCGTCCCGTAGGCGTTTCATTTTGCTGGAAAGAGGGTACGGCGCGCTATGTTCCGCTTAACGCGCTTTCTGATATGCGGATGGATGAGGCCCTGGGCGCGCTAAGGCCCATATTTGAGGATGGAACGCTTGAGAAAATAGGCCAGAATATAAAATACGACTCGTTAATATTAAAGAATGAAGGCATCTCGGTAAAGGGGATAGGGTTTGATACGATGATAGCTTCTTATCTTTTGAACCCCTCGCGCTTTACGCATAATCTGAACGATATTTCGTTTGAATACACCGGACGAATAATGGGGTCGATCGAGGAGTTGATAGGAAAAGGCAAAAAGGCCATAACCATGGATAAGGTAGATGTGGGTAAGGTGCGCGATTATTGCTGCGCGGACAGCGACGCGGCGTTTGGACTTCGGAAAATCCTGGAAAATAAACTTAAAGAAAAGGGGCTGTATGATTTATTCCGCGACGTAGAGATGCCCCTTGTCGATGTATTGGCGCGCATGGAGTTGTGCGGCGTAAGTGTGGACACCGGATACCTCGCCGCCCTTTCTGCCGAGATGGAAGAAGAAATAAAAAAACTGGAAAAAAAGATTTTTTCACTCGCCGGTGAAGAATTCAACATAAGGTCCCCCAAGCAGCTTCAGGTTATTTTTTTCGAGAAACTAAAGATGCCGATAATAAAAAAGACAAAGACCGGCGCCTCTACGGATGAAGAGGTGCTGAGAACTTTATCCGCGGATTGGGAGCTGCCGAAGGAGATTCTACGGTATCGGGAGCTCGCGAAACTTAAGTCAACGTATGTAGATAATGTGCCAGGGCTCATAAACGAGCGCACCGGCAGGATACACACGTCATTTAATCAGGCCGTAACTGCTACCGGCCGGCTTTCGTCGAGCGGCCCGAACCTGCAGAATATACCGATAAAAACGGATATGGGCAAAAAAATCCGCAAGGCTTTTGTCGCGGAAGGAAAATCGCAGATTTTACTGTCGGCCGATTATTCGCAGATAGAACTCCGGATTCTTGCGCACCTTTCGGGTGACACGAGCCTTGTCGATGCGTTCCGGCGCGAAGGCGATGTGCACAAGGCTACTGCGTCCATGATATACGGCGCGGAAGAAAAAGACGTGACCCCGGAGATGCGTAGCGCCGCAAAGACGGTAAATTTCGGTATCGTATACGGGATGAGCGCCTACGGCCTTAGCCGGGATCTCGGCATCGACGTAAGCGAGGCAGCCAAGTTTATCGACGCATATTTCGAGCGGTACCCCGGCATCAAAGAGTATCTGCAAAGCCGGATCGATTTCGCCTCTAAAAACGGGTATGTTACGACCCTTCTTGGAAGGCGCCGTTATATTCCTGAAATAAAGAGCGAAAACGCGCAGGTGAGAAGTTTCGCCGAGCGAACCGCGATCAATACGCCCATACAGGGCTCCGCGGCGGATCTCATAAAGCTTGCCATGATAAACCTAAGAGGCGTGCTTGATAAGTTTGACGCGAAGATGATTCTGCAGGTGCATGATGAGTTGGTTTTTGAGGTTGACGAGAAGTCGCGTATGGCGCTGGCAGGAGCTGTCAAAGACGTCATGGAGCACGTGATGAAGCTCAAAGTCCCTGTGCGGATAAGCCTTAAAGCCGGCAAGAACTGGCTTGAGATGGAAAAGGTCGAGGTATGAAACGGATCGGCATAACGGGCGGCCTTTGTGCGGGTAAATCAACCGTTGCGTCCTTTTTCAAAGATTTGGGTGCCCGTGTTATTGACGCTGACAAGCTTGTGCGCGACTTATATAAAAAGGACGCGGAAATCAAAAAAGCTATTCGTAATAATTTCGGGAAAAAAGTTTTTACGCAAGGGGTAATAAGCAGGAAAAAACTGGCGGGAGCCGTATTTGCAAATAAAAGGGCACTTCAGAAATTGTGCCGCATAATCCATCCAAAGGTAATAAAAAAAATAAAAGATGAATCCGGAAAATCCAAAAGAGCCGTTACTGTCATAGATGCGCCGCTTCTCATAGAAGTGGGCCTGCATAGGGCGGTCGACGCAGTCGTAGTAGTCCGCGCGAAGCGGCAAAAATGGATCCGGCGGGGGATGGCCCGGGGGCTTACCCCACGCGAGGCCATTAAAAGGCAGGCCGCGCAAATGCCGCTTCGGGAAAAAGTAAAATACGCCGATTTTGTGATCAATAACGATAAGTCGAGAGAAAACACGCGTAAGGCCGTGGTTAAAATATGGCAAGAAATAACAAGGAGGTAGCAGTGGATAATATTAACATTGAGAGCCTGAAAGAGATGAGCATGACTGCGTTAAATAAAGTCGCCAAAGGCATGAAGATTAACAGTATAGCCGGCCTCAGGAAACAGGATCTTATATTTAAGGTCCTACAGGCGAAAACCGAAAAAGAAGGACTTATTTTTGGGGAAGGCGTGCTGGAAATCCTCCAGGACGGTTTTGGATTTCTCAGAAGCCCGGATTATAATTACCTGCCGTGCCCTGACGATATCTACGTCTCACCATCTCAAATTAGAAAATTCGACCTAAAGACAGGGGATACCGTAAGCGGTCAGATTAGGCCTCCGAAAGAAGGGGAAAGATATTTTGCCCTACTGAAAGTTGAAGCGGTAAATTTCGAAAATCCGGAGGGCGGGAAGGACAAAATACTTTTTGATAACCTCACCCCGCTTTATCCCAACGAACGATTTGTTCTTGAGACAAAACCGGATGAGGTCTCGATGAGAGTCATGGACCTCCTTACGCCGATAGGAAAAGGGCAGCGCGGGATGATCGTAGCCTCGCCCTATAGTGGGAAAACGGTACTCTTGCAGAAAATCGCAAACAGCATTACTACAAACTACCCGGATGCGGTTCTGATGGTACTGTTGATAGACGAGCGCCCCGAAGAAGTTACCGACATGATCAGGTCCGTAAAAGGCGAGGTTGTAAGTTCCACTTTCGATGAGCCCGGGGAGCGGCACATACAGGTAGCGGAGATGGTTCTGGAGAAGGCGAAAAAGCTGGTGGAGCACAAAAGGGATGTTGTGATCCTCTTAGACTCCATAACGCGCCTCGCGCGCGCCTATAATGCGGTTATGCCGCATTCCGGCAAGATCCTTTCCGGAGGCGTGGATTCGAATGCTCTTCACAAGCCAAAAAGGTTTTTCGGAGCTGCGCGTAATATCGAGGAGGGTGGATCTCTTACGATAATGGCTACGGCTCTGGTAGATACCGGCTCTCGGATGGATGAAGTCATATTCGAGGAATTTAAAGGGACAGGCAACATGGAACTTCAGCTTGACCGGACTCTTTTCCAACGAAGGGTCTACCCTGCGATCGATATTAAAAAGTCCAATACGCGCAAAGAAGAGCTGCTTGTAGGAAACGATGAATTGCAGAAGATATGGCTTATGAGAAAAGCCCTGAGCGACCTGAATTCCGTAGAAGCGATGGAGCTTTTGATCGGAAAACTAAAAAAGACAAAGTCAAACAAAGATTTTTTGAAGGCACTAAACCAGCAATAATAGGAGGAAGCGATGAAGGATAAGATACATCCGGAATATAAGGACTCTACGATAGTCTGCGCCTGCGGAGCGGTGATAAATACGCGGAGCACCAAACAGAACATACACGTTGAGATATGTTCGCAGTGTCATCCCTTTTTCACCGGCAAGCAAAAACTTGTTGATTCGGCTGGAAGGGTGGACAAATTCATGAAGAGATACGAGAAGAGGCAAAAACCTAAGCCAAAAAAGACAGCGGTAAAACCGGAAGAAAATACGGATACGGATAAAATGAACAAAAATGCTTGAGCAATTAGAAGAGAAACTAAAAAGATTTCAGGCGCTTCAGGCGCTCTGCGCAGATCCGAAGGTTATTGCAAATCGCGGGGAGTACAAAAAATACGCCAAGGAGCTCGCCTCTCTCCAGAAGGCCGTTTCAAAATATGAGGAATACCGGCATCTTGTCTGCGAGATCTCATCCCTCGAAAGCGTAGCGAAAGAAAAAGATCACGAAGAGGAGTTCCTGAAACTGGCGCGCGAGGAATTACATCTCCTCAATGAAAAGAAAGGCGCCCTTATTAACGAACTTGAGGCGCTTTTGGAAGAAAAAGACAAGCACGCCGACAAGGATATCATAATGGAAATACGCCAGGGCACCGGCGGCGTCGAGGCGGCGCTTTTCGCGCAAGACCTTTTCCGCATGTATTCCAAATATGCGGTAAAGAAAAACTGGAAGATTGAAATAATGTCGAGAAGCACGACAGAGAAGGGCGGGTTTAAAGAAATTATTTTTTCGGTGTCGGGTGAAAGCGTATATGCGGTGCTAAAATACGAAAGCGGTACTCACCGCGTCCAGCGCGTGCCCCTTACCGAAGCGAGCGGCAGGATACACACCTCGGCGGCGACGGTCGCAGTTTTGCCCGAGGCCGAGAGCGTAGACCTCGAGATAAATCCACAGGACCTGAAAATCGATGTTTTTAGGGCAGGCGGGAGGGGGGGGCAGCACGTAAACGTTACTGACTCCGCAGTAAGGATTACTCATTTACCGACAGGGCTCGTAGTGAGTTGCCAGGACGAACGTTCGCAGCATAAGAATAAGACAAAGGCTATGCGTGTTTTGAGGGCCAGGCTCCTGGACAAAATGGAAGAGGATCACCGAAAAAAAAGATCCGAGAACAGGAAGATACAGGTCGGAACAGGCGACAGGTCCGAGAAAATACGAACGTATAATTTTCCGGCCAATCGGGTTACGGATCACAGGATAGGTTTTACGATACATAATCTTGAAGGCGTTTTAAACGGTGATATGGATGAGATCGCGGAAGCGCTTAAGGACGCCGACAGGCGCTCGAAGCTAAAAAGCTAAGTCGGAATTAACTGATTAACAACCGAAAATACTATGGCAAAGGTAGCTCATTTCATGGATTTTGAGTTTGAAACCGGAAACACGACGCTTTTTCCGCGTTTTGAAACAGAGGTTTTGGTGGAAAAGGCGGTATCTATTATTTCAAAGGAAATCCCGGAAGGTGAGAGGTGCGAAATACTGGATATAGGCACCGGGTGCGGAAATATCGCAATAAGTTTGACAAACTATATTCCCTCGAGTAGAATAGTGGCTCTGGATATCTCAGAGATGGCTCTTTCGGTTGCAAAAAAAAATGCGGTCAGATATGGCATGGAACAGAGGATCGAATTTGTAAAAAGCGATCTTTTTGAAAATTTATGGCAGAGATCCGAGCTCAGCTTTGACCTGGTGATTTCGAATCCGCCGTATATATCGCTTGCGGATTTCACGTCGCTTCCGGAAGCAGTAAAGGAAGACCCGTATGTTGCGCTATACGGCGGCAGAGATGGAATGGATTTCTACCGGAGAATAGTAAACGAGGCGCACTTTTTTATGAAGAGAGGGGCGGTTCTTCTCACAGAAGTGGGGTATGATCAGGCGTCATGCGTAAAGGCAATGCTCGAGACTTCAGGTGTTTTCGGGGACGCCGAAATTTACAAAGACTATTCCGGAATAGACAGGATCGTGAAGGGGAGGAAAAATGGATAAGCTGGTCATAGAGGGTGGGAATCCTCTTAGAGGCGAGGTCACAATAAGCGGCGCAAAAAATGCGGCGCTGCCGATAATGGCGGCATCCCTCTTAACGGACGAGAGATGCGTTTTGCACAATGTACCGTCTCTTACGGATGTCGATACTATGATTAAGATATTGCGCGCCCTGGAGACGGGTGTCGCGCGTAAAAAGGGAAGCATCGCCATATCAGGCTCTTTCAAAAAAACGCGCGCGCCGTACAACCTTGTAAGTACGATGAGGGCATCGGTTTGTGTGTTAGGCCCGATGCTTGCCCGGGCCAAGTATGCAGAGGTTTCATTTCCCGGAGGATGTGTGATCGGGCCGCGCCCTATCGATTTGCACCTCAAGGGATTGGAAAAATTGGGGGCGAAGATCGAGATAAAATCCGGGTATATCGTTGCAAAGGCAAAAAAATTAAGAGGGGCCAAGATCTACCTGGGTGGACATTTCGGCTCAAGCGTTTTGGCTACCGCAAATACGATGACAGCGGCGACGCTTGCAGAAGGCGTAACAGTCATTGAAAACGCCGCGTGCGAGCCTGAGGTCGTTGACCTGGCGAATTTTTTGATTGCGATGGGCGCAAAGATCACGGGACACTCTACGCCCACAATCAAAATAGAGGGCGTAAAAAAGCTGTGTGGCGTAAACTACAGTGTCGTGCCTGACCGCATAGAGGCCGGGACATATATGCTGGCTGCCGCCATAACAGGTGGTGAGGTCCTCGTCAAGGGCGCAAATCCCGCGCACCTTTTGGCCGTGATCGACAAACTGCGGGAATGCGGAATAAATGTCGCAGAACGCGCAGACGGCATAATCGTGTCGAGGCCCACGATGCGCAAGATACGCCCGACGGCTTTGGCGACGTTGCCTTATCCGGGTTTCCCGACGGACATGCAGGCGCAGATGATGAGCGTTCTCTGCCTCGCTCGCGGGATCAGTGTGATAACGGAAAAGATCTATCCCGAAAGGTTCATACACGTAAGCGAGCTTAGCAGGATGGGAAGCCGCATTTTGCTTGAAGGGCCAAACGCCATAATACGCGGTGTAAAAACCTTAAGCGGCGCAGATGTTATGGCTTCGGATTTGAGGGCATCGGCCGCTTTGGTGCTGGCGGGGCTTGTAGCAAAAGGAAAAACAAATATTCACAGAATATACCACCTGGACCGCGGCTATGAAAATATTGATAAAAAACTTTCGCTGTTAGGCGCAAAAGTATGGAGAGAAAAAGAGGACTAAAGGAGGAAATGAAATGGCAGTAGTGCTGAGGCTGAAAAGAATGGGAACAAACAAAAAACCCTTCTACCGCATCGTTGCAACGGAGCACACAAATCCGAGGGACGGCCGGTTTTTGGAAGAGATAGGTTATTACGACCCGAAAAAAAACCCGGCAGACATAAAAATCGATAAAGAGAGGGCGCTTTACTGGCTCAAAAACGGGGCGAAGCCGTCCGTTACGGTAAAAAGCCTCATGAAGAAGCAGGGAATACGTTAACAGCAGACGGACTTTGAATCAACACCAAATATAAGGCATGAAAGTAGATATACTGACATTGTTCCCAAAAATGTTCGAGAATATACTAGGCGAGTCCATGCTCAAAATTGCGCAGAAGAAAAGCAAGCTAAAGATCGGGGTTCACAATTTAAGACAATGGACGAGCGACAGGCATAGGTCCGCGGATGACAGGCCCTACGGCGGTGGTTCCGGCATGGTCATGCTTGTCGAGCCCATACAGAAAGCGCTCGTAAGCCTTTTAGGCAAAAACGAGTTCAAAAATATCCGAAGCAAAAAGCGCGCCGCAAAAGGTACGCGCGTGGTTCTTCTCACGCCAAAGGGCGATACTTTCAACCAGAGGAACGCGAAGAGATTTTCGAAACTACGACATCTTGTACTTATATGCGGCCATTACGAGGGGATAGACGAAAGGGTGCGGGAATTTATTACCGATGAAGTTTCGATAGGTGATTACATCCTGACCGGGGGCGAGATACCGGCAATGGCGGTATTGGACGCGGTGGTAAGATTGATCCCCGGTGTTTTGGGGGACGAGGGCTCATTGCATTGCGAGTCTTTCGAAAAGAATTTGCTTGAATATCCCCACTATACAAGGCCTCGTGCATTCCTGGGGCTCAGGGTTCCGGATGTCTTACTGAGCGGCAACCACAAGAAGATAGCCTCGTGGCGCCAAAAAGAAGCCGTGAAAAAGACTAAAGAAAAACGGCGCGACTTAATGTTTGATAACTCGATAAAATGAAATAGAGAGGAGATTTACCGATGGAAAAGGTAAAACGTTTTGAGGAAAAATATCTAAAGAAGGAAATTCCGGAATTTAAAATCGGCGATACGGTCCTCGTGCATGTTAAGATAAAAGAGGGAGAGAAGTCGAGGACGCAGGTTTTTGAAGGGGTGGCCATAAGAAAGAAGGGTTCCGGTGTTCGCTCTACATTTACGGTCCGGAGGATCTCATACGGGGAGGGCGTCGAAAGGACGTTCCTTTTGCACTCGCCTTTTGTGGAAAAAGTGGTAGTAAAGAAAAAGGGTAAGGTCCGAAGAGCCAAATTGTATTACCTTAGGGAAAAGAAAGGTAAGAAATCGAAGGTTGAGGAAAAAATCGAAAGCAAGACGGCCTCATCCGGCCCGGATGCTGCTCCACGAGCGGAAGGCTCGTAGGGTAGGTTACAGACATATCGCGGGTGTTGACGAAGCCGGCCGCGGCCCTCTTGCGGGTCCGGTCGTAGCCTGCGCGCTCGTTCTGCGTGATACGCGCTTCAAAAACAGGATAGACGACTCCAAAAAACTCACCCCCCGAGCACGCCTTCTCGCATATAGGGAAATCATAAGAAAAGCGCATTTTGGAATCGGGACAATAAGCGAGCGCACAATAGATGAGATCAACATCTATAACGCCACAAAGCGCGCTATGCAGGAGGCGGTAGGTAATCTCGCCATAAAGCCCGACTTTTTGCTTGTAGACGGGAAAATAAAATTCACAACACGTTTCAGGTGTTCACATATAATAAGAGGCGACTCAAAAAGCCTTTCGATAGCATGCGCGTCAATAGTCGCGAAAGTAACAAGAGATAGGATGATGGAGCGCCTGCACAAAAAATTTCCACGGTATAACTTTGCAAAACACAAGGGCTATGGCACAAAAGAGCACATGGCGCGGATAGACGAATACGGGCCCTGCCCAATCCACCGCAGATCCTTCCGCCCGGTGAAGTTCTACTCGGAGGGGACGTTTCATTTATTAAAGACGGAAAAATCTTAGATTTTTCCGTCAATCTGTATGAAACGTCCCCGTATTCTATTGACAAGGGCAGATATATTTACTATAATCATAGGCTATACATGAAAGTGAGGCCGAATGAAAAAGCGATCTTTATTCAAAAAGAAGATAAAAGCGCGCAGATTACCTCTTAAGAGACCCGTACCGGTAGTTATAAAAAAGGTGCGGATGCCTAAGATAGTCCTTAAGCCGATAGCGGAAGTTGCGCGTTCTGTCGGCATAAGAAAGAAGTTTCTGGAACCATACGGGCTTTATAAGGCTAAATTGTCGCTTGAGCTACTTAAGTCTTTGAAGGCAAAAAAGAAAGGGAAGTATATTCTTGTAACCTCGGTTACGCCCACGCCTTACGGGGAAGGAAAAACCGTAACGGCGATAGGGCTTTCCATGGCCTTAACGCGGCTTAAGAAAAGGGCTATTGCTTGTATTGTGCAGCCATCCCTGGGAGGGGTTTTTGGAATGAGGGGGCCCGGGACAGGCGGTGGGCGCGCGCAGGTCTTTCCGAGGGAGGACGCGAACTTGCATCTTACGGGAGATAACCACGCGGTTCTCACAGCGCAGAATCTGTGCGCTGCTTTTCTCGATAGCTCGATATTCGAGGGGAACCCTCTGGACATAGACGCCAATTCGATTTTGTGCAAGAGGGCTACGGACATAAACGATCGTTTTTTGAGGACAGTATCGATAGGGCTCGGTAGCAAGACGGATGGAAATCCGCGAAAAACCGGTTTCGAACAGGCGGCGGCAGGAGAGCTTATGGCTATTCTCGGCCTTAGTGAAAGTTTTAAGGATATGAGGAGGCGCATAGGTGAGATGATCCTCGGTTTCACAAAAAAAGGAAAGCCGATTACCAGTGAGTCGATCAAGATAGCCGGCGGCATGGCGGCACTTCTCAAAGACGCGATCAAGCCAAATATACTCCAGACAAGCGAAGGCACCCCCTGTTTCATGCATGCGGGTTCGTTTGGGAATATAGCGCTCGGCACAAGCTCGGTTATCGCTGACCGCATTGCGCTCGGGCTTTCTGATTATGCCATATCGGAGACAGGATACGGGGCCGATATAGGTGCCGAAAAATTTTTTAATATCAAGTGCAGAGCAAGCGGCATAAAGCCGGATGCTGCGGTAATCGTAGTTTCCGTGCGCGCTCTTAAGATGCACAGTGGAGATTTTGAGCTTACAGCCGGAAAGCCGCTACCCCGGGAAATTTTCCGCGAGAATGTTTCCGCCGTAGAAAGAGGCTTTTCGAATTTGGAAAAACAGATCGAAAATTTACGTGTTTTTATGGTGCCGGTCGTGTTATGCATAAACCGTTTCAAGGAGGATACCGAGAAAGAGATTGCAGCCATAAAGCGCAGGGTTGAAACTCTGGACATAGACAGCGTAGCGGTAAGCGAGGCGTGGTCAAGAGGCGGGGAAGGGGCGCAGGCGTTAGCTCTCGCCGTAATGGAAGCCTGTAAGAAAAAATCGTCCTTCCGCTTTCTTTATCCGCTTGATATACCCATAAAAGACAAGGTAAGGCGGATCGCAAAATCGATCTATGGCGCAAAGGAAGTGACGTTTTCCGATGAGATGAACAGAAAGTCAATGATGTTTAAAAAATTAAAGCTGGATAACCTTCCGATATGCATGGTAAAAACCCAACTTTCCCTGTCGCATAACCCGAAGAGGAAGGGGAGGCCGCACGGTTTTAAATTCCCGGTGGACGATCTTGACATCTCGCGCGGCGCAGGCTACATAACGGCTTATTCAAGTAATGTAAAAATCTTACCGGGCCTGCCCAAAACCCCACGTGGGACAAAAATTGATATTGACGAAGAAGGAAAGATAACAGGCCTCTTTTAGGCGTATCTTTCAGGAACTACAATGCCCAGGGTTAAAATCGCCCAATTTATTCCCGCCATCCTTTCAAGCCTTCTTTTTATTTCCGGATGCGCCAAGGCCCCGCCTTATACCAAGAACTTTTTCCTTATGGACACCTTTGCGTCGATCGAGATCGTGGATGAACTGGAAAGCGCTTTTAGGGAACGCCTCGTAGAAAAAGTCATTTCGCGCATGAAAAAATTGGAAAGAAAATTCGACTATTTTTCGGATGATAGCGAATTGTCTTTGATAAACAGATTGAGAAAAAAAGACAAGCTGCGGATTTCGGATGAGATGTTTCGCGTATTGAAGAGATCCAAAGCGCTATATGCGCAGACATCCGGCGTCTTTGATGTCAGCCTTGGCTCTGGCAAGTGGAGGCTTGATGAATACAGGAAGCGCATTTATTTTACCGAATCCGGTGTAAGCATTGATTTAGGCGGTATTGCGAAGGGCTTTATCGTGGACGAAGGGATTGCGACCTTAAAAAAATACGGAGTCCGCAATGCCTTGATTAACGCCGGCGGGGACATGTATTGCATGGGGGACGGGCCGGCCGGCAATGGCTGGAAAGTGGGTGTCCGGGACCCGAAAGATTCGAATAAAATTGTTGAAATCTTAACGGTACGCAACAAAGGCATTGCCACATCAGGCGGGTACGAAAGATTTACCGAAACGGGCGGGGAGAAATTTTCCCGCATAATAAATCCAAAGACAGGGCTCCTCGTAAGAGATATTTACAAAAGCGTAACTGTGGTGACGGGCAATTGCATGACGGCGGATGCGCTGGCAACGGCCTTCTACGTATATGAGCCACGCGAGGCGATTGCAGCAGCGAAGAGAATGACGATGGTTGACTGCATTATTGTGGATGAGGCGGGAGGCGTGCATATCTCGGGCGGATTTTTCCAGGCAGACTTGACAAACACAGTCCAATAATATATAGTAAAACAAAATAAAAAAAACGTGGCGGGGTAGCTCAGTTGGTTAGAGCGGTCGGCTCATACCCGGCAAGTCGAGAGTTCGAGTCTCTCCCCCGCTACTCCTTATTTATGGGCCCGGATATAAAGATCCTTAACACAATAAGCTACTATGGAATGCTTGAGAAAGGCGAGAAGGTGCTTGTCGGCGTATCAGGGGGGCCGGATTCCGTTTTTCTCATGCGCATTTTGGATAAACTAAAAGCCCGTCTGGATATAAGGCTCTCCGTTGCGCATATTGACCATGGGATACGGGGTGCCGCTTCCAGCCGGGACGCGGAATTTGTAAAGAATCTGGCGAAAACACTGGGCATAAAATTCCTGTACAAAAAATTAAAACCGCCGCAAAAAGCAAAATCCATGTTTTCCCTGGAGGAAAGGCTGAGGGAAGAGAGGTATGACTTTTTTAAAAATGCGGCTGTAAAACTCGGGATACGCACTGTTGCTACGGCCCATACATTGGATGACCAGGCGGAGACAGTGTTAATGCGTATCCTGAAGGGCGCAACCCTTCGCGGCGTTGTTGGAATACATCCGGTACGAATCGACAAAAAAGTAAAATTCATCCGGCCGCTCCTTGAGATCGAGAAAAAAGAAATACTGGAATACCTGCGGACGAAAAGAATACCGTTTAGGATTGACGCGACAAACGCAGAAAATAAATTTTTGCGCAACAATATTCGCAACCGAATCATTCCGTATCTCGAAAAAATTAACCCGCGCCTCAAACGGTCGCTTTCCAACTTGGCGGAGTCGTTGCGGGGTGACTTCGAATTTATTGAAGAAGAAGCAAAAAAACTAAAACCCGCGATCCGATCCGGAAAGCACTTGCGCTATGTTTTACTTCGCGACATACTTTTGCAGCCCAAGGCGCTGCAAAAAGAAATATTGCGGGAAGCATTCAGGCTTGCGGGCGGGAACATAAAGAAACTAACGTTTCGCCACTGGAAAGACATAGACTATTTTTTCCGGACAAAAAGCACGGGAAAGTCGCTGGACCTTCCCGGCGGCGTGAAAGTAACGAAGGCTGTGGACCGCTTACTCTTTACGCGGGGAAAAAGGGTTTGACCCCTTTTCCCCGAAAACTATTGCGTCTTTACTATTTTTTTGATATGATATGAAGCTAATATGAAAAATATAAAAACGACAAATAACCCGCAGAAAAAGGGCGGGAAAAAGCAGCCTTCGAATAGCAGGAATGTGATACTGCTTCTCTCGATCGTTTTTGGCATAACCTATCTTATACAGTGGGCAACCGTCACGTTTGAAAAGGCGCCTGCGGAGCTTACCTACAAAGAATTTTTCGACATGCTCGTCGTGAATGACACAACCGGTGCGATTGTGTCCGCGGTAAAAGTCGAAAACAAAATAAGCGGTAAGCTTGAGGACGGCAGGGGGTACATGGTGAACATTCCGGAAAACGACCCCGCGCTTCTCGCGCTTCTCAGGACCAACGTAAGCGAATTTGATATACGCCCGTCCGGAAGCTTCCTTGCAAACCTTTTCTATTCGCTGGGCCCCATGCTTATTTTCATTCTGTTTTTGTGGTTCTTCATATACCGGGGGGCGGCTGCCGGCGGAGGAGGGAGGGGGATCCTTTCCTTCGGAAAGTCACGGGCAAAACTTGCCACCGAAGAACATCTGCGCGTTACATTTGCGGATGTAGCCGGTGTGGATGAAGCCAAGGAGGAATTAGCCGAGGTTATAGAATTTTTAAAAGACCCGAAAAAATTTCAGCGTCTTGGCGGAAAAATGCCGAAGGGAGTTCTTGTCGTGGGGCCGCCCGGAACCGGAAAGACGCTCCTTGCAAAGGCAGTAGCAGGGGAAGCAAAGGTTCCGTTTTTCAGTATTTCCGGATCTGATTTCGTGGAGATGTTTGTTGGCGTAGGCGCCTCGCGTGTGAGGGACCTTTTCGAGCAGGCCAAAAAAAGCGTAAAGATCACAAAGAAAGGCTGTATAATTTTTCTGGATGAAATCGATGCGGTAGGGCGCCAGCGTTTTGCCGGAATAGGCGGCGGCCATGACGAGAGAGAGCAGACGCTGAATGCGCTCTTGGTTGAAATGGACGGATTTGATACCCAGGCCGGTGTGATTTTAATAGCGGCGACGAACAGGCCGGACGTTCTGGATCCCGCGCTTTTGCGCCCCGGGCGTTTCGACAGGCACATTGTCATAGACAGGCCGGACATAAACGGGCGCGAAGCAATATTGAAAGTCCATGTCAGAAAGGTCAAGCTCAGCAAAGATGTCATATTGAAGAGGCTCGCAAGTCAGACGCCCGGTTTCTCGGGAGCGGACCTGGCGAATCTGGTCAATGAGGGGGCGCTCCTTAGCGCGCGTAAAGGACGGGAGGCCGTGGTACAGGAAGACCTTGAGGAGGCATTAGAACGGGTGATGGCCGGGCCGCAGCGCAAGTCGCGCGTCATCAAAAAAGAGGAAAAGGCGATTGTTTCTTACCACGAATCGGGGCATGCGCTACTTTCTCTTCTCACTGAGGATGCCGACCCAATGCATAAAGTAACGATAATTCCCCGCGGCATGGCGTTGGGATATACATTCAATCCTCCCAAGCACGACAGGTACATTACGACAAAAAAGCAACTTATTGCAAAGCTTATAGTCACGCTGGGCGGCAGGACTGCGGAGGACATTATTTTTAATCAACTCTCCAGCGGAGCGCACAACGACTTGGTCCAGGTTTCGGAGCTCGCGCGCAACATGGTGACACAATTCGGCATGAGCGAGAAGCTGGGGCACCTGACTTATGGCAAGCGGCATGAGCAGATTTTCCTGGGAAGGGACATCCACGAGGAGAGAAACTACAGCGACGAGACAGCCAAGCTTATAGACGATGAAGTAAAGCGTATCGTAGACGAATGCTACCAGAACGCCAGATCTACGCTCGCTGCGAACAGGGATAAGCTGAAGGTCCTGGCGGAGACGCTTTTAATCAAAGAAGTCTTGGACGATACTGAGGTAAAAAAACTTTTGGGTCTGGACGAACAAGAGAAAAATGCCGGTAGCAATAAAACAAAGAAAAAAGCGTGAATTAAAGTGCGGTAAATACGTCTTACCGCTTTCCGGCCGTACCCTTATAATGGGTATTTTGAACAGAACACCGGATTCGTTCTCTGACGGCGGAAACTTTACCGATGACACCGCCGCGATTCGGCATGCAGAAATGATGGCGCGTGACGGCGCAGATATTATAGATGTCGGTGGAGAATCTACCAGGCCCGGTTCGGAACCGGTCGGCCTTCAAGAGGAGCTCGACCGCACTATACCGATAATTGAGCGCATAGCAGGTGAAATCGACATACCTGTTTCAATCGACACTTCAAAACATGAAGTCGCGCTTCACGCCATTCGGGCCGGCGCAACAATGGTGAATGACGTAACTGGCCTCAGGTACGATCCGGCGATGGCAGGCGTAATTTCCAGGCACGACGTAGCGGTTTCTGTTATGCACATGCAAGGGACACCGAAAAATATGCAGGAAAGTCCGAACTACAGAGACCTCATGGGCGAAGTTTCGGACGGACTTAGGGAGTCTATTGATATTGCGCTCGCTCGAGGTATCCAGCCGGATAAAATTATAGTTGATCCCGGGATCGGTTTCGGGAAAACCGTAGCGCACAACCTGAGCATCATAAGGGGGCTTAAAGAGATCGAAGCCCTCGGATTTCCAATACTTATCGGAGTTTCCCGAAAGTCTTTTATAGGTTCGCTTCTCGGATGTGGCACCTCTCGGAGACTTGCGGGAAGCCTTTCCGCATCGGTCATTGCAATTGCGAACGGCGCCGACATCCTGAGGGCTCACGACGTAAAAGAGACCAGGGATCTTGTGCGCATGACGGATGCCTTAATCGAGAAAGGGTTATGATTTTTAATTTTGCGGAACAAATCCGGTTTGTCGTAGAATTAGGTATACTCTGGTTTGTTATTTACATGCTCCTTCTTTTTATAAAAGGGACGCGAGCTGTCCAGGTTCTAAAGGGCATAATCATAATAGTCATCATATTCCTGATAAGCAAAGAGTTACGGCTGGAGACGATAAACCAGATCCTGACGCGGCTTTTCACTATATCGGTTATCGCTTTCGTTATTATTTTTCAGCCGGAGCTGAGACGCGGGCTTGCGCGAATCGGGCAATTCGGCATGTTCTCCGGGCAGCAGCAGGCGCTTGATGAGATCGCGAAAGCGGCGCTTATCCTATCGAAAAAGAAAATCGGAGCCCTCGTTGCGGTAGAAAGGGAGATCGGCCTAAAACCCTACATAGAAAGCGGGATAAAGATGGATAGCCATGTTTCAAGCGAACTGCTGAACACGGTATTTTCTCCGAATACGCCGCTTCACGACGGAGGTATTGTTGTGCAAGGGTCAGTCATCGCGGCGGCAGGCTGCCTTATGCCGCTTACCCAAAATCCGCACGTGAGCACTGCGCTTGGCACCAGGCACAGGGCAGCAATAGGCCTCTCCGAGGAGACAGACGCTGTTTGCGTTGTCGTCAGTGAAGAAACGGGCGACATTTCCATCGCCGTAAACGGCAGGCTTACGCGGCATCTCGATGAGAAAGAATTTGCGCGCGTTCTTAACAATATTTTCAGGCCGAAAAAATCCAAAAAATCCGTATTCGATTTCTGGAATAAAATTGTTTCCCGTATGGCAGATCACAATTCACAAAAATGAGAATTCGTTACATTTTACTGAATAATATCGGTTTTAAACTACTGGCGCTTCTTCTCGCCTTTATAACGCTGATTTACGTAGGCGAGACGACAAAGACGGATTCAGAGCAAACGGTGCTCGAAAAACTTTTCAAACGCGCGGACTATATATCCAAGCCCTTAACCGTTAAGCCAATCTTTGTGGGGGCAGTTCCGGAAGGGCATGAATTCCTTGACTCCGATACGAAGCTGTTCCCGGAGTCCATTTTGGTCATAGGACCAGCGGGACTCCTGGCTGATAAAAAATTTCTTTACACAGAACCAATAGATTTGAGTGAGCACACAAAAACCAAAACTGTCGAGATTGAATTACAAAGCGTATCCCGCTCGGTAACGCCCCAGGGCGCAAAGGTTCAGGTTTATCTTGCCGTCAAAAAAATCAAAGGAGCGCGCGAAAAATAAACTCCGATGCCCAAATTAGGCGTAAACATCGACCATGTTGCGACATTGCGACAGGCAAGAAAAATTGACTATCCCGATCCTATACGCGCAGCTATTATATGCCAGTCAGCCGGCGCGGATTCAATCGTTTGCCATCTAAGGGAAGACCGGCGCCATATACAGGATTGCGACCTATACAAACTCAAGCGCGTGCTTGGAATCAAGCTGAACCTGGAAATGGCCGCATCCCGTGAAATTATCGATATTGCCATTGACGCAAAACCGGACCAGGTTACGTTTGTTCCGGAGAAGCGCATGGAGCTTACGACCGAAGGCGGCCTTGATGTTTGTTCGGGGAGGCGCCGAATTGCGAAGGCGCTTCGGAAAATGCAGAAAGCCGGCATCGAAGTGAGTTTCTTTATCGACCCGGACGCCCGGCAGATCAGAGCTTCAAAGGAAGCCGGGGCGTCCATGATAGAGCTCCATACCGGCCGCTACGCAGAAGCCGGAAGCAAACGCGAGGTTAAAAAAGAATTTTTGGCGCTTAAAAAAAGCGCCTCTTTGGCGAGGGAGATGGGACTTAAGGTTTTTGCGGGCCATGGGTTGCACTATACGAACACCGCGCCGTTACGGCGCATAAAGGAAATCGAAGAATACAATATCGGGCACTCAATAATCGCGCGAGCGATTTTTACGGGGATAAGAAAAGCTGTCCTGGAAATGAAGGAATTGGTAAAATGATCGTTGGTTCCGGCATAGACATAGTGGAGATATCGCGCTTCCGGGATACCCGGAAAAAATGGGGCAGGAATTTGTTGAATAAAATCTTTACCGAGGGCGAGATAAAATATTCCGAAAGCCGCAGGTTCCAGAGCCAGCATTTTGCCGCGCGCTTCGCCGCGAAGGAAGCAGTGCTCAAGGCTTTCGGAGATAAACTGTCAAGTATTCGCAAGTGGCAGGATATCGAGATCTTAAATGATAAAAGCGGCAGGCCGTATGTCAATTTTCACCGCAGCGCAAAGAGGCTGAAAAAAAGAGAAAAAATCGACAAGGTTGTGCTTAGTATGGCGCATTGCAAAGGGCATGCGGTCGCAACCGCAATTTTAGTGAGGGGGACATAATGGTAAAGAAGCACATTTCGAAGATTCCGCGCCGGAGAGAAGATTCTCATAAGGGAGATTTCGGGCATGTTTTTGTACTCGCCGGATCGCAGGGCATGACGGGCGCGGCTTTTCTCGCGAGTCAGGCGGCGATGCGTTCCGGAAGCGGCCTCGTCACCTGCGGGGTTCCCAAGAGCCTGAATGCTATTATGGAAACCAAGCTTACCGAGGCTATGACGCTTGCGCTTCCCGAAGTCAAGGACGGTGCGCTCGCCCTTCCTGCGGAAAAAATAATTCTGCAGTTTGTTAAAAAAACCGACGCTGTGGTTGTTGGCCCCGGCATCTCGCGGCACCCTGAAACCCAAAAGCTCGTAAGAAATTTGCTCGAGAAAATTAATAAACCCGTGATACTTGACGCGGATGGTATAATTGCCCTCGCAGGAAATGCGGATATTCTGAAAAAACGCATCCTTCCTACAGTGCTTACGCCGCATCCGGGCGAGATGTCGCGCCTCGTCGGCAAAGACGTGCGCGCCATCCAGGCTAACAGAGAAAAAACCGCGAGTGACTTTGCGAAAAAGCATAAAGTAATCCTGGCCCTTAAAGGCCGCAAGACCGTTATCGCGGATCCGAAAGGTAACACCTATATAAACCGGACAGGAAATTCGGGGATGAGCACAGCCGGTGTAGGGGACGTGCTTACCGGCATGATAGCAAGCTTTGTGGGGCAGGGAATAAATCCGTACAGTGCTACCGTGATAGGCGTATACCTGCACGGCCTGGCCGGAGATCTGGCAGCAAAAGAAAAAGGCCAGTTTAGCCTGATCGCCACTGATCTCCTGGAAAAGCTACCGCAAGCGATAAAGAAAATTCTTTAAAGTTAGATACCTGCTAGCGTAGCTCAGTTGGTAGAGCACCTCACTTGTAATGAGGATGTCGTCCGTTCAATTCGGACCGCTAGCTCCACTTCTGCGAAGCAGAAGTGATCCTGAGCGACATAAAAAATGCGACGAATAGGAGCATTTTTTGCAGAGCGAAGGACCTTTACGAAATTTTTTCTTTGAAAATTTGGGGAGATGCCGGAGTAGTCAAACGGACCAGACTGTAAATCTGGCGGCTTTTAGCCTACGAAGGTGCGAATCCTTCTCTCCCCACCACTTCTGCGAAGCAGAAGTAATCCTGGGGAAAACACAAATTGTGACTCAAGGGAGCAATTCGTTTTGACGAAGGACCTTACGAAGGTATGCCTCAGGTCGTCGCATCTTCTGCACTGCCTCAGAATCGCATTTGCTTCGCAAATGCGGGAGTAGTTCAATGGTAGAACGGTAGCCTTCCAAGCTACACACGGCGGTTCGATTCCGCTCTCCCGCTCTTCTGCTTCGCCGAAATGCTTTCGCTTTCGGCTTCGCAGGAATTCGCGAAGCAGAAAAGCAGTTTCTTCGAAGCTGAATATGTAAATATTCAGCGAAGAAGAACGCTCCATACGCACGTAGGGATTTTTGTTCTTGCTAAAATGTTTAAAAAGGAATAAAATGAAACACATGAAGGAAATCGCAAAGTACAGATCGTTTTCGGCAATGATACTTGCGGCTCTTTTGTTCCTGCCTGGCTGCGGCTCCCAAGAAAAAGAAGAAACTACCTCCGTTGCGACCGTAAATGGCAAACCCATTTACCTCAAAGAACTTAGGCGTGAGATTTCAAACAGGGTGAGGCAGGATCCCACCCTCGAGGTTGACGGGAAGATGTTGGATGACCTGGTCGATAATTTAATTAAGAGGCAACTCATTATACAGGAAGCCATGGATAAAAAAATGGCTGAAGAACAGGGTTTTGTTGATACGATAAAGGCGTTCTGGGAGCAGACGCTGATACGGGATTTCGTTAACCGTAAAAATGAGGAATTAGACCGTTACGTTTTCGTAACTGACGGGGAAGTGGAGCTATACTACAAGAGCATTACGGGGAAAAACTCCAATCTTCCGCCTCTTGAAGAGATCCATGACCGGGTAAAAGAAGCCATAACGAGAAGAAAGAAGGCCGAGAAGCTCGAGAGCTGGCTGGAGGAGAAAAAAATGGGATCAGAAATACAGATCAACAAAAAACTAATAGCAAAGGAAGTCGTAAAATGAAGGCATTCGGGAAAAAACCAATGATGCGGAAAAATTATTTTATAAAAAAATCCTTCCAGACAAAGTTTATTCTCGGTTTCATTTTTCTTTTGCTTGTCGAGGCGCTTTTTATCACGGGGCTTTTTATGCACATGTCAGGCGAGACGCTCACGACCGGTTATTCCGGGTCGCACTTTGTAATCGAAAGGACCTCCAGCTTCTTTGTCGCAAGCTTTGCGATAATTGCGCTCGTTGTCGGGACGGCGATGGCGCTTGCGGGCAGCGTTATATTTGTCCTGCTTTCTCACAGGATCGCAGGCCCACTTTTCAGGTTTGAGAAAACCCTGGGTGAGATGGCCGAAGGGAATTTTGTCGGACGCGTGAAATTGCGCAAAGCCGACCAGCTTAAGGAAATGCAAACGGCGCTCAACAAGGCATTGGACGCAATTGACAGTCGCCTTAAAGAGGTAAAGCGCGCCACGGGAGAGGCGGATGATTTTGCGGGGCGGTATGCGAATGACGCGCATGTGAAAGAGGTAAAGGATGCGATATCCAAAATAAAAGATAAAATCGCCTTTTTCAAAACCTCCTAGCCGTATGAGCAAACTTTTCCAGAGCCTCCTTGTTGTCTCACTCCTTTTTATTCAAGCACCTTACTCAATCGCCGCCGAAACCCCTGCCGAAGATTCCGAATCCATAGAAGCGATCGAAAACAAGGAAGCGGTCGAAGAAATTACCGGCCTCGAGGCGACGGAAGAATTCGAAACGTTTTCGACTGCATATACCACGATATTCTATACTCACGAAGAAGACCTGGAGGCCTTTCTCTGGAACATAACGGGCGACCAGGAGATAAACATATACTCATATCCCGGCCTCGCCAAAAACAGGATCGATAGGCTGGTTGAAAAAGTCGAGGCCATTCTCGACATGTATCCCGCGCGGTTCCACATAAAAATATACGTGTACCGTCACTACGAAAGAGGCCCGATCGCCTTTTATTCTCACGCGACCAATTCCATAACCACTTACGCAAATACGAGTACGGAGGCGACACTCTTACACGAAATTGCGCACGCTCTTATCCGCGCCTATTTCAAAGTCCTGCCGCCGGCCAAAATACGCGAGATGATTGCCCAGTACGTAGACCAGCATCTCCGCTCAAACTAAATCACTCGAAAAAATTTTGTGGAGCTTTGCCCGAAAGATAGCATCTGCCCGGGACGTGAAAAGGCTCCTATTTCAACCCGCCACTTTCCCGAAATTCCTTGCCACGATTATGAGGTCGCCTATGCCAACTGTGCCGCTTATATCAAGGTCAGCCCTCGCATCCCAGCCGGGATCGCCTTTACTCGAGCCGAACGCCCGGGCTACGATATTGAGGTCGAGTATGTCGACTTTGCCGTCACCGTTGACATCACCGGGTAGACCGCTAGGAACCCCCACTGTTATCTGAACCCCTTCGCTTTCTCCCCCTCTTGTAATCACTTTTAACAAACCTGATTGCGCCCCTTCCGGCACCCTACAGGTAATCTCATCGTTAGACCATGAGTCAATGAGCGCATGAACTCCATTAGCAAATTTCACGCCTGCTCTTTCCACGGTATAGCCAAAGTTATTGCCTGTTATGGTAATAGTGGAACCAATTGAAACCGTAGTCGGGCTAAGAGAGGTAATTTGAGGGGATAAAAATATTGAGAGCATATAAATAGCATAGCCTTTATCTTCTAAATCGTAACCAGACCAGACAATTCGGTTATGATACATAGAGGGACCATACTGATATCCTGTCTCATCAGTTATCCGGATTTCTTGATCGGTAGATAAATTATACATATAGATGTCGAAATCATATGCCGCAAATGGTAGACCATCAGCAAAGCGATCATCAACCCAGAGGACATTGTTTTCATATATTCTTCCACACACCTGTTTTGAAGGGTTGGTAACAAGCGGCATCTCTGGGCCAAGCTCCCCGGTGGAAGAGTCATACCCACGCATATAAATATCGGGGTTTTGAATGCCTCCATTTCGCCAGTCCAGCCAGACAATTCTATCTCTATTGATAAGAGGACCTATCTGCATGCTAGGATTCGTACATACTCCAATTTCCGGCCCTAACTCACCTGTGGAAGAATCATAAGTACGCATGTAAATACCAAAATAATACAATTGGCCCACTCGTTCATCGGCCCAAACAATCGTATCTTCATACATAGATGCCTGATACTGATAGTAGTCGGGATCGGAAGTTATTGCGACTTCCGGGCCCAACTCACCCGTAGAAGAATCGTAAGTACGTAAGTAAACATCAAGCATGCCGTTTCGGTTATCAGTCCAGAGAATTTTATCTTTGTACATTTTAGGTACGGATTGTGCGTGAGGGTCGGTTGTTACCTGGATTATTGGGCCGAGTTTGCCGGTAAGAGAATCATAGGTGCGCATGAAGATATCGTAGTTTATATAAGGGTATTCAGCGTACATTTCGCTTGAGCCATCCCACCAGAGAATTTTATCTTCGTAAACAAAAGGGTCTAGCTCGGCATAACTACTATCGGTCACTTGAATCTCCCGACCCGTGGATAGATCGTACAGATAAATATCAGGCTGGCCGTTATTACGATCGTCCATCCAAACAATCTTATCCATATAAATATGGGCGGAATCTTTGTATGAAAGTTCGGTGGTTATCCGCATTTTCTGCATAACATGTGTAGTAATGGCTATGGTTCTTGCTATGGTATAAGCACTGTCGCTTACCTTGAAACTAACTTCGTAGACGCCTAGTTCGCCAGGACGCCAGAAAAAGATTTGAGTCTGCGGATTAAACTCCGCACCTTCAGGAAGGCTATCTGCGGAATAGACTAATTCCCCCCATCCTAAAGGATGTTTGGGGTCATCCGGGTCTTGCGCTTCTACTTTAAACCTAATAATTTCGTCTACGGCTACCTGTTTATCCCTAAGATTAATAAATTCGGGAGGTTGATTCTCATTGTCGATAATTACCCCGATAAAACTTGTCAACTCAACGCCGTCTGTAGTAATAACTTTTAGAGTAAGAATATTGCTTCCTTCAGAGCATTGAGTGGTATCCCACGGCTTATCAGGCAGGGTTAAAAATCCATCTTGGACAGGATTATTGGAAGAGATAATCAAAACAGGGGGCTCTTCGCCGGAATTATCTTTGGAAGCGCAGTAAAGCTCATAGCTCTGAAACTTGCCATCACCAACAAAGGCATTACCAAAAACATCTACATTCCCGCGAATATAGCTTTGGTGTTGAGGAGAGGTTATATCAATAACGAAAGTTAGCAAAGTGCCGTATGCATCCACTCGCCCGTAGCCAAAATAAATATCTTTACCCGCCTCGCCAATATCATTCGAAGCGGCTTGAATTTTCTGACGTATTTCTTCATTGGTCAAACCGGGAAAAATCGAACGCGCCAAAGCGGCTACGCCCGCTACGTGCGGACAAGCCATGGAAGTTCCTGCCATCCGCCAGTAGCCATTGGAAATTTTAAGTTTAGGGTGACTTTTAGCTAATTTTGAATTATCAGACATGGTGGATAAAATATTATATAGGTCATCCCTGCCTCCGCCGAATTCATCTTGTATGCCGCCACCCGGAGCTGAAACCTCTATGTGCTCACCGTAAGTAGAGAAAAGGCATATTTGGTCATTGTGATCGGATGCGGAAACAGCCATTACAGTTGAGAGGCCTGCAGGATAAAATATTTCATCCCCACCGCTATTGCCCGCTGCAGCTATTGATAAACAACCTTGAGATTGGGCGTAAGCAAAAACATCTTTGTACGCTTGTGCGCTTGGCCCTCCCCAGGAATTGCTGATAATATGCGCGCCATTATCCGCAGCATACTTAATACAATTTACAAGTGTGTCGTTATTACCGGATCCTCTGTCGTCGCTCAGCCCCTTAAGAACCATAATCTTTGCCTTGGGTGCAACTCCAATAACTCCCAAGTTATTATTGCCAACAGCGGCTATTGTCCCGGCGCAATGGGTACCGTGACCAAAAAAATCGGAAGGATCTGGATCGCCATAAACAAAGTCATAACCATAGATATCATCTACATAGCCATTGGCGTCATCATCGATACCATTACCCGGAATTTCGCCCTCATTTATCCAGATGTTATATTGCTCACCCTCGTCTAACCTGCCATTACCGTTTTCATCCTTGAAAAAATCTTCGTGATTATAATCGACCCCTGAATCTATCACTGCGACAACCACCCCTTCCCCCTGGGAGACATTCCAAGCCGCTTGACACCGAATTTTCTTCAGCCCCCACAAATCATCATAGGACTGACCCCAGCTTCCGTTTGAGTTGTAATAAGGATCGTTCGGCACCGCAAAGGCTTTCGCAATATAATTAGGTTCGGCATATTCTACAGACGGCTCGTGTTGTAATCTAATCACTGCGTCTTTAACGTTCATATTCTCGGGAAGGATTATTTTGTACGTCCGATAGAGCGATTTTTTCTCAGGGCTCATCTCTGCGTAAACCTCCTGAAAGAACTCCTCATCAGAGATATCGGCGCTTTCTTTGTAGTTTTTACCCCTAAACCAATACCAGCCGTTTTGGTCTCTTTCTAATGCGTAGTCTTTTTTAAATTTTGCTATCTCCGGCTTTACAGAATAGGCGCGCTGAATGCTTTGGGCGCGTACTTTACCCTTCTCGAGCGCTACTTGCGGGTCTACCCCTTCTTTGAACTTAACCAAAACCTCACCGGGAGCGTAGGGGTGATCTGCTTCCAGCAGGTTTCGTTGTCTAGATCTACTCTCATCCAACAACCCATATGCGGGATTTCCCGAAGAAAACACAGCTACGAAAACAAGGAAACATAATATCGCACCTATTCTGACTATGCTTTTCGTTTTCATTTCATTTTCCCCCTCTTCCAAAACTTTTCAAAACTTTAAGTTAATCGCCAAAAAAACATCTCGGATAGAAGGTTTAAACCTCGGCTATATACCTAAAATAAGTATACCCGATGCCCCATAAAAGGTAATCGATTATAGCTAACTTTTGTAAGAGTTAACATTGATGCAGTGTTCGCCACTAGCGCGAACCATAAAAAGGGGACGGTTCTTGCTGTCTCATTAAGCAGCATGGAGTTACGTAATTATTCATTGATATTTTCACAACCCTTTACATGTTTTTTTAAATAAGGCATAAATTGGCCATAACTCATTCATCCAGAACATCTTAGTGAGAACCGTCCCCTTTTTCTCACCTGGCAGCATATAACTATCACTGTAGGCAAACGGGGTGAAGATATTGATTTCTATGCAAATGGAGTACTGGAAAAAGATGCATCTGTAACAAGAAAAGTGGATTTGTTAAATAGAATGACCACCCCTTTCAGCATAGGAAAGGCGGGAGGATATTATTTCAGCGGCGCAATGGATGATGTCAGGATATACAATAAAGCCCTCAACGCGGCAGAGGTTTTCACGCTCGCGTCTATGAAGGTAAACTGTTCGGCTAAAAATTGCATGTACTTTTTCACTCGTGTCCAAATTTGCTACCGTGCCATTCCCGCGAACAGACTGTGCCAAAAGTCCGTTTTCTCTGTCATTCCTGTGAAGCTTGTCCCTGCTTTCGCAGGGACAAGCTTCACAGGAATGACACGGTAGCTAATTTGGACAGCTATGATAAAAAAGCTAAAAAAAGTTAAAAAAAGGCTTGACAAACGGGCTTTATGTGGTATATTTAGGACTTTGTTACCCTGAACGAGTTTCTCCTACAGAAGCAGGAAAGCATGGAAACCGGTGAAATCATTAGGAGTTACAGAAGCGGAAATTCAGTGAGTGAAGTGGCCTCCATGTATGGCATTTCGACGAGAAAAGTACGCGGAGTACTGTCTTTAAATAAGATCACCATACGTAGCCACAAAGAGGCTTCCTACATCAAGAATAACCGAAGCGGTGACCCCTTCGATATCCTGTCAGATCTTACACCCGAAGAAGACCATCTGAAGGCGATGGCGCTTGGGCTTTATCTCACAGAAGGAAATACAAAAAATAAAAACTCAGTGCGTTTTTCCAATTCCAATCCCGCGCTCGTGAAAATTTTTGTTAAATTTTTAAAAGTTGTCTGCGGAGTGGAAAACGATAAGATAAAAATGTCTTTGATCGTGTACCCGGATATTTCGCGTAAAAAGGCGAAGGGGTACTGGGCAAAATTTCTAGGCCTCGCGATAACCCAATTTACAAAAACGACAATTTTGAAAAACCGAAACGGCGGAAGCGTAAAGAGGCATTCGGAATTCGGTACGATTACAATATACGTACACAATACGAAACTTTTAGGCATAATCAAAGATTGGGCGAGAGAATATGCCCATGTAGCTCAGTTGGTAGAGCACATCCATGGTAAGGATGAGGTCATCGGTTCGAAGCCGATCATGGGCTCTGCTGTAAGCGGTAAGTCATGAGTCGTGGGTTATTAATGAATAGGAGGGCTAAACAATGGCAAAGCAAAAGTTTGAACGCACAAAACCTCATGTGAATGTAGGCACCATTGGACATATTGACCACGGCAAGACCTGTCTCACAAGCGCTATAACCACTGTCCTTGCAACAAAAGGCCAGGCTCAGGCCAAAAGCTATGCGGAAATCGCAAAAGGCGGATTGGTAAGGGACAAAAACAAGATCCTTACCATCGCAGTAGCGCACGTTGAATACGAGACCGAAAAGCGGCATTACGCCCACATAGACTGCCCCGGCCACGCCGACTACATCAAAAACATGATAACCGGCGCAGCCCAGATGGACGGCGCCATACTCGTAGTATCAGCCGCAGACGGCCCCATGCCCCAGACAAGGGAGCACATACTCTTAGCCCGCCAGGTAAACGTTCCCGCAATCGTAGTCTTCCTCAATAAGATAGACCTCGTAGATGACAAAGAGCTCTTAGACCTCGTAGAACTCGAAGTAAGAGAGCTTCTGACAAAATATAAGTTCCCGGGAGATAAGACGCCGGTTGTAAAAGGAAGCGCTCTCAAAGCCATGCGCTCTCCCGATGACGCAGAGGCCGTAAAATGCATATTTGAACTGATGAAAGCCGTAGACGACTTTATTCCCACACCCAAGAGAGACATAGATAAGCCCTTCCTCATGCCGATAGAAGATGTATTCAGCATAACCGGAAGAGGCACCGTAGGCACAGGCCGGGTAGAACGCGGCCAGGTGAAAACAGGCGAAGAGATAGAGCTCGTAGGCCTTAAACCCACCAAGAAGAGCGTAGTAACAGGCGTTGAAATGTTCCGAAAGATACTCGACCACGGCCAGGCAGGCGATAACATTGGTGTCCTCCTTAGAGGCGTAGAGAAGAAGGACCTCATGCGAGGCCAGGTGCTCGCTAAACCCGGCACCATAACCCCCCACACAAAATGCAAGGGAGAGGCCTACATCCTTACGAAAGAAGAGGGAGGCCGCCACACACCCTTCTTTAACGGCTACAGGCCGCAGTTCTACTTCAGAACCACCGACGTAACCGGAAGCGTTACGCTGCCCAAAGACGTTGAAATGGTGATGCCCGGCGACAACGTAACGATGGATATAGTCCTCATAGAGCCCATAGCAATGGAAAAAGGCCTGCGCTTCGCCATACGCGAAGGCGGGCACACCGTAGGAGCCGGTGTGGTAACGGAGATTAGCGAATAACCGTGCAAGACATAATAACATTTGAATGCCCGGAGTGCAAAAACAGAAATTACAGTTCTATAAAAAATAAAAAGAAAAACCCGACGCGGATGGAGCGCTCGAAATATTGTCCATTTTGCAGGAAACACACGAAACATAAAGAAATTAAATAGTGCAATTAGCAATCTGGGTTAGGAGCGTCGGTTAATTGGCAAACCAACGGTCTCCAAAGCCGTGACTGCAGGTTCGATTCCTGCCGCTCCTGCCACTTCGAAATTCCGGGAAAGAGGCCGAAAACGTGCGAAAACAGATAGAACGTAATACGAATGAATAAAATCGCGAAGTTTGTAAACGAGGTTAAGCTTGAGCTGAAAAAGGTTTCATGGTCAACCAGGCAAGAGCTCATCAACTCTACGATAGTCGTTATTGTTTCGGTAATTATTCTGGCTATATTTATCGCATTCTGCGATTTCATCTGGTCAAACGTCATTAATTTTGTACTGAGGTAAGATGTCGCATAAATGGTACGTTATCCATACACAAACGGGCCTCGAGGAAAGGGTAAAAATCAATTTACAAAAGAAACTCGAGCAGGATTCCGCGCTCAAGGAGTTTGTCGCGCAGATCATAGTCCCTACGGAGCAGGTTTCGGAGATCAAGGGCGGTAAGAAAAAAGTAAGCGAACGAAAATTTTTCCCGGGGTACGTGTTGGTCGAAATGGAGCTTAACGACAAGACATGGTATCTCATAAGGCGCACGGCCGGTGTTACGGGATTTGTGGGGCCGCGTTCCAGGCCCACTCCGCTTACGGAAGAAGAAATAAAAAATATATTAAAGCAAAGCGAAACAACGAAAGCGAAGCCGATTCCAAAGGTCCTGTTTGACAAAGGAGAAGCGATCCGCGTAGTTGAGGGCCCGTTTAATAACTTCAACGGCACCGTAGAGGAAACGAACCACGAAAAAGGCAAAATAAAAGTTTCGATATCCATTTTCGGGCGGTCTACACCGGTAGAGCTCGAAATGTGGCAGGTGGAAAAGGTATAAATGACAAGTTCTAAGGGTAAAAATGGCTAAAGAAATTAAAGCGATAATAAAGTTGTATTGTCCCGCCGGACAGGCGAACCCTGCGCCTCCGGTAGGCCCGGCGCTGGGACAGCACGGCCTGAACATAATGCAATTTTGCAAGAGTTTTAATGAAAAGACGAAGGGGCAGGACGGAGGGCTCATCATGCCTGTCGTGATCACTGCGTATAAGGATAGATCCTTTACCTTCATAATAAAGAGCCCGCCATCCAGTGTGCTGTTAAAGCGGGCATGCGGAATAGCAAAAGCAAGCGGCGTCCCGAACAGGGAAAAGGCCGGACAGGTGACAAAGAAGGAAGTTCAGGAAATCGCGAAGATAAAAATGAAAGACTTAAACGCAATCGACATAGAAGGGGCTATGAAGATAGTTGCGGGCACCGCAAGAAGCATGGGTATTGATATAGTGGAAAAGCGGACCGAGGTAACCCCGAAAGAAGGCGAGACGGCAGCTGGGGAAGTCACGCAGGCTAAAAGCGGGAAGGATACGAAATGACAGGCAAATTGAGCAAACGCCAAAAAGCAATATCTGCCCTCTATGATAAAGGTAAGCATTACAAGCTCGATGAGGCGCTTGACATCCTCAAAGATTTGCCCAAAGGCAAATTCGACGAAACGGTGGAATTGGGTATGAACCTCACCTTAAATGCAAAAAACCCAACCGATATAGTGAGGGGAACAGCCCTCCTGCCGCATGGGACAGGAAAAACCGTAAGAATAGCCGTCTTCTGCAGGGGAGAGAACGAAAAGAAGGCGAAGGAGGAAGGCGCCGAATTCATCGGTTCGGACGAACTGATAAAGAAGGTATCCGCCGGGTGGTGTGACTTCGATGTCGCAATAGCGGAGACCGGTATGATGCGTGAGATAGCGAAACTAGGAAAGATATTGGGCCCGAGGGGCCTTATGCCCAATCCAAAGACGGGAACCGTTACGGACGATATTACCAAAGCGGTAAAAGAAGTAAGGGCCGGCAAGATCGAGTTTAAAATGGACAAGCAGAGCGGCCTGCACGCCGGCGTAGGAAAAATTTCGTTTTCAAAAGAAGCGCTATGCGAAAACATAAAAAAACTTTTAAATTCAATATTGTCGTCCAATGCAGCCTTAACACGGCCCCAGGCAATAAAGTCTGTAACTATATCCCGGACTATGGGGCCCGGGCTAAAACTGGATATTTCAGAGTTCAGGAGATAACGGAAACTATGGAAGAAAAATTCGGAATAAGCACAAAAAAATATATGCTTGCGGAGCTTGCATCCAAGGCCCAGGACATGCCCGATTTCGTTATTACAAACTATAATGGCTTAAGTTCACAGGAAATGGAAAAACTGAGGCGAGAATTGAACATGGTGTCCTCGAAGTATTGCGTTGTAAAGAATGCTATTGCGAAACGCACGTTCAGAGAGCTCGAAATTCCTGATTTTGATCAATTATTTAAGGGTGAAATCGGCATAGGATTTGCAGGGGACATTATAAAGGCTTCCAAAACGCTTGTAGGTTTTGCGAAGAAATACAAGGCGCTCAAATTGCGCGGGGCGCTGATTGACGGAAAATTTGAAGACGTTTCCAGGGTGGAATACCTTGCGGCCCTGCCGTCGAAAGAGGCGTTGTTCGGCATGGTTGCCAGTTATATGAAAAGCCCGATAACCGGTTTTGTAGGGGTTCTAAGCGGCCTCCTGCGAAACTTCGTTTGCGCGGTGAATGAAATAAAGAAAAAACGAAGCTAAGCTTAAACAAGGAGGATACGATGACTGAGGAAAAAAAAGCGGAAGAAACTAAGACCGAGACTGTAAAAGTCGAGGAAAAAAAGGAAGAAAAAAAGGTTGAAACAAAAATCGAATTGAGCGCCAAGATGAAGAGCGTCATGGAAACGATCGAGAAGATGACGGTTATCGAGCTTGCGGATTTCGTGAAGGCACTTGAGGAAAAATTTGGCGTGAGTGCCCAGGCGGCGATGGCAATGCCGGCGTTGTCATCCGGAGCTGCGGGCCAGGCGGGTGCCGCCCAGGAGGAAAAGACCGCGTTTACGATTGTGCTCGCGGACATAGGCGCGAACAAGATACAGGTAATTAAGGAAATACGAGCCATTACGACTCTTGGGCTCAAAGAGGCGAAGACCCTTGTGGAATCCGCTCCAAAGCCGGTTAAAGAAGGCGCAACAAAAGAAGAAGCGGACAAGATAAAGGCTCAGCTCGAAAAAGTCGGTGCAAAGGTAGAACTGAAGTAAGAATTCCGTAGCGTGTTAGCCGGATAAGTTAACCGATAGGAGAAAAATACGTGACCAAACGCAAAGATTACTCAAAAATACCAAAATGTTTCGATTTCCCAAATCTGATTGCGATACAGATTGAGAGTTATGCGAAGCTTTTGCAGGTAGGCGTTTCGAAGACCCGAAGGCAACCGGTGGGATTAGAGGGCCTTTTTCGCGAGATGTTTCCCATTGAAACGCCGGATAAGGCATATACGCTTGAGTATATAAATTACGCGATCGGAAAACCGAAATACACTATAGAGGAATGTATAAAAACAGGCATGTCATACGCCGGAGCGCTTCGCCTCGAGCTCAGGCTGAAAACGCCTAAAGACACGAAAGAGCAGGAAGTATATTTTTGCGACCTGCCCCTCATGACGCCGACAGGCACGTTTATAGTAAACGGCGACGAGCGCGTGGTTGTCAGTCAGCTGCACCGTTCGCCCGGGATATCTTTCGAGGAGAACAAACATCCGAGCGGCAAAACAATATTTTCTGCTCGCATAATACCCTACCGTGGGGCGTGGGTCGAGTTTGAAATTGACCCTACAGACATCCTGCATGTTTATCTTGATAGGCGCAGAAAATTCGTAGGGTCGATATTTTTGAGAATATTCGGGCTTTCCAAAGATGAAGATATTCTAAAGGCATTCAGCGGCGTTCAAAAAATAAAAATTACGCGCGAAAGCCAGCTTACAGATTACATAAATTCTGTTTTGGCGGAAGATATAATGGATGACGCATCCAATTCCATACTGGCGAAAAGCGGCGAGCATATTACAAAGGAGCTTGCTAAACGGTTGTGGTACGCAAAAATAAGGGACTTATCGATCTTAAGTGAAGAGTTTCCCGAAATCGTGAAAACGATTGAGCGTGATACTACGAGAACCAGAGAAGAAGCGCTTCTTGATGTATACAGGAAACTTCGCCCCGGCGATCCCCCGACGCTTGATTCGGCGCTCGGATTGGTCGACAGGTTGTTTTTTAGCCCAAAGCGCTACAGCCTCGGGCGCGTAGGAAGGCATATGCTAAACCGAAAGCTGCAAATGGCGTCGTCGCCTGACCGCGCAACTCTGGATTGCGAAACACTTACGGCAGTCGTAAAAAAATTGATAAAAATAAAAAACGAAGGCGGCCCGACCGATGACATTGATCATCTGGGAAATCGTAGGATCAGGTCCGCCGGCGAACTTTTGCTTAACCAGCTTCGCATAGGTATGGTGCGGCTTGAGCGGTCAATACGGGAAAGAATGAACATATACGACCTCGACAGCGTTATGCCGCATAATCTTATCAATGCCAAACTGATATCGAGCATCGTCAAGGATTTCTTCGGAAGAAGCCAGCTCTCGCAATTTATGGATCAGACAAATCCCCTTGCGGAGCTTACACACAAAAGAAGATTGAGTGCCCTTGGCCCCGGGGGGCTAAATAGAGAGCGGGCGGGTTTCGAGGTAAGGGATGTGCACTATTCGCATTACGGCAGAATGTGCCCTATCGAGACACCTGAAGGCCCGAACATAGGCCTTATAACTTCACTCTCTACATACGCGCGCGTCAACGAATTCGGTTTTCTCGAGACCCCGTATCGAAGAGTTGAAAACGGCAAAGTTACCAATAAAATCGAATACCTCTCGGCTGACACCGAAGACGAATATATAATTGCGCAGGCCAATGAACGGATAAACACAAAAGGTGCATTTGTGAATGACAAGGTGTTCAGCCGGTATAAACGCGACTTCATATCAGCGGAACCTAAAAAGGTTCAATACATGGACGTATCACCCTGCCAGCTGGTAAGCATTGCCGCAAGCCTGATACCGTTTTTGGAGCACGACGATGCTAACAGGGCGCTCATGGGCTCGAATATGCAGAGGCAGGCTGTGCCCTTACTCGAAGCCGAGGCCCCTTTGATCGGCACAGGTATGGAGTATAGGGCAGCGAAAGATTCCGGAACCGTTGTGATTGCGCATACGAACGGCACCGTAAGCTATGTTGACAGCGAAGAAATTGTAGTCAGCGGAAAGAAATACCCCTTAAGAAAATTTGAGCGCTCCAACGCAAATACCACAATAAACCAGAGGCCCATAGTTAAAGTGCGGGATAAGGTGAAGGCGGGTGACATAATTGCGGATGGCGCTGCCACCAAGGAAGGCGAGCTTGCATTGGGCAGGAATGTTCTTGTGGCTTTCATGCCATGGCGTGGATACAATTTCGAAGATGCGATCCTGATAAGTGAAAAGGTATTAAAAGAAGATATATACACTTCGCTCCACATAGAAGAATTTGAGATAGATGCCCGCGATACGAGGTTGGGCAATGAAGAGATCACAAGGGACATACCAAACGTGGGAGAAGAGGCACTTGGCAACCTGGACGCAGGCGGCATTGTAAGAATCGGCGCAGAAGTTACTCCGGGCGACATATTGGCGGGCAAGGTAACGCCTAAATCCGAAACGGAACTTTCGCCCGAAGAGAAACTGCTTCGCGCAATATTCGGAGAAAAAGCCGGTGACGTACGCGACGCTTCTTTGACTGTTCCGCCCGGCATAGAGGGTATCGTGGTGGATGTTAAGGTATTTGCGAGGAAGGAAGCGCGCGCGAAAACAAGGGAAGAAAGGGCGAAGGAGCAGAAGGAAATAAAAAAGATCGAAGCAACGTTCTCTGCCCAGATTAAAAAAATTGAAGAGGAAAAAGCGCGGAAGATGCATAAGCTCCTTGTCGGCCAGAAACTGGCAACGAGTCTCCTGGACAACGCGAGCGGAAAAATATTGATAAAGCACAACACTTGTGTAAAGGCGCGCGACCTCGGCAAGATTGAAAGAGTAGACCTCGACAATATCAAGCTTGTGGAAAATCCGCAGCTTGAAAACGAAATCGCAAGGGTTATGCGCCTTTTAAATGCACAGATCGAGGAATTGTCCTATGAGCAGGAAAGGGAAATCGACCATGTAAAGCGCGGAGATGAATTGCCACCCGGAGTCCTGAAGAAAGTAGTTGTCTACGTTGCCAGCAAAAAGAGGCTTTCGGTCGGCGATAAAATGGCGGGCAGGCACGGCAACAAAGGTGTTATTGCCAAAATTTTGCCGGAAGAGGATATGCCTTTCTTAGACGATGGGACACCCGTCGAAATCGTGCTTAATCCCCTCGGCGTTCCGAGCAGAATGAACGTTGGCCAGATACTGGAGACACCTCGGGGTTGGGCTGCGAAGCTTTTGGGGTTCAAGGTCACCACGCCTGTTTTTGACGGAACGCGCGAAAATGAGATAAAAAAGGAAATGAAGGCTGCCGGTATTCCCGAGAACGGCAAGGTAACGTTAAACGATGGCTTGACCGGGAAGCCCTTTGACCAGAAGGTAACAGTGGGCTACATCTATATAATGAAGCTCATACATCTTGTAGATGACAAAATCCATGCGAGAAGTATCGGGCCGTATTCCCTGGTTACGCAGCAACCTCTGGGGGGCAAAGCGCAATTTGGCGGGCAGCGTTTTGGTGAAATGGAAGTTTGGGCCCTCGAAGCATACGGCGCCGCCTACACACTTCAGGAACTGCTTACGGTAAAAAGCGATGACGTAATGGGAAGAACCAAAATATACGAAGCTATTGTTAAAGGCGAAACCGCCTTCCAACCGGGAACTCCGGAATCTTTCAACGTTCTTATCAAAGAACTTCAGAGTCTTTGCCTGGACGTAAAGTTGGAAAAAACAAAAGTAGGGGGAATAAAGTGCTAGAGGCAACCAACCGGTTTGAGGCGATAAGCATAAAACTAAGTTCTCCAGAGACTATAAAATCATGGTCCAGGGGCGAAGTCAAGAAGCCCGAGACTATTAACTACAGGACTTTAAAACCGGAGAAAGACGGGCTTTTTTGCGAGCGCATATTCGGCCCGACCCGTGACTACGAATGTAACTGCGGAAAATATAAACGAATTAAACATAAGGGAATCGTGTGCGACCGTTGTGGAGTCGAGATTACACGCTCCAGTGTCCGCAGAGAAAGAATGGGGCATATTGAACTTGCGTGTCCGGTATCACATGTATGGTTTTTTAAGGCGACGCCCTCGCGCATGGGAAATATGCTGCAACTCAACGTGCGTTCGCTCGAGAAGGTGCTATATTACGAGGAATATATCGTAATTGATCCGGGCAATACGCCGCTTAAGAAGAAGGAGCTCTTGAGCGAGGAAAGATATGTGGAATACAGGGAGAAATACGGTAAGGAGTTCAAGGCCGAAATGGGCGCGGCGGCCATAAAGAAGCTTCTTCTCGAGGTCAAACCTAACAAACTGGCAGAAAAGCTAAAAAAAGAAATACACGAGGCTAAGACCTCTCATGCGCAGAAAAAAAATATAAAAGTTTTGAAAGTCATCGAAAACTTTAGAAACTCCGGTAACAGCCCGGAGTGGATAATATTGGACGTAGTACCCGTCATACCCCCCGATTTAAGGCCGCTTGTGCCGCTCGATGGCGGAAGGTTTGCGACAAGTGACCTGAATGACCTCTATAGAAGGGTGATCAATAGAAATAATCGGCTTAAAAAACTACTTGCGCTTAAAGCGCCCGAAGTAATTATACGCAACGAAAAACGCATGCTTCAGGAGGCGGTCGATGCTCTGTTTGACAACGGG
Organism: Candidatus Omnitrophota bacterium; assembly: GCA_024542975.1. Taxonomy (GTDB): domain Bacteria; phylum Omnitrophota; class Gorgyraeia; order JABMRN01; family RBG-13-46-9; genus JAMXCZ01. Next base: position 40,402 of record JAMXCZ010000001.1, on the reverse strand, counting down.
CGTCATGGGAGGCCAGTCCTCGGCCCCGGCAACCGCCCTCTTAAATCTCTCGCTGATATGCTGAAGGGCAAGCAGGGCAGGTTCAGGCAGAATCTTCTGGGCAAAAGGGTCGACTATTCCGGTAGGAGCGTAATCGTAATAGGCCCGGAACTGAAACTTCATGAGTGCGGCCTGCCGAAAAAAATTGCACTTGAATTATTTGAACCCTTCATCATACGTAAGTTACGGGAAAAAGGTTTTGTGCATACGATAAAAAGCGCAAAAAAAATGGTCGAAAATGCGAAACTCGAGGTATGGGACATATTGGATGAGGTTATACGGGACCATCCCGTGATGCTAAATCGCGCTCCGACACTTCACAGGCTCGGGGTGCAGGCATTTCAGCCGATTCTTGTCGAGGGGAAAGCGATACGAATACACCCTCTTGTATGCGCGGCTTTCAATGCTGATTTTGACGGTGACCAGATGGCGGTTCATGTTCCGCTATCTCTGGAGGCGCAGATGGAAACAAGGCTTTTAATGCTTTCGACTAATAACATATTCTCGCCGGCAAACGGGCGCCCCATCGTAGTGCCGTCGCAGGACATCGTTCTCGGCTGCTACTATCTGACGAAAGAAAAAGACGGAATGAAAGGCGAAGGTAAACTTTTCGCGGATGTAGATGAGGTGATTACGGCGCATCAGAATGAAGTGGTTGCGCTTCACGCGAAAATAAAAGTGCGAATGGCAACTGAGATCATCCAGACTACCGTGGGAAGAGTGATTTTTAACGACCTTCTGCCCGAGGGGCTTGGATTTGTAAACGAGGTAATGGATAAGTCGAAGATAAGCGATGTAATTACCGATTGTTATAACAAAAAAGGTAATTCTGAAACAGTGGAACTCTTAGATAGATTGAAAAAAGCCGGCTTTGAAGAGGCGACGCTCGCCGGTCTGTCTATTTCAATCGACGATTTAAATATACCCAAGGAAAAAGAAAAGTACATAACAAAGACGAAGGCCGAAGTGGCGAAGGTGGACGATCAGTATAAAAAGGGAATCATAACCGACGGCGAGCGCTATAACAAGATCATTGACCTTTGGACGCACACTACCGAGGCGGTCGCAGACCTGATTTTTGCGGAGCTCGACTCTTTTAACCCAATTTTTATGATGGCGGATTCGGGCGCGAGGGGCTCCACCCAGCAGATACGGCAGCTTGCCGGAATGAGAGGGCTTATGGCGAAGCCGTCGGGTGAAATTATTGAAATACCGATTATCGCTAACTTCCGAGAGGGCCTCACTGTTTTGGACTATTTTATCTCCACGCACGGCGCGCGAAAAGGGCTTGCGGATACGGCGCTCAAAACCGCCGATTCCGGATATCTAACGCGAAGGTTGGTTGACGTGGCGCAGGATGTAATAATCAGCGAGGGGGATTGCGGAACGCTCAACGGAGTTTTTGTAAGCGCCATCATAGAAGGTGACGAGGTTGTTGCCTCACTTGCCGAGAGAATAATCGGGAGGATAGCGCTTGACAATACCGTAAATCCCGTAAGCGACGAAGTAATCGTAGAAAATGGCCAGGAAATTACCGAGGAAAAAGCGGAAAAAATAGAAGAAACCGGCATTGAGAGGATGCGTATAAGGAGCGTTTTGACGTGCGAGTCGAAGCGCGGCGTATGCGCCAAATGCTATGGCAGAAATCTTGCTACAGGCAAGCCTGTTGAGTTGGGTGAGGCGGTTGGCGTTATTGCGGCGCAATCGATCGGAGAGCCGGGCACGCAGCTTACGATGAGAACGTTTCACATAGGAGGCACTGCAAGCCGCGTAATCGAACAATCGTACATTGAAAGCAGGAATAAGGGTATTCTGAAATATCACAACCTGAAAACAGTAGCCGGCAAAAAAGCGGGCCAGTTCATTGTCTTAAACCGCAACGGGCAGATCAGTATTGACGACAGTTCAAGCAGGGAATTGGAACGGCATACCGTGCCGCAAGGGGCTACGGTGTTCGCTGCCGGGAGATCTGACATTGACAAGAAAATGATAATTGTGCGATGGGACCCGTATACCGTGCCGATCCTGACAGAGGTAGAGGGTAAGGTTCGGTATGAGGATATCAAGGAAGACATCACGATGAAGGAGGAATTGGATCCGAGCACCAAGATAAAAAATCGCATTATCGTTGAACACAAAGGCGAGTATCATCCCGAAATTGTGATATTGAACGCTAAAAAAGAGGTGCTCGCAATCTATCCGCTTCCGTCAGGTGCGGTTATCACCGTAAATGATAAGGAGGCCGTGTCTGCGGGCGACGTTCTGGCGAAAACACCGCGAAAAATCACAAAAACAAAAGACATAACAGGCGGCCTTCCGCGTGTCGCTGAACTATTTGAAGCAAGGCGTCCGAAGGACCCGGCCATCATAAGCGAGATTGACGGAGTTGTTGAATTTGGCGAGTCGAAAAAGGGGCAGAAGCGCGTGATAATAAATAGCCCCACAGGCATGAAAAAAGAGTATCTCATACCGCACGGCAAGCACCTGAACGTATACAAGGGCGACAAGGTAATAGCCGGCCAGCAGCTTATAGACGGCCCGGTAGTGCCTCAGGACATATTGAAGGTGTCCGGCGAAAAAGTGCTTCAGGATTATCTTTTGAATGAAGTCCAGGAAGTTTACAGGTTGCAGGGCGTAAGGATCAATGATAAGCACATAGAAGTAATAATACGCCAGATGCTCAGAAAGATAAAAATAGAAGATCCGGGAGACACGGTATTCATAATCGGCGAGCAGGTGGATAAGCCCAAATTTAAAATAGAGAACGCGAAGACCATAAAGCGCAAGGCTAAGCCCGCAAGCGCAACGCCCGTACTCTTAGGAATAACCAAAGCGTCGCTTACAACCGAAAGTTTCATTTCCGCTGCGAGTTTTCAGGAAACAACCCGGATATTGACGGAAGCGGCGTCAAGCGGTAAGGTGGATAATCTTTTGGGCCTCAAAGAGAATATAATAATGGGCCACCTTATACCCGCAGGGACAGGATTCAAAGCTCATAAGGATATCGAGCTCATAAAAGAAATTTGTGAAGTAAAAAAGGAAGAGAAAAAAGAAGAAAACGCCGGGGAGAAAAAAAGCGCGCCAAAGGTAGTGAAAAAGAAAGAGAAAAAAACCAAAAAGGCCGCGAAGAAAGGCAAAAAAAGTAAATGAGCAATAAGGGTGAAAATAAATGCCGACCATAAACCAACTTGTAAGGCAGGGAAGAGAACGGTTTAAGAGAAAAACAAAATCGCGAGCGCTTGAGCAGTGCCCGCAGAAGCGGGGTGTGTGCCTGCAAGTAAAGACTCAAACGCCCAAGAAACCGAATTCAGCGCTGCGTAAGGTCGCAAGGATCAGGCTTACAAACGGCATCGAGGTTACGGGATATATACCCGGCGTAGGGCACAACCTTCAGGAGCACTCGATCGTTACCATAAGGGGAGGCAGGGTGAAGGACCTGCCCGGTGTAAGATATCACATTGTGAGGGGCACACTGGATACTTCAGGCGTTCAGGACAGGAAAAAATCGCGCTCCAAGTATGGGGCGAAAATGTTGAAGAAGTAGCGATAAGCTGTAAGGAAGAGAGTGATATGAGACGAAGAAGAGCGGATAAACGGGAGATTTTACCGGATCCAAAATATAATAATCAGTTGCTATCGAAGTTCATAAATATGGTCATGATAAAAGGGAAGAAATCCACTGCAGAAACGATTGTTTACGGGGCGCTGGGCATTCTGGCCGAAAAAACGGGCAACAAAACCCCCGTCGAGGTTTTCGAGAAGGCGATAGATAGCGCCCGGCCGCTACTTGAAGTCAGGCCACGCAGGATGGGCGGCGCAACATATCAGGTGCCGATGGAAGTAGAACGCAGTCGCGGCAATTTTATGGCCATGATGTGGATACGCGATTTTGCCCGAGCGAAAAAAGGCAAGCCCATGCAGGAAAAGCTTGCGGGCGAAATTCTGGATGCCTACAACAGAACCGGCAGCGCCGTAAAAAAACGGGAAGAAGCCCATAAGATGGCAGAGGCGAACAAGGCATTTAGTCACTATCGCTGGTGATTAAGAAGGATTGCGGAACGGATGTTAAGCGCGCAGCTTGAGGAAAAAGACGAAATGACTGACAAGGCGATGACTGAATTAAAAAAGACGAGAAACATCGGTATTATTGCGCATATCGACGCGGGGAAAACCACCCTTACCGAGCGTATACTTTATCACGCGGGGAAAATCCATAAGATAGGAAACGTAGACGATGGCACTACGACTACCGACTGGATGGAGGAAGAGCAGGAGAGGGGCATTACCATCACAAGCGCTGCGATTACCTGTTTTTGGAACGATCGCAAGCTTAACATCATTGATACGCCCGGGCACGTAGATTTTACGATTGAGGTAGAGCGTTCGCTTAAGGTTCTGGACGGGGCTGTCGTAGTGTTCTGTGGCGTAGCAGGCGTGCAGCCGCAATCCGAGACGGTGTGGCGGCAGGCGGAGCGCTATGGCGTTCCGAGGATCGCATTTATCAACAAGATGGATAGGACCGGCAGCGATTTTATAAAGGCTGTGAATGGGATTCATGAAAAGCTCCGCGCCAATGCGCAGCCTGTAGAGATACCTATCGGGAGTGAAGATAACTTTAGGGGTATTGTGGACCTTATCGATATGAAGGCTTACGAATTCGAAGGGGAGGATATGGCTGTTACGCGAAAGGAGATCCCCATGCCGGACGAAGTCAAAGAAAGCGCAAGCCACTATCGGCATAATTTGATCGCTAAAATCGCCGAAACTGATGACGTGGCCATGGAAAAATACGTCAATGACGACGGAATTTATCCTAATGAATTGAAAGAATTCATACGGCGGGCCACGATAAAAAACAAGTTTATTCCCGTATTTTGCGGCACGGCATTTCGGAACAAGGGCGTTGAGCTTCTGATTGACGGCATAACGGATTACCTGCCGTCCCCTCTTGACATACCGCCGGCTAAGGGCGTAAATCCCCAAACGCACGCGGAGGAAGAGAGAGAGGTGGGTGACAAAAAAGGCACCTGCGCTCTGGCATTTAAGATCATGACCGACTCATTCGTAGGAAAACTTATTTTTGTAAGGGTTTATTCCGGCAAGCTCGAAACAGGAAAATATATTTATAACGCTACAAAAAATGTGGAAGAACGGATCGGAAAAATAGTCAGAATGCACGCCGATAAGCAGGAAATCGTAACGGAAGTTACCGCGGGCGACATTGCGGCTGTGGTAGGCCTTAAAAAAACCACCACGGGAGACACCCTATGCGATGAGGAACGCCCGATCCTCATGGAAAAAATACATTTCCCCGAGCCTGTCATTTCAATGGCGATAGAGCCGGCCAAGAAAGCCGATCAGGATAAACTTGCAAAGGCCCTCAGGAAAATTGTGGAAGAGGACCCGTCTTTTACAGTGCGTTACAACCAGGACACTGCGCAAACCTTGATAAACGGGATGGGTGAGCTTCACCTTGATGTTATAATTACGAGGATTGGGCGTGAATTTAACGTTAAGGCCAATGTCGGAAAACCGCACGTAGCTTACAAGGAGACCATAAAGAAAAAAGTGGAGGCAACAGGCAAGTTTATTCAGCAGTCCGGAGGAAGAGGGCAATACGGCCATGTGGAAATAGAGCTTGAGCCGGCAGAAAAAGGTGAGGGTATTATTTTTGTAAATAAAATAAAAGGCGGGCAGATCCCCAAGGAATACATATCGCCCATTGAGAAAGGGATCATAAATTCCGCCAAAAGCGGCGTTTTGGCGGGATATCCCGTCGTCGACATAAAAGTAACGCTTTACGACGGCTCGTTCCATGAAGTGGATTCGAGCGACATCGCGTTTAAAATGGCTGCTTCAATCGCTTTGCGGGACGGCCTGAAAAGGGCAACCTCGGTTTTAATGGAACCCATAATGGACCTTGAAGTAACAACGCCCGAGGAATACCTTGGAGACGTTCTGGGAGACTTGGGCTCCAGGAGGGGCAAAATAGAAGCCATGGCCCAGGCTGGGAGCGCAAGGATCGTACACGCCTTTGTTGCGCTCGCAGAGATGTTTGGGTACGCGACAGCCATAAGGAGCTTGACACAAGGGCGCGCAACATATACAATGGAGCCTTCATTTTACCAGGAAGTGCCGAAACATATCGCAGAGAAAGTTATTCAGGGAGAAGTACAAAAGTGACATTGAAGTTCGGAATTTCAAAAATAGGAGGGCCAAACAATGGCAAAGCAAAAGTTTGAACGCACAAAACCTCATGTGAATGTAGGCACCATTGGACATATTGACCACGGCAAGACCTGTCTCACAAGCGCTATAACCACTGTCCTTGCAACAAAAGGCCAGGCTCAGGCCAAAAGCTATGCGGAAATCGCAAAAGGCGGATTGGTAAGGGACAAAAACAAGATCCTTACCATCGCAGTAGCGCACGTTGAATACGAGACCGAAAAGCGGCATTACGCCCACATAGACTGCCCCGGCCACGCCGACTACATCAAAAACATGATAACCGGCGCAGCCCAGATGGACGGCGCCATACTCGTAGTATCAGCCGCAGACGGCCCCATGCCCCAGACAAGGGAGCACATACTCTTAGCCCGCCAGGTAAACGTTCCCGCAATCGTAGTCTTCCTCAATAAGATAGACCTCGTAGATGACAAAGAGCTCTTAGACCTCGTAGAACTCGAAGTAAGAGAGCTTCTGACAAAATATAAGTTCCCGGGAGATAAGACGCCGGTTGTAAAAGGAAGCGCTCTCAAAGCCATGCGCTCTCCCGATGACGCAGAGGCCGTAAAATGCATATTTGAACTGATGAAAGCCGTAGACGACTTTATTCCCACACCCAAGAGAGACATAGATAAGCCCTTCCTCATGCCGATAGAAGATGTATTCAGCATAACCGGAAGAGGCACCGTAGGCACAGGCCGGGTAGAACGCGGCCAGGTGAAAACAGGCGAAGAGATAGAGCTCGTAGGCCTTAAACCCACCAAGAAGAGCGTAGTAACAGGCGTTGAAATGTTCCGAAAGATACTCGACCACGGCCAGGCAGGCGATAACATTGGTGTCCTCCTTAGAGGCGTAGAGAAGAAGGACCTCATGCGAGGCCAGGTGCTCGCTAAACCCGGCACCATAACCCCCCACACAAAATGCAAGGGAGAGGCCTACATCCTTACGAAAGAAGAGGGAGGCCGCCACACACCCTTCTTTAACGGCTACAGGCCGCAGTTCTACTTCAGAACCACCGACGTAACCGGAAGCGTTACGCTGCCCAAAGACGTTGAAATGGTGATGCCCGGCGACAACGTAACGATGGATATAGTCCTCATAGAGCCCATAGCAATGGAAAAAGGCCTGCGCTTCGCCATACGCGAAGGCGGGCACACCGTAGGAGCCGGTGTGGTAACGGAGATTAGCGAATAACTGATGACAGCAAAGCAATTAAAAGTAAAACAGGATAAGTCGGTAAGGATACGGATAAAGCTTATGGCCTACGACCATAGGATTTTAGACTTGGCCTGTGAGGAAATCGTTCAAACGGTAAAAAAAACAGGCTCGGTTGTTGCAGGGCCGGTGCCTCTTCCTACAAAAAGGGAAATTTTTACGGTTTTAAGGTCGCCTCATATCGATAAAAAGTCACGTGAGCAGTTTCAAATAAAGACGCACAAGCGACTTCTCGAGATAATAAGCCCGACTGCTAAAACTATTGATTCCTTAAGGCGGCTCGACTTGCCGGCCGGAGTCAATGTGGAAATAAAGTAAATTTCGCCTTATATCATAGGGCGAAATTTATCCCCGCGGAAGCGGGGATCCCGAGATGTAGAATATGGATTCCCGCGGAAGCGGGAATGACAGCGCAACAGAGAGAATTATATGACCGGAATACTCGGAAAAAAAATAGGGATGACGAATATTTTTGACGAAGATGGGCGCGTTGTTCCCGTTACCCTCATCGAGGCCGGACCCTGTTATGTTCTTGGGACAAGGTCGAAGGATACGTCGGGATATTCCGCTGTTCTTTTGGGCTACGGTGATAAGAAGGCCTCCAAGGTAAAAATGCCGGAAAAGAAATGGTTTGACAAGTTAAAAATTAGCCCAAAAAGGACACTTAAAGAAATACGGCTTGAATCCGATGCTTCCTGCAAAACTGGCGATAAGGTGATGGTCAACATATTCAAAGCCGGTGATTACGTAGATATAACGGGCAAAAGCATAGGAAAGGGCTTTCAGGGGGGTATGAAAAGATGGAATTGGAGAGGCGGAGAGAGCGGGCACGGTTCGATGTTTCATCGCCGGGTGGGATCTATAGGCGCAAGCTCTTATCCTTCCAGAGTGCATAAAGGAAAAACCATGCCGGGGCACATGGGCGCAGCAAAGATTACGGTGCAAAACCTGAAAGTGGTAAAGATAGTAGAAGAGGATAATCTTTTAGTGGTAAAAGGCGCTGTTCCGGGACATAGGGAGAGCGTTCTCCTGGTGCGGCAAGCCAAAAAGAAGCCCGCCCGAAGAGAAAAAGAGGCTGCCCCGGATGCCGGGCAGAAGACAGATGAAAACAAAAAGTAATTCGCAGGTTAATAAAATACCCGTGTTTGACTCGAACGGCAAAAATGCCGGAACGCTTGAGTTAAATAAGGACGTTTTCAGCGGTCGGGTCAACAAGTCGCTTCTTTATCAGTCCCTCACGATGTACAGGGCAAATCAGAGAAGGGGCACTGCCAGCACAAAAACCCGAAGCGAGGTAAGGGGTGGCGGAAAAAAACCATGGAGACAAAAAGGAACCGGCAGGGCGAGGGTCTCTTCCATAAGAAATCCGATCTGGCGGGGCGGGGGAATAGTCTTTGGGCCGAAGCCCAGGGATTTTAGATACAGCATACCGAAAAAGATGAAGCGAAGTGCTTTTGTATCGAGTATAAACGCCAAATTAAAGAGCGGGCGGGTCGTGGCTATTGACGGCGTACCCGCCGAAGAGGGAAAGACCAAGATTGTCGCCGATTTTTTTAAAAAGTTGAATTTAAGAAATACCGTTCTTCTTGTTGTAAAAGAAATAGACCAGAAACTTTTCAGGGCTACGCGAAACATAAAGCGCATGACAGTCGCGGAGTCCGATAAAGTTACGGCGCTTAACGTTTTGTCGCACGATTATGTGGTTGTAACGAAGGATGCCATCGACTTACTTAATAAAAGGGGTGCCGCATGAAAAGCCCTTATGCCATAGTTACAAGCCCTCTCAGGACAGAAAAAGGCTCGAATCTTTTACATTTTAATAAATACCTTTTTTGCGTAGCGCAAACCGCCAATAAAATTGAGATCAAACAGGCGATAGAAGAAATATATAAGGTAAAAGTCAAAAAGGTAAACACTTTAACTATGAAGGGCAAGATGAAGCGTGTGCGGCTCGTGGAAGGTAAGACAGCTGATTGGAAGAAGGCTGTTGTGACACTTAAGGAAGGGCACAAGATCGATGTTGCATGAGCAGAAAACTAAAAACCGGAACACAAAAAACGGAAAAGGATCAGGATAGGGATGGGGATTAAGAAATTTAAGCCTACTACGCCGACAAGGAGATGGGGGAGCGGATATACCTTTGACGAGATCACAAAGGATACCCCCGAAAAATCCCTTACGGTTGCATTAAAAAAGAGCGGTGGAAGAAACATATACGGAAGGATAACCTCGCGCCATAGAGGCGGTGGCCACAAGAGGAGATGGCGTATTGTCGATTTCAAAAGAGATAAATACGAAATTCCGGCAGATGTTATAGCCGTAGAATATGACCCGAACCGGACTGCCCGCATTGCGCTTCTCAAATATCAGGATGGGGAGAAGCGGTACATCATCTGTCCTGATGGGCTGAAACTCGGGGACAGGCTAGTGTCGTCTGTGGACGCCGAAATCAAAGTGGGCAATGCCCTGCCTCTCGAACGAATACCTCTCGGCATACCGGTTCACTGCATAGAGTTGGAAAAGGGTAGGGGCGCCAAGATCGCAAGAAGCGCCGGGGATCTTGCGGTCGTCATGTCGAAAGAAGGCAAGTACGCCCAGATTAAAATGCCATCGGGCGAAATACGCCTTATCAAACAGAGCTCCTTTGCGACAATCGGACAAGTCGGCAATATTGAACACGATAGTATTGTGATCGGCAAGGCGGGAAGGTCGCGGCATATGGGGATTCGGCCGTACTCGAGAGGCGTAGCGAAGAATCCTGTCGACCACCCAATGGGCGGCGGCGAAGGCAAAACCTCCGGTGGTAGGCACCCAACAACGCCCTGGGGCAAAATAACAAAAGGGTTAAAGACCAGAAAGCCGAAACGATCCGATAAGTATATTTTAAGAAGACGGAAATGAAATTCGATATTTAATTAAGGAGTAAAATATGTCCCGTTCGACAAAAAAAGGCCCCTATGTTGACGAGAAATTACTGATGAAGGTCCAGAGAGCGGAAAAGGCAAGGGATAAAAAGCCGATAAAGACCTGGGCTCGAAGGTGTGATATACCCCCGGACTTCGTAGGCGTTACGTTTACCGTACACAACGGGAGAAAATTTATACCTGTTTTTGTTACGGAAAATATGGTCGGGCACAAGCTCGGAGAATTTGCGCCGACCCGGACATTCAGAAGGCACGGCGCTGCAACAGAAGTTTCACTGGAAAAAACGTAAAAGGCTAGATTTAAGGCAATTATGGTAACAAGAGCATTAGAAAAATATTTACGGATATCCCCTAAGAAATTGCGGCTCATCGCCAGCATGGTAAGCAAGAAAAAGGTGACTAACGCGATCTACCTCCTTCTCAATACCAATAAAAAGGGAGCGGCAATCATAAAAGGGGTTATTGAATCGGCATTGAATAATGCCAAACGTAAACCGGAAAAAACTTTTGACGTAGAAGAGCTCTTCATATCGAAGATCGCGGTCAATATGGGCCCGGCGTTACGGCGGTTTCGCGCGATGTCAATGGGGAGGGCCGGGGAAATACGAAAAAGGACAAGCCATGTTCTGGTAGAACTGGATGCTCCTCGGAAAATTCCCGGAAAGGCCCAAAGGGCCCCGAAGAAACAGGGAAAGATTAAACCTAAAAAACCGGTGAAGGCAGGAAAATAAAAATGGGCCAAAAAGCACATCCATACGGTTTACGAGTGGGAATAATAAAGGATTGGAGATCCAGGTGGTTTGCCAAAAAGGAGAGTTTTCCTTCGATGCTTATCGAGGATATACGGCTAAGGAGATACGTGAAGAACAAGCTCTACGGGGCCGCAGTCTCCAATATTGAAATAGAACGCACAGGCGAACGAATACGGCTCATCATCCATACGGCGAGGCCCGGCGTTGTGATAGGCAGGAGAGGATCTGAAATCGAGGCCTTAAAAGAAGAACTGCAATCTTACATAGGTGAAAAACAGATTTTTCTGGATATAAAAGAGGTAAAACAGGCCGCAACTGAGGCGCAGCTTATCGCTGAAAACATAGCCCTGCAGCTTGAGAAGAGGGTAGCGTTTAAGAGAACTTTAAAACGGTCACTTCAGATGGCCAGAGACGCAGGTTGTGAGGGGTTGAAGATAAAACTTTCCGGGAGGCTCGGAGGGGCAGAAATCGCGAGAAAAGAAACTATACGATACGGAAAAATACCCCTGCAAACGTTGCGGGCTGATATTGACTACGGTTTTACCGAGGCCCATACGACTTACGGCCTTATCGGCATTAAGGTATGGGTTTACAAAGGCGAGAAAATCGGGTTAAAAGTAACTAGGGAGACGGCAAATGGCGTTAATGCCAAAACGCGTTAAATATCGAAAATCCCAACGGGGCAAGCGAAGAGGGAAAAGTTCCGCCGGGGCGCAACTCAGTTTCGGTGAATTTGGCCTGAAGGCGCTCGAGAACGGTTGGATCAAAGACAGGCAGCTTGAAGCTGCCCGTGTCGCCTTAATGCGACATACGAGGCGCGGCGGAAAAGTATGGATACGGGTGTTCCCGGACAAGCCGGTTACCAAGAAGCCCGCGGAAACACGAATGGGAAAAGGAAAAGGCGCGCCCGATCATTGGGTATGTGTTATCAAGAGAGGAAAGGTGCTTTTCGAAATGGAAGGAATGCCGCTTGACCTCGCGCGCGAATCGCTGTGCCGCGCATCCCATAAACTGCCGCTAAGGACGAAATTCGTTTCGAGGGGCCACTGATATGACGCTAAAACCGCAGGATATAAGGAACATGACGGTTGCTGAAATCGACCAGAAGGTTATTACTCTTGAAGAGGAGCTCTATAAATTTCGCTTTGAGCAAAAGGCAGGCAGGGTAGAGAAGCCTCACAGGATAAGCGAAGCAAAAAAGGACATCGCGCGCCTGCGCACGATTTTGAAGGAGAAGCCCCGTGGAGACAAATAAAAAAACACGTCCTCGCAAGGAAATGGTCGGAACCGTTGTAAGCGCCCGCATGGCAAAGACCATAGCGGTCGTCGCAAGCCACCATGCTGTGCACCCGATTTTTAAAAAGACGATCAAGCGCTTTACTAAATTCAAGGCTCACGACGAAAAGAATTCTGCCAAGGTCGGCGATATCGTGAGGGTAAGGCTTGCGAGGCCGCTTTCAAAAGACAAGTGCTGGAAACTTGTCGAGATCGTAAAAAAAACAACTTAAGGTCTGTAATGATTATAATGCGCACAATACTGGATGTAGCGGACAATACCGGTGCAAAGAAGGCCTCCTGCATAGGTGTTATCGGACGTTCGGGAAAGGATTCCGCCGAAATAGGAGATATCATAAGCTGCAATATAAAAGAGGCCACCACCGACGCGGCGGTTAAAAAAGGTGAAGTTGCCAAAGGGGTCATTGTACGCACAGCTTTCCCGATAAGGCGGCCTGACGGATCATATCTTGTGTTTGACCGCAATGCGATAGTTTTAATAGACGCGCAAAAAAACCCCAGGGGGACAAGAATTTTCGGCCCGGTGGCAAGGGAATTGCGCGAAAAGAATTTTTTGAAGATAGTTTCTTTGGCGCCCGAGGTGATTTAATATGGCGAGAATAAAAAAGAACGACACGGTAATGCTGCTTGCCGGCAAAGATAAAGGCAAGACCGGCAAAGTGCTCGCAACCATCCCGGCGAGGGATCGGGCGATCGTAGAAGGGGTGAACTTTGTTAAAAAGCATGCGCGCCGCACCCGCGAAAACGAAAAGGGCGGCATAGTGGAGAAGGAGTCGTCCGTAAATATGTCGAATTTGGCCCTCTTTTGCAAAGGCTGCAACCGACCCTCCAAGGTCGGGTTTAAAATATTGAAGGATAGCACGAAATCGCGTTTTTGTAAAAGATGCAAAGAGGTATTTTAAAAATGACACCCCGTCTTTTGGAAAAATATAGAAAAGAGATCACCCCGAAGATGATGGAGCGGTTCGGATATAAAAACGCGTACGAGGTTCCGCGGCTTATAAAGGTGGTTATAAACGTGGGCCTGGGAGAAGCGGCGCGAGAAAAGAAATACCTCGACGATGTCTCAAAGGAACTCGCGCTGATTACAGGGCAAAAACCGGTAAGCACAGCGGCAAAGAAGGATATTGCAGGCTTCAAGATACGGAAAGGAACTCTCGTGGGATGCAAAGTCACTTTGCGAAAGGCGCGGATGTACGAATTTCTGGACAGGCTGATTAATATAGTGATACCCAGGATCAGGGACTTCAGGGGATTACCGGCAGGCTCTTTTGACCATGCCGGCAATTACTCTTTCGGAATAACCGAGCAGAGTATTTTCCCGGAGCTTGATGCCGATAAAATCCAAAAAGTGCATGGCATGGATGTGACTATCGCTACGAGCGCAGATAGCAAGGAAGCGAGCGCTGAGCTTTTGACACTTTTTGGAATGCCGTTTAAAAGGTGAATTTGTGGCAAAGAAATGTCTGATAATAAAGGCGAAGCGAAAACCGAAGTTTAAGGTAAGAGCATACTGCCGTTGCGAACTTTGCGGTCGCAGGCGCGGCTACATGCGAAGGTTCAAGCTCTGCCGAATATGCTTCCGTGAATTGGCGTCCCGGGGTGAGATACCCGGTGTCGTAAAGGCGAGCTGGTAATCGCCCGGATTCAAAAAGGTCGGACTTAATATTTTTTTAAGGTTTAAGGAGGAATAGATGGCCGTAACGGACCCGATAGCGGATATGCTGACTATCATAAAAAACGGAATTATGGCGCGCAAGAAAACGGTTTTCATAAAGCGGTCCCTGCTCCACGAGAGCATGCTTGGGATCTTAAAACAGGAAGGCTTTATCGCAAACCACAAGACGATCGAAGATAAGTTACAGGGGATAATCAAAGTTTACCTCAAGTACGAAAAAAATAACACCCCGTTTCTTACGGGCCTTAAGAAAATCTCAAAACCCGGCAGAAGGGTCTACGTAAAAAGTAAAGAGATAAAAAGAGTCTATGGCGGGATAGGCGTTGCTATTATTTCAACTTCCAAAGGCCTTATGACCGACAACGAGGCCAGAGAAAAAAAATTGGGCGGAGAACTCCTTTGCCATGTTTGGTAGGTAAAAAATGTCGAGAATCGGAAAAAAACCCATTGATATACCCGGCGGCGTAAAAGTCGAGGTCAAGGAATCCGTTGTTTTTATCGAAGGCCCCAAAGGCGCGCTCGAGCACAGGATCAGGCATCCGATTAAGGTGACTGTCACCGAGAATAAAGTTATAGTGAAGAGAGTGTCTGATGAAAAAAGAGAGCTGAGCCTTCATGGCATGACACGGGCCCTCATTGCCAACATGATAAAAGGCGTAACGGAGGGGTATGCAAAGGAGCTCGAAATAAAAGGCGTGGGTTTTAAGGCTAAGGTAGAGGGTAACACGTTGGAAATCAATCTCGGTTTCTCACACCCCATAAAGCACCAGATTGCCGAAGGCATAACAGTAAAGGCGCCCAAGCCCACACAACTGGTCGTATCAGGCGTTGACAAGGTAAAGGTGGGCGAGGTAGCTGCCGAGATACGGGATTACTTTAAACCCGAGCCATATACGGGCAAGGGCATAAGATATGCGAACGAGTATGTGAGGCATAAGGCCGGGAAAACGGTGGTAAAATGAGAAAGCTTATCGGGCGAAAAAGAAGGCATAAGATCTTGCGGAAAAAAATCTCCGGCAATAACGAGCGGCCGCGGCTTTGTATTACACGGAGCAATAAGAATCTGTCCGGCCAGCTTATCGACGACACGGTGTCCCGGACACTTTTTTCCTTATCTACAAATGCGCCGGATTTTCGGAGCAAATTAAGCTACGGAGGCAACGTAAAAGCGGCGGTACTTTTCGGAGAGGAATTTGCCAGGAGGGCAAAGGCCAAGGGGTTCGGCAAGGTCGCTTTTGACAGGGCCGGCTATCGGTATCACGGGCGTCTTAAGGCATTCGCGGAAGCTGCAAGAAAAAACGGATTAGTATTTTAAATAAAGGACGAGTATGGCCACAAATAAAGGACAAGCACAAAGGAAGAGGGGGAGGGGTCCCAGAATTGAGGGGGAAGAAACCTTCATAGAGAAAATTGTAAGCATAAGAAGGGTTGCGAAAGTTGTAAAAGGCGGAAGAAGATTTTCCTTCAATGTTCTCGCTGTAGCAGGAAACGGCAAGGGGATGGCGGGAATAGGATTCGGGAAAGCTAATGAAATTTCCGCTGCCATCGGCAAGGCCCTTGCCGTCGCAAAGAAATCCTTTGTTTCAATCCAGATGCGGGAAACTACCATACCGCACGAGGCAATCGGAAGGTTTAAGGCCGGTATGGTAATGCTAAAACCGGCCCATCCCGGAACCGGCGTAATTGCAGGTGGAGGAGTCAGGGCACTCTGCGAGGCATTCGGCATAAGAGATATACTGACAAAATGCTTGGGATCGCGAAACCCGATAAATGTGGTAAAGGCAACATTGGTAGGGCTTCAGTCAGTCAGGCTTTACAGGAAACACGAATGAAAATCGAAGATATACGTAAGCCAAAAGGGGCAAACAGGTCTCCGAAACGCGTCGGGCGCGGTTCCGGCTCCGGCCATGGAAAAACTTCGACGCGTGGACATAAGGGCGCAATGTCCCGTTCCGGGGCTACGCGCAGGTTGGGTTTTGAAGGCGGGCAAATGCCGCTTTTTAGGAGAATTCCCAAGCGTGGTTTCACGCACGCGACAAAAAAAATATTCCAGATTGTGAATGTGGACGTCCTTAGCACGTTCAGAAAAGATACGGTTGTAGACAAAAAAGCCTTGAAAGAGGCGGGCTTAATAAAGCATACCGAGGATCCCGTAAAAATACTTGGGAACGGCAAGCTTACGAAGCCCCTAAGCATACTTTGCGATGCCTTCTCGGAAAGCGCGAAAAGAAAGATTTCAGAGGCCGGCGGTAAGTTTGACATCGTAAAAAAATCGGATAAAAAATGCTAAATACGCTAGCAAATCTTTTCAAAATTCCGGATCTGAAAAGAAAAATACTTATAACGATCGCGTTAATCGCCGTTTACAGGATAGGCGCATTTATACCGACTCCCGGAATAGACGGAGGGAAGCTCGCCCTTTTCTTTGACAACATGGCGAGGACCCAGGGGGGTACGCTTTTCGGGATGATAAACATGTTTTCGGGCGGCGCCATTCAAAGACTCACCATTTTTGCCCTGGGGATTATGCCCTATATATCGGCGTCGATCATATTGCAGCTCCTGACGGCGGTTATCCCGTCTTTGGAAAGGCTTTCCAAGGAAGGTGAAGAAGGGCGCAAAAAAATAGTTCAGTATACGCGATATGGCACGGTTCTTCTTGCGATAGTACAATCGTTTTTTATAGCATTATGGCTGGAAAACCCGGCCAGGTTCCAAGGCATGCAAATCGTGCAGTTTCCGGGCTGGTCCTTTCGCGTCCTTACGGTGATTACCCTGACAAGCGGAACCGCGTTTATAATGTGGCTCGGAGAGCAAATACAGGAATTCGGGATAGGGAACGGCATCTCTCTCATTATTACCGCCGGTATAGTTTCAAGGATCCCGTCGGCCGGATATCAGCTTTGGCAGTTAGTGAGCCCGTTTTCCCCGGAGCGTTCGCAAATTGACCCTTTTACACTCGTTCTTATGGCCGCTATGCTTGTAGGAGTGGTTCTCGCTGTAGTTGCCATTACGCAGGGCCAGAGAAAGATTCCCATACAGTATGCAAAAAGGGTAGTAGGGCGAAAAATTTACGGCGGCCAGAGCACATATATACCGCTTCGCGTAAACCAGGCAGGGGTTATTCCGATTATTTTTGCGCAGAGTCTTATCCTTTTTCCTGCAACGATAGCGGGACTCATACCAAACCAGGCCATACAGAATATCGCAGGCATGCTTACGCGCCAGAATATCGTCTACAACCTTATATATGCGCTTCTTATCATATTTTTCTGCTATTTCTATACGGCGATAACGTTTAACCCCATTGACATATCGAATAACATGAAACGGTTCGGTGGTTTTGTGCCGGGCATAAGGCCGGGTAAGCAAACGGCGGAATACCTCGATTTTATTATGACGCGGATTACGTTGCCGGGTGCGATGTTTTTGGCGATCATTGCGATACTGCCCAGCATTGTTTCAGGCGCGCTCAAGATCCCGTATCTCGTTGCCAGCTTCTTCGGCGGCACAGGCCTTTTGATCATAGTCGGAGTAATGCTGGATACTGTGCGGCAGATAGAATCGCACCTCCTCGTCAGGCATTATGAGGGATTTATGAAAAAAGGCCGCATAAAGGGCAGGAGATAGCGTTTTGAATATTGTTTTGCTCGGGCCGCCGGGAGCCGGCAAGGGTACGCAGGCGAAAGTTCTTTCTCAGGAATTCGGGGTTTTGCATGTATCGACCGGTGACATGTTGAGGGATGCGGTCAAAAGAGGAACGTCGGTAGGGAAGTCGGCAAAGACGTATATGGACAATGGTGAGCTTGTGCCGGACGATCTGGTAATTAACATGGTTAGCGAGCGGATTTTGCAAAAGGATGTGAAAAGGGGATTTCTTCTGGATGGCTTTCCCCGAAATAAAACGCAGGCGCTGGAATTGGACGATGCGCTTACCCGGATAGGTAAAAGCCTTGACCTTGTTTTATATTTTAAAACCTCACCGGAGGTATCCATTGAGAGGCTCTCCGGCAGGAGGGCCTGTACTGAATGCGGCGCAAATTTTCATATAAGAAATATGCCTCCCCGTAAAGAGGGCATATGCGACCACTGCGGCGGAAGCCTCGTCCTGCGCAATGACGATACGCCGGAAACCGTAAAACGCCGGCTCAGCGTATACGAAAACGAGACGGAGTCCCTTATTGAGTACTACAAGCAAAAGGGAACTCTCCGCGAAGTGTCGGGCAACCTGGATGTAAAAAAACTTTTTACAAAAATAAAAGGGCTTTTTCTGGAGGAAAGGCTCTTGTAATGCCGCAACTAACGAGGAAAGAGCTTCAGCTCATAAGAAAAGCTGGGTCTATTTTAAGGGAGTGCTTCGAGGTTCTGAAAGAGGCGGTGAAAGAAGGCGTAAGCACCAGGGCCCTTGAGATCATAGCGGACGATTTCATAAAAAAACACGACGCCAGGCCCGCTTTCCTCGGATACAAAGGGTTTCCGGCAGCCATCTGCGCTTCGCGCAACAATGTGGTTGTCCACGGGATACCGAGTGAACGCGAAATTCTAAGGGCCGGCGACATCATAAGCCTCGACGTAGGCGTTGAGTATCAGGGTTATTTCGCGGACGGGGCAAAGACCTTTAAGGTAGGTATGGTTTCCCCTCTTGTTGAGCGCTTGATATCGGTAACCGAACAGTCTCTTTCGAAAGGCATCGAGATGGCAAAGGAAAATAATCATATACAGGATATTTCGTGGGCGATACAGTCGTTTGTGGAGGCCAATGGGTTTAGCGTAGTGCGCGCTTTTGTAGGGCATGGCATAGGCAAAAAAATACACGAGGAACCCGAAGTGCCGAATTTTGGCCGGCCGCACGTAGGGCGTATTATAGAAGATCGAATGGTTCTTGCGATCGAGCCCATGGTAAATACCGGCACTCCAGACATTAAAATATTGGATGACGGATGGACGGCAGTGACAAAAGACGACCGGTTGTCAGCGCACGCTGAGCACACTGTCATTGTAAACGGCAAAACAGCGGAAATTGTAACATGAGCCCGAAGGAAGAAGGAATCGTCGTAGAAGGCAAAGTATCGGAAATGCTGCCGAATGCCATGTTCAGGGTAGAGCTTGAAAACGGGCACAAGGTCCTTGCGCACGTTTCCGGAAAAATGCGCATGCATTTCATAAGGATATTGCCCGGAGACATGGTGACGATCGAACTCTCGCCTTACGACCTTACAAGGGGCAGGATTGTGCGAAGGGGTAAATAAAATGAAGGTACGTTCCAGCGTAAAAAAGATTTGTTCAAATTGTAAGATCATGCGAAGAAAAGGGGTCCTAAGAGTCATTTGCAAAGACCCGAAACACAAGCAACGGCAAGGATAACAAATTAAGGGAGCACCATAAAATGCCGAGAATAATAGGAGTCGATATACCGAAGGAAAAAAGGATAGAAATCGCCCTGACCCAGATTTATGGCATCGGGCGTTCTACGTCGAATAAAATCCTTAAATCCGCCGGGGTAAACCCCTCGACGCGCGCAAAAGACCTGTCTGATGAGGAGGTTTCGCGGATAACTTCGATCGTCCAGAGCGAATGCAAGGCGGAAGGAGACCTGAGGCGGGATACCGCTTCTCACATAAAACGTCTTATTGAGATAGGCTCATACCGGGGTTTACGGCACAGAAGGAACCTGCCGGTGAGAGGGCAGAGAACACGTACAAACGCGAGAACGCGTAAAGGTCCGCGAAAAACCGTAGGAGTCACGAGAACAAAAGCTTCGAGGGCAGCAACCGCACCGCCGCCCGCGTAACAAACAAAGGCTAATATGCAAAAGAAAGTAAAAGCAAGGAAGAAGATCACAAAAAATATCCCGAAAGGCATTGCCCATATCCTGGCTACATTCAACAATACCATCGTCACGATTACTGACACAAAGGGTGACACGATTTGCTGGTGTTCTACGGGAAGTGTGGGTTTCAGCGGCTCAAAAAAATCCACGCCTTTTGCCGCGGGAAGAGCAGCAGAAAACGCTGCAAGAAAGGCGAGGGACTTTGGCGTACGGGAGCTTGAGGTCTACGTAAAGGGCCCGGGTTCGGGACGGGAAAGCGCGATCAGAAGCCTGCAGGCAGCGGGCCTTCTGGTCCGGTCGATAAAAGACGTGACACCCATTCCGCACAATGGCTGCCGGCCTCCGAAAAGGCGACGGGTTTAAACCCGGGTTAAAAGTAAGGTTAGTATGGCGCGTTACACAGATGCGAGATGTAAACTTTGCAGGGCATACGGCGAAAAGCTGTTTATAAAAGGTATTAAATGCTCGACAGATAAATGCCCGGTCGTGAAGCGGCCGTTTCCACCGGGACAACACGGAAAACGCAGAAGGAAAGAGACGGACTACGGATTGCAGCTCAGTGAAAAGCAGAAGGCCAAACGCATTTACGGCATGCTCGAGCGACAATTCAAAAAGTATTTTAAAGCGGCTGAGAAGACAAAAGGGGTAACCGGGCACATTCTGCTCGGGCTCCTCGAAAGAAGGCTTGACAATGTGGTGTTTCGGCTTTGCTTCGCGAGCTCGCGTTCACAGGCGCGGCAACTCGTCTGCCACAACCACGCCTATGTAAACGAGCGCAAGGTTAATATTCCTTCATACCTGGTAAAGGAGGGCGACACAATAGAAATAAAGGCAAAACCCGATACGGCGAAAAGGATAGCCGAACTTCGGAAGGTGCTAAAAGACAAGGTGGTACCGAAGTGGCTCCTGCCACATAAGGACGCTTTAAAAGGGAGCGTAAAAAGCCTCCCGCAGAAAGAAGATATCGATTTCTCGATACAGGAACAGCTAATCGTAGAATTGTATTCCAAATAAAAGGAGGCACAATGGGAGTCAAGCTCAGGAACTTCGAAATGCCTAAAAAGCTTGCATGTAACGACTCAACCCTGACCGGGACCTATGGCAAGTTTACGGCAGAGCCGTTCGAGCGCGGGTATGGAATGACGATCGGAAATTCCCTTCGCAGAGTCCTCATCTCATCGATCGAAGGCACCGCCGTAACCTCCGTAAAGATCATCGGGGTACAGCACGAGTTTTCGACTGTGAAAGGCATCGTAGAAGACGTTGCGCAAATAATCCTGAATATTAAAAAAATGGTTTTAAGATCGCATTTCAGGAAGCCAAAGCCGATGTTTCTAAAGGTGGACAAAACGGGAGAAATTACCGCGGGCGACTTTAAGGTTGACGAAACAGTTGAAATAATGGACCCGAAAATGCACATTGCGACTCTGTCGAAAAAAACAAAACTTGAAATGGAACTGGAAGTTTCCCGCGGCAGGGGATATGTGCCGGCCGAAAGAAGCAAAAAAGATGATACGCCCATAGGCGTTTTACCGATTGATGCGGTGTTTACGCCCGTAAAGAGGGTCGATTTCTCGGTTGAGAATACCCGCATCGGACAGATAACGGATTATGATAGGCTGATTCTGGAAATCTGGACGAACGGGAGCATTGATCCGAAGGAAGCCCTGCTTTATGCGTCCAACATTTTGCAGAGGCATCTTGATATATACGTAGGATTCGGGGAACTCACCGAAGAAATTACCGAAAAAGAGGAGTCAAAAGAGGAAAAAGAACGCGCTGATAAGCTAAATATGCCGATAACCGAACTCGAACTTTCGGTAAGAAGCTCAAACTGCCTGCGCGAAGCCAAAATAAAAACGATCGGAGACCTTGTCAGAAAATCCGAGATGGAAATGCTGAAATACCGTAACTTCGGAAAAAAGTCTTTAAGCGAAATTGCCGAAATTTTGTCCAAAATGGGCATCAGCCTAGGCATGAAAGCAGAAAAAAAAGAGGGATAGTGTGAGACACGGGAAAAGAAGGACCAAATTCTCAAGGCGGAAGAGTTTTCGCGTCGCAACGCTAAAATGCCTTGCGACGAGCGTGATCAGGCACGAAATCATCAAGACAACCCGCGTAAAGGCGAAAGAGGCAAAGAGGGTAATTGAGCGCCTGATAGAGATCGCAAAGACCGATTCTGTCACGGCCCGGAGAAAGGCCTTTTCCGTCCTGGGCGACAGGACGCTTGTTTCAAAGCTATTCAAGGAAGTCGCGCCCCTTTTTGGGAATAGAAAAGGCGGCTATACGCGCATCATACCATTCAACTTCAGAAAAGGGGACGGTGCGGACATGGTATTCTTGGAGCTTACAGAGAAAAAACCGGAAGAGAAGCCGAAGCATCCGAAAAAAACAAAAGCGCCGGAAAAAGCTATAAAACCGAAGCCCCAAAAGCCTGCGCAAGCGAAAGTTGCCCCCGAGATAAAGCCGGAGGTAAAGGAAGAAAAAGCCGTAGAAGACGTAAAAAAAGTAAAGGCCAGAGACGAAATAAAAAAAGTAGAAAAACAAAAAGGCTTCCTTAAAAAAATGGGCGGTTTCTTCCGAAGAAAAACAAACATGTAATCCCAGCCGATCCCACACCCAAAAAGGGGCGAGTTAACCACTCGCCCCTTTTTATTACCGCGCCCACCAGCTTTGACCGGAAGAGGGGACATGCAATGAGCATCTGCAAAAATGCAGACAAGAAAAATTCTCCCTTGGCATCTTCAATGCCAAGGGCCGGCGTTTTTTGAAAGAGAAAAAGGGGAGCCTGCGGAACTCGGCCCCCTGAGGGGGCCTCAGACATCCTCGGCTCTTTTTGTATCAAGAATTGTTACAATAAACCCTTTTTCTCTTCCAAAAAACGCCTGAATTTTTATGCTCATTGCATGTCCCCTCTTCCGGTCAAAGCTCCGCATGCTCGAAGAAGTCGGGGGGTCCCGAGCTAATCTGTTACAAGTACTATATGTTCTGTGTCTCGAATTTTGCTTGATAAAAATATATACCATGTTATAATTACGTCATAATTATGCCGGAACTAAGAAGAGATCCTATAATTGGGCGATGGGTAATCGTAGCTACCGAAAGGGCTAAGAGGCCTACTGATTTTATATTCGAAAAAGGGAAAAAGGTTGCCCGCACTCAAAAAAAATGCCCATTTTGCGAGGGCAACGAATCGCTTACCACTCCTGAAATATATGCCTTGAGAAAGAAAGGTACCCGCCCGAATACCCCGGGGTGGGAGGTTCGCGTTATTCCTTCGATCTCTCCGTTCTTAAGCCCCGAAGG
Source organism: Candidatus Omnitrophota bacterium (assembly GCA_024542975.1). Classification (GTDB taxonomy): domain Bacteria; phylum Omnitrophota; class Gorgyraeia; order JABMRN01; family RBG-13-46-9; genus JAMXCZ01. The sequence goes on along the minus strand of JAMXCZ010000001.1, from coordinate 17,137 downwards.
GGATCTCGACAGGCACGGAAGCGGGATGTACGACATTATGAACGGTGTAGGCGCTCACGAAGTGTTGATTGCAACCCCCCGGCACAACTCGGATATACTTATAAATGACCTTCCCCAGCTTGAAAAACTAAACGAAGTTGTTATAAAGAGGATGCGGGAGCTAAAAAAGGACAAGCGCCTAAAATATGTCCTCATGTTTAAAAACCACGGAAAAGTAGCGGGGGGTAGCGTGCTCGGGCATCAACACATTCAGCTTATCGCGACGCCCGTAACACCCAAGCGCGTGAAAGAAGAGCTTGTCGGCTCGAAACGCTATTTCGATTATAAAGACAGATGTGTATTCTGCGATATGATAAGGCAGGAGCTTGGAGTGAAACAAAGGGTTGTGCTGGAGTCGGATGATTTTTTGTCGATCAATCCTTATTGTTCAAGGTTTCCATTTGAAACCTGGATTTTGCCGAAGGAGCATTCCTGCGATTTCGATTCAATGGACAAAAAGAAGGTAAGTTGCTACTCAAAAATTTTTCAACTGACAATGAAAAAACTTGTGCATACGCTCGGTGACTTTCCGTACAATATAATACTGCACACGGCACCGTGTAGAAGGAAGCAGAAAGGCTACTGGGAGACGATCGAGCAAGATTATCATTGGCATATCGAAATTATGCCGCGTCTTACACAAGTTGCCGGGTTCGAATGGGGAAGCGGGTTCTATATCAATCCTACGCCTCCTGAGGAGGCGTGCAAGTATCTGAAGGAAACCAACAATGTCGCAGCTTAGACGGGACCCCATAACGGGCAGATGGATAATAGTGAACTACGAAAAGTCCGTGAAGCCGAAAGACTTTTTATTCGAAAAAATTAAGAAAAACGAAAATATCAAAGATTGCCCTTTTTGTCCCGGAAATGAACACCTCACACCTCCGGAAATAGTCGGGCATAGAAAGTCCGGACGTCCAAATTCTCCGGGGTGGAGCATAAGGGTTGTGCCCAACAAATACCCGGCGCTCCAACGCGAGGGCAAGCTCGAGAAGCGTGGGCTTGGCGTTTTTGACAGGATGAACGGCATCGGGGCGCATGAGGTGATTATAGATATTCCGGAGCACATGCTGGACATAGCGGATATCTCAGACAACCAGGCCGAGGAAATGATATGGGCATACGTATCGAGAAGTACGGACCTCAAAAAGGACCTGAGATTTAAGTACATTCTTGTATTCAGAAATTACGGTAAAAGTGCGGGGGCATCGCTCGAGCACCCGCATTCACAGCTCATAGCCCTTCCGATCGTGCCAAAGCGCGTTAATGAGGAACTAAAGTCCTCGCTCGAGTATTACAACTACAAAGATCGGTGCGCGTTTTGTGACATGGTGGATCAGGAGATGAATGACAAAGAGCGTATTGTAGAAGAAAACAATGCATTTATTTCTTTTTGCCCGTTTGTTTCACGATTTCCCTATGAGATGTGGATAATGCCGAAAAAGCACGAATCACATTTTACGGGATTACTGAAGGAAGAAGTGAGGCTCCTGGGAACCATTTTACGCAACAGCATGCAGAAACTGAAAAAGCTCCTGAACGATCCGCCGTATAATTATATAATCCACACTTCTCCCATAAACGGGCATGAAAAAGAATATTACCACTGGCATATCGAGATTATGCCAAAGCTTGTAAACGTCGCAGGATTTGAATGGGGAAGCGGTTTTTACGCCAATCCCGTTGCGCCCGGAGTGGCAGCGAAAAACTTAAATAAAGCTTAAATAACAAGGAGGAAAAGATGGCAATCAGGGTAGGGATCAACGGTTTCGGAAGAATAGGCAGAATGGTGTTCAGAATAATGACTGAGAGGGGCGGATTTGACGTCGTGGCGATAAACGATCTTACGGACGCAGCGACGCTCGCGCACCTCTTGAAGTATGACTCAACGTTCGGCAGATTTAAAGGCGATGTCAAAGCAAAGGACAAATCAATAGTTGTAAATGGCAAGGAGATAAACATATTAAGCATAAAGGACCCCTCCCAGCTTCCATGGAAAAAGGAAAACGCCCGGGTTGTCATAGAGTCAACCGGTGTATTCCGGGAGAAGGAGAAAATAGCGCTTCATTTAAAAGCAGGAGCGGAGAAGGTGATACTTACGGTACCCGCTAAAGACGAGATCGATAATATGATAGTCCTTGGCGTGAACACTGATGCCCTTAAGGCAACCGACAAAATTGTATCCAACGCTTCCTGCACAACAAATTGCCTGGCGCCCATGGTGAAGACATTGAACGACGCATTTGGCGTGGAGAAGGGATTGATGACTACGGTGCACGCCTACACAAATGATCAGCGCACTCTTGATTTTCCGCATAAGGATCTAAGGAGGGCGCGGGCCGCAGCGGAGAACATCATACCTACAACCACCGGCGCCGCAAAAGCAGTCGGCAAAATTATAAAAGAACTAAGCGGCAAAATTAACGGAATGGCGATAAGGGTTCCGGTCAAATGCGGTTCTTTGACCGATTTTGTCTGCGTTCTTAAGAAAAAAACGACGAAGGATGAAATAAACAAGGCCTTCAAAACCCAGGCGGAAGGCGCGATGAAGGGAATATTGGAATACACAGAGGACCCGATCGTATCAAGCGACATCATAGGCAATACACATTCCTGCATATTTGACGCCGCGTCAACCATGGTTACTTCGGACAATTTAGTAAAGGTCGTAGGCTGGTATGACAATGAATGGGGCTATTCCAACCGCGTTGTAGACTTGGTAGGTTTATTAGTCAAATAGGAGCCATGATCAGCTATCTGGATGAGCTTGAAAGTAAAAGCGTATACATAATACGGGAAGCGTATAGTCGCTTCCGCAATATAGCCCTGCTCTGGTCAATCGGAAAAGATTCTACCGCTCTTCTCTGGATTGTGCGGAAAGCCTTCTTTGGGAAAATACCACATCCCGTCGTTCACATCGATACGAGCTTCAAATTCAAAGAGATCTACGAATTCAGGAATAGATATTCCAGGGAATGGGGGCTCGACCTCATAATCAGCAGGAATGAAGGCGCTTTGCAAGAGGGCATGTGCCCGGATAAGGCAAAGCTCGAGTGTTGTAATGCCTTAAAAACAGAAGCCCTGAAGATTACCATGCAGGAGCGCAGGTTTAAGGCGTTGCTTTTGGCTATCAGGCGGGATGAACATGGGATAAGGGCAAAAGAGAGATACTTTTCTCCGAGGACAATTGACTTTAAGTGGGATTACCGCAACCAGCCGCCCGAACTTTGGGATTTATATAAATCAAATGTTGAGAAAGAAGAGCATTTTAGAATTCATCCCATGCTTCACTGGACGGAACTCGACATCTGGAAATACATAGAAAGAGAAAAGATTCCTACCGCAAGCCTTTATTTTGCAAAAGACGGGAAAAGATACCGAAGTATCGGATGCGAAACTTGTTGCGCCCCGGTCGATTCAAGTGCCGCAGATATCAAAAAAATCATCAAAGAATTAAAAACAACAAAAGTGTCCGAGCGGAGCGGAAGGTCTCAAGACAAGGAAAGCGCGTATACGATGCAGAAGCTAAGAAGCCTGGGCTATATGTAGGTGGAGATATGGACGGCGATAAAATAAAGTCTTATCGGCACAATAAACTGCTCAATATATTGCTACTCATCGGAGCTCTGGGGGTTTCTCTACTCTTGATAGAAGTTTATTTGCGTTTTAGCTGGAAAAATTACTGGAGGGACAATAATATGAGAATTCCAGAATATGCGTAACGTTACAAAGAAAAAACCGATAAAAATCGCAATAATCGGTCATGTCGACCACGGAAAGTCAACCCTGATCGGAAGGCTGCTTCTGGACACCCACTCTTTGTCCCGTGATAGATTGGCGGAAATCAAAAGAATTTCAAAAGAACTTGGCAAGGATACGGAGCTTGCATTTCTTACAGACCAGCTCGAGGAAGAGAGAGAAAAAAATATAACGATAGATACAACGCAAATTTTTTTTAGAACCAGGCAACGTGATTATGTGATAATAGACACCCCGGGCCACCTTGAATTTATTAAAAATATGATCACAGGCACAAGCCTTGCTGAGGCTGCAATTCTGATCGTAGATATTACCGAGGGTATACAGGAGCAAACCCGCAGGCACGCCTATCTGGCAAGCAGCCTGGGAGTGGAGAGGCTCGTAGTAGTTTTTAACAAAATGGATCTTACAGGTTACGCGCAGGATAGTTTTATCAGAGAGCAAAACTTGCTATCGGCATTTTTGAAAAATATGGGAATAACAGCCTTTCATATTGTTCCTGTATCGGCCAAAAAGGGAGATAATATTTCCAGAAGGTCGCCGAGGTTAGGCTGGTATAAAGGGCCGACGCTTATTGAGTCCATCGACCGGATAGAAGCGGATGTAAAAAACAGAGAATCCGTTTTGCGATTTCCGGTACAGGATATTTACGAGATCGAAGGCGAAAGTGTTTTGGTTGGCAGAATGCTTTCCGGAACGATGAGGGCCGGTCAGGAAATTGCCATTCTTCCCGGTGTTAAAAAAACGACCATAAAAGCAATCAGGGTTTTTGGAAGATTGACGGGAAGAGCGGAGAGGGGGGAAAGCATAGGTTTGATTTTAGACGGATCGATGGCAGTTAAGCGAGGCGATGTGATAGCAGAAAAGGAATACGCCGGCCCGGCGAAAAATTCTTTCAGGGGGAATATCTTCTGGATGTCCGAGATGCCCCTGGAACTCGAAAAAAAAATAACTTTACGATGCGCTACACAGGAGATCGAGGGGGTTGCGGAAAAAATAGAGAATCGCATGGATTCTTCATCGCTTCGTATAATTGAAGAAAACGCTCGTGTGGTAAGGAAAAATGAAGCTGCTACTGTGACATTTAGGACACAGGGTGCGATTGTTACGGAAAAATTTTCCTTCATCAAGGAATTAGGAAGATTTGTGATAGAGCGCAAAAATTGCGTAGAAGGCGCAGGAGTCGTGGTGTGATGAGAACGAATAGAATAATAGCAAAAAGGTGAAATAGTGAACAAGGAGAGGTTGTTTAACCTGTTATCATCGGGAATAATCGCCGGCTTTATCCTGGGCCTTGCGATTGCCTTGCACGATATCCTTGTCGCAAGCTACCTCCAATATGGCATGCTTAGGCTGGTTAACTTTATCTTAAGGGACAGGCTGAATATATACATATTGAGTGCAGCCGGTACGGTGGCAATATTGTATATTTTTTGGATTTTACTTGCCGAGAAAATAAAACTAAGTAAGAAGTTAACGGCCGGCCTTATTACTATTTTGGGCATAGCCCTTTTTACCGACCGTATTTTTAGAACATTTACGCCTTTTACGCTACTTTCCGGAACAAAAAGGCTTGCTGTTATTCTGGGAAACAGTATAACCGGGGTATCAGAATCAGGATTCAGTTATATGTTTAATACGCTACAAAGGTATGGTGCATTTTGCATCGTTTTATTCATATGCTTTACGATTTTTATTATCGTCGGATGGCGCGTAATTAAAATGGGGCGGAAAAGAATATTAAGCCGTGTAACGCTGAAATACATAAGGAGAGGCGCATTTATTTTGGTGGCATTTGTCGCGCTCTTAAATTTGGTAATTGCCGTTGATGCCGGGGTAAACGCGCCGAAAGGGCCTAACGTTATCATACTGCTCAGCGACAGTTTAAGGCGCGATCATATGGGATTGTACGGATATGGACGGGACACAACTCCGAATATCGACCGTTTCGCAAAGGATTGTGTCGTTTTTAAAAATGCGATCAGTCAGTGCTCGTGGACTTCGCCCGCCGTAGCTTCTTTATTTACATCGTTATATTCTTCCGTGCATGGGGTGATAAGCCACAGGGAGAGAAAAGCGGATTGCCTAAACCATAAGCTTGTTACTATCGCAGAGGCGCTGAAAGAAAAAGGATTTCAAACAGCCGCGTTCATAGCAAGCCCGCAGATTTGCAAAGGGCTTTTGTGGGACCAGGGCTTTGATAAATTTAAACGTATTGCCACAATGGATGTCTTTTTGAATGCGAAACCTCGTGCTTCAGAGCTGAATCGCCTGTCCCTCGAATGGATAGCCAAGAACAAGGGCAAGCCTTTTTTTGTATATATTCACTATATGGATACACACTATCCATATATTCCTCCCCAGCCGTATGATTCCGCTTTTAAGTCTGATGTAACGAGAAAAATGAATACAAAAGAGGCCAGCGCAATGCATGGAGTATCCGGTAAAGACGGGCAAAGCAGCGATCTTAGCTACTATATCGATAAATATGACGGAGAAATCCTCTATATGGACCACATGATCGGACAGTTTTTGGGAGAGCTTAAGCGATACGGTTTAGCAGACAATACCGTAATAGTGGTTACCTCAGATCATGGGGAGGGCTTTTTTGAGCATGGGTTTTGCGGCCACGGACATACATTATATAATGAGGAAATAGATATTCCGCTAATAATCAAGGTTCCCGAATCAATAGGACTTAAGGGCGCCGTATATCGCAAAGTCGGCCTTATAGATATTCTTCCGTCAATTATGCATGTTATCGGAAGCAAATTTTCTTATTATGATATTAACGGTATAAATATTTTGGATTCTTCGGTTGATACAGTACCGAAAAACCGCGCAATTTTTTCCGAACTTGACCATAAAATTACTTTGAGAGCAATAAAGAAATTTAATTACAAAGCAATATATGCACCATCCGAAGAGAAAGTGGAGTTATATGACTTTGAAAACGATCCGCGCGAGACAGATAATATAGTCGAAAGCTATTCGGAAAAAAGTGATGAACTACAGGAAGAAATAGATGCGTGGCAAAAACAAAGGGGGCTACAAAAAAAAGCGCTTGGGCTAAAAAATGTCTGGGTTACCATTGAGGATGAAAAACGCATAGAGCAACTGAGGGCGCTGGGCTATCTTCAATAAGACAGGGAGACAGACTCTTAAAAAATGAAAACAAAAAAATTACTCGATATCTTATCAATTACGGCAGTATCCGGATTTTTATTAGGGGCTTCACTCTCTATTCACTATATTCTGGTTAATAGGTATCTGCAGTATAAGATGTTCAGGCTTGCTTTTTCTACGCTAAAGGAGCGGTTAAACCAGAATATGCTTGGCGCTATCATTGCGATTTTGGTATTTTATTTTTTTTGGATTTTACTTGTTGAAAAATTAAAGGTGAACAGAAAAACAACCATAGCCCTTATCTTTGCCGCGGCTATCCTTTTGTTTCTGGATCATCTATTCAAAACCTTTACAGCGTTTACTCTATTGTCGGGAGTAAAGACGCTTCTCATCATAATAAGGGACATTTTGGTCGGCGCTACGCCCATTAAATATCTTCTCAATACTGCACAGAAATACAGCGTATTTATATTAACGGTATCTCTTTGCGTAATCGCCTGTGCCTTGGGAGGATGGCGCCTGATAAAATCAAAAAAGCAGAAATTGTCATTAAGCAAGAAGGAAGGATTCGGGCTTATTAGAAGGATCGCCCTGGCTATGGTATCTTTCACCGTAGTTTTAAATACTGCCCTTTTTGCATACGGCTATATCAGCGTTCCCGCGGGGCCAAATATTGTCATTATCCTGAGTGATGCACTTAGAAGAGACCACTTGAGCCTGTACGGATACCACAAAAAGACCAGCCCAAATATCGACCGTTTCGCCGAAGGGGCGACTGTTTTTAAAAATGCGGTGAGCCAGTCTTCCTGGACGCTGTCTTCTGTGGCATCGCTATTTACCTCTTTATATGTCTCGGTACACGGCGTAGTGAGGCAGGGTGAGACGGAAGGGGATTGCCTGGATTATCGGCTTGTAACCCTGGCGGAATTGCTGAAAAACAAAGGTTATAAGACGGCTGCGTTTATCGAGAACCCCATGATTTCCAGGGGGCTTCGTTTTCACCAGGGTTTCGACGTTTTTAAACTGACTGTTCCGATGATAGAGCTTGCGGAATACAAACCGCGACCTTCGGAACTGAACAAAATAGCGTTCCCATGGATCAAAAAGCAGAAAAAGAAGCCTTTTTTTGTCTATGTCCACTATCTGGATCCCCATGCTCCCTACGCGCCCATAGAGCCTTTCGCTTCTGTCTTCGGTACGACCGACCTCAGGAAGCTTGAGGATGCCAAGCCGGATCGCGATACCATCGACCTCTACATCAACAATTATGACGGAGAAATTCTATATATAGATCATCTGATCGGACAACTCCTGGGGCATCTGAAAGAATGCGGTCTGACCGGCGAAACCTTGATAATCATGCTCGCTGACCACGGCGAAGGATTTCTCGAGCACGACAATTTTGCTCACGGAAAAACCCTGTATGCCGAAGAAATAAATATCCCGCTAATTATGAAATTTCCGAAATCTGTGGAACTTTCGGACGTTTCAGAAAATAGGGTAGGGTTAATCGATATTTTGCCCACGGTTCTGCATGTTACAGGCGTCATTTCCCCTTATGATTATGATGGTATAAATTTGCTTGACAAAACACTCGGTACTGATGAAAACCGTGTGATTTTTTCCGAACTACTCAAGCCCGTTGGCGTTGGTTCTCTTCCTAGGCTGGCAATGATGAAAGGCGATTTCAAGGCCATATATTTGACCGACAGAGACCAAATTACGGAACTTTACGATTTGGATAAGGATAAAGAGGAGCGCGATAACATCCTTGTCCAAAACCCGCAGATAGAAGAGGGCTTTAAAAAAGAAATTGACTTATGGCGGGAAGAAAAGGCGCGCAAAAAACAAAGGCTTTGCATAAAAAATTCTTCCGTTACGCTGAGAGACGAAAAAAGAGTCAAACAGTTAAGGGCACTGGGCTACCTTCAGTGAGCAGGCGATTGTAAAATAAAAAGAGAGAAAAGTATGGGTAATGATAAGGTGAAATCGGCTCACGCCAGCCTATTTTACGCGATGAGGATTCTCGTATGAGTTAGATGAGGAATCCCGGAAAGTTTCGGAAATAATTTTTAAGGGCTTAAAGACAATAGCGGAAGAGCGTATGAGGCAAAAGAACCTTTAGAAAAGCGGCGCACCATCCAGGTTTAGTTCTTCTATTTTTTCATTGTCGTAGCCGATCATTTTTAACACCGTAGGAGTTATGTCGTAGATCGAAGGATTTTCTTTTAGCTTCTTGTTTGAAAAGATTATTCCCGGTATAAGGTTTGGATTGAAAAGATGCGAACCGGACCATTTTTTCAGGTTATCCTCCATTAATTCGCGAGGGACCCCCCCTATGGCAGTCTGCCATGATGCGCGATAGCCGATGTTAAACCCAGTATAAAGATCCGGGGCTTCGCCCGCATATTTTCCCCAGAATATTTCTTCTCTCGGGTAAACTTTACTTACCACCTGCTTGGCGTATTTTTCGTCGCGCCATTCTTGCAGTTTGCGCGATATTTCCCCCTTTAATGCTTCTGTGGCGCCTCCGGGATTGACTATGCCGTCTTTTTCTCGTCCCTTCTGGTTTACGTATATGGCGCCGAAACCTATAGCGTAGGCCCTGGTCTTCGACCAATCGATATCGGCTAAAAGTTCCGATCCGGACTCGGCTTTCGGATTTTTTAATTCTAAATAACCGTTTTTTCTGAGCCAACTGTTAAGGTGTACCGTCCTTCTGAAGGTGTCAAAACCGTGGTCGGATAACACGAACAATGTATCCCCTTCGGTTATCCCTTGCATGACCTCGCCAAGTATAGCGTCAATTTTTTGATACCAGTCCGCGATAGTCTTTTTGTATTTACCGGGTGCATCCGGCTCATAAAGCGGGTGCCCGGGGTCAGTATACCGCCAGAACATATGCTGGATTATGTCGGGCGATTCAAAATAGCAGAAGAGAAGCCCTTTTTTGAAACGGCGAAGCTCAAGATCGAGCATCGCCTTCTTTTCTCTCAAGACCTCGTTTGCTTCTTCTATGAACGGGCCTTCGGCAAGCCTTTTCTCATTGACCGCCCAGGTGTCCATCGGCATTCCGCGGGTGTAGTAAAGACCGATTGTGCCCGCAAGTTCTTTGGCATAACCGCTGGGGTAAGAGATATCGAAGAAAGGATCTCTGGGGTCAAAATTAATCGGGCTTATATAAAGTTTAAATTCCGGTTCGGTCTCAACCAGGTAGAATTTAAATATTCCCCTCGCTTTTCTAAAGAGACCGAGCTTAAATGTTACCTCTTTCCATCTGCTCCATTGCCCGAGGGGGAGCTCGAATTTGTTATCCCGGTATTCGATGATGACCGATTTTTTGTCTTTGCCCCGGGTAACCTTAAACGGCACCTTAGCATTTTTGGCCTCTCCCGCGCCTTTAGCAATTTTTGGCCCGATAAAGTCAAGAACCATTACCGAAGACTTCCTTACGGGAAACACCTTTCCGCCTATATCCTTTTCTTTGTTCAACTTTTCCGTAGTATAAAAGGTGAAGGTCCCTTCCGTTCCCAGGATATCGGGGACGCCCATCCCTGAGAGCATCCTGCCGTATATTTTATCCGGAGGAAATGTCACAGGGCAGGTTATGATAACCGTAGGTATCTTTTTAAGAGACGTATACTGCCATAAGCACGTGCTTTTCATTACCCGTTGTGGTTTGCCCTTTTCGATACGGGAAAGAGAAAGACTGAGGTCATATGTTTTTGGATTTCTTACGATAAAATCAAAAATGCCGGTTTTACCCGGGTTTTGCCCGGTTGCGAACCCTGTCCATGCTACGGGCGATTGCGGAGGGTTTGTTGTGGATAGGCGGCGATAGGAGCCATGTTCTTTTAAGCGGGAAAAATTAGGAAGAAGCCCGTTTTGCATCATTGGCTCTAAAATTTTTGGGCTTAAACCGTCGAAACCTAATATAATAATCTTTTTGTCGAAAGATGACCCTTTTCTAGACATAAGCGCTCCTGTTATTGCCAGGCCGGCTACGCCCAAAATCACGGCTATAAGTGCGATAGCCTTTCCGTGCTTTTTAAAAAATGAAAATATCCTTTTAAAAAATAAGACAAAAAAACCAAAAAATCCAGCCAAGAGCGCAACAAGCCCTCCGCCCAGGCCAAGAACCGTAAAACCCGTCCCGGGATCGATATACCCAAAAAAAATCATCTGCACCCCTTCCTGTGATGAGATTATACAATACAAATATGTGCGTTGCAACAACAAACTGCGTTGCTGCTGATCGGAGAAATGGAGAAAATCGGTCTTGACAATGTTTTAGCGATGGTCTACTATGTAACTTCTGTTAGAATAAGGGGAAGGGTAATTCTATGAACGTACTCTATGCCTCCGCGGAGGTTGCGCCGTTTGCTAAGACGGGGGGGTTGGCTGATGTGGCTGGCAGCCTGCCGAAAGCCCTGACCACGCTCGGGTGCCGCGTTGCGGTTTTGATGCCTTTTTATAAGTGCGTGCGTGGCATGGGCCTTGACGCTCGGCCTTTTAAGATCGAGGAATTCGATTTTCTAAAACATTCAGAAGATGGCGTAGAATACGTATTTCTCGTAAACGACCGGTATTACGATAGGGAGAACCTGTATTCAGAGCCGCATGGCGATTATGCAGATAACGACATGCGGTTTTCTCATTTTAGCAAGGCCATAGCAGCCTTTGCCGCGCAATCCGATTTTAAACCCGATATAATAAATTTGAATGACTGGCAGACGGGCCTGGTTCCTATTTATTTAAAGCTCCGGTCAAGTGACATAAAGACCGTTTTTACCATACACAATATCGGCTATCAGGGCTTGTTTGGGAAGGATGCTCTCGAAAGAATAGGTATCCCGCGAAAATTCTATAACATAGATGGCATAGAATACTACGGCAAGATATCGTTTCTCAAGGCAGGCATTGTCTATGCGACGGCGCTCACGACCGTAAGCCACGGATATAGCAAAGAAATCATTACGCAGGAATTCGGTTGTGGCATGGACGGGATTTTACGGACGCGGCTCGCCGATTTGCACGGCATAGTGAACGGCGCGGATTACGCCGTGTGGGACCCGAGTATCGATAAGCATATAAAAATAAACTATACCGCAGAAAGTATTGATAAAAAAGACGAATGCAAGAAAGACCTCATAAAGGTGGCAGGACTTCCGGATGAGGTGCGCTCCCGGCCGCTTATAGGCGTAATATCAAGGCTTGCCGAGCAAAAAGGCATAGATCTCCTTGTGGACGCGGCGGAAGATATCATTGATCTCGGGGCCAGCATGATTATTTTGGGTACGGGCGACGAAAAATACAACGATCTTTGCCGGCGCATAGCCAATGCGCATCCGCAATATATCGCAAGCCACGTGAGATTTGACAACGAACTTGCGCATAAGATTGAAGCCGGGTCCGACATGTTCGCAATGCCTTCCAGGTATGAGCCGTGCGGCCTCAATCAGCTCTATAGTTTTAAATACGGAACGCTGCCGGTAGTGAGGGCAACCGGCGGCCTTGAAGACACGATAATCGATCTATGCGCTGACAGAGAAAAGGGGAACGGAATAAAGTTTTACAATGCTACCAAGGCCGACCTGGTTGACGCGATAGGGCGGGCCATAGAGCTTTATAAAGATAAAGCCGCCTGGAAAACGATACAAAAGCGCATAATGGGCCTGGACTTTTCCTGGAAAGCATCCGCCCTGCATTATAAAGAGCTTTATGAGAAGCTCGATGGCACGCGGCATTGACATTATTACCTTATGATAGTATACTGAACTAACAAATTAACCTGTTTTCAGAGAATTTTGTATGAAAAAGACAATAAGGGATATTGACATAAAGGGGAAGAGGGTTCTCATAAGGGTGGATTTCAATGTACCCCTGGATGAAAAGCAGTCTATTGCGGACGATACCAGGATCGCAAAGGCGCTACCTACCATTAACTATGCTTTGGAAGCGTCTTCAAAAGTCATATTGATGAGCCATTTGGGGCGGCCAAAAGGCGAAGTAAAATCTGAGATGAGCCTTAGGCCGTGCGCTTTGCGCCTTTCTGAGTTATTGGGCAAGGACGTAAAAATGCTGGAAGACTCTATCGGGCCGGGCGTGGAAAGTGCGGCGCGCAATATGCAAAACGGAGATATTGCGCTTCTTGAGAACCTCAGGTTTCATAAGGAAGAAACGGAAAACGATCCGGATTTTGCAAAGGCGCTTGCGGGGCTGGGGGATCTTTTTGTTAACGATGCATTCGGCACCTGCCACAGGGCTCACGCGTCAACGGAAGGGGTTACCAAGTTTTTGCCGAGTGTTATGGGATTCCTTGTGGAAAAAGAAGTCGAATATTTCGGGAATCTCTTAAACAATGCCGAGCGTCCGTTTGCCCTGATACTGGGAGGGGCGAAGGTTTCGGATAAAATCGCTGTTATCGAAAATATGCTTCCGAAAATAGACTATCTTTTGATCGCCGGGGCCATGGCGTATACGTTTTTAAAATCGCGCCTGAAAGGGATAGGCGCCTCAAGGTTCGAGGATGACAAAATAAATGTTGCCTCGGATATTTTTACGAAGGCGCGGGAAAAGAACGTGAGCATATTTCTCCCGGGGGACCACGTAATCGCCCAGGCAATAACCGCTAAAACGAGAGTAAAAGTGGTTACCGAGCATATTCCGGACGGCTGGATAGGACTCGATATAGGCCCGAGAACAATTAAGAAATTTGAGAATGCCCTGAAAGACGCAAAGACCATACTCTGGAACGGCCCCGTTGGATATTTTGAACTCAAACCTTTTAGTAAGGGCACGGCCCACATTGCAAAATTTATATCCCGCCTCGAAGTTACAAGCGTAATAGGCGGGGGAGATACGGCTTCGGCGATAAATGCCCTCGGGCTTGCCGATAAAATGAGCCATATTTCGACAGGCGGCGGAGCATCGCTTGAATGTCTCGAGGGGAAAGAGCTTCCGGGGATAGCTGCGCTTCAGGACAAATAGTTTAGAGACACTACGAGATAGGAAAAAATGCGTAAACCAATAATTGCAGGCAACTGGAAAATGAATAAGGCCGCTGCGGAAGCGACTCTGCTCGCAAACGGCATAAAAAGAGACCTATTTGACGTAGGCAATGTCGAGATTGTCCTCTGCCCGCCTTTTACCTCTCTCTCTCTTGTCGGAGATGTCATTCAAGATACGCCCATTTCTTTGGGCGCGCAGAATATGCACTGGGAAAAGGAAGGCGCGTTTACGGGGGAACTTTCGGCTGCGATGCTTAAAGAGGCCGGTTGTAAGTATGTGATAATAGGGCATTCGGAAAGAAGGGCATATTTCGGTGAGACGAACGAATCCGTGAATAAAAAGGTAAAGGCCGCTTTACGGGAAGGCCTGGTTCCGATAGTCTGCGTGGGAGAGAAACTGGAAGATAGGGAAAGCGGCAAGGCATTCGATGTCGTTTCCGAGCACGTAGAAAAAGGGCTCGAGGGCCTCGGTGAAAGCGAGGCTGTGAAAATAGTTATTGCTTATGAGCCGGTTTGGGCCATAGGGACTGGTAAAACCGCAAGCGCCGCCCAGGCCGAGGAGATTCATAAATTCATAAGAGAGTTGCTCTCAAAAAAATATGGTAAAAAAACCTCCGAAAGCATATGTATTCAATACGGGGGAAGTGTTAAACCCGACAACATAAAAGAACTTATGACCGAGATTGACATTGACGGGGCGCTGGTAGGCGGCGCTTCACTTAAGGAAGAATCCTTTGTGGCAATGGTGAAGGAAGTGTCCGAGCTTTAAATTGATAATTTTTTTGAAACAGGAGAAATAAAATGTTGTATGGTTTTGTTATCGCAATTCATGTGGTGTCGTGTATTATTTTAATAGGCGTGATACTCTTGCAGGCAGGCCGCGGCGGGGGTTTAAGCGAAACCTTCGGAGGGGAGGCATCCCAGACGATTTTCGGTACAAAGGTTTCCGTTTTTTTGACAAAGGCAACAATCGTTGCAGCGGCCCTCTATCTCGTAACTTGTCTCTCGCTTGGCATAATGACTACAAGAAGGGGCAGGAGCCTGATCGACCTCAAAGGGAGAAAGACAGTTCCCGTAAGAATACCCCAAGCGCTGCCTCTCGGAGGATCCCAGGGAGCGCCACGAGAGAGGGAGGGTACTCCTCTTGCCGAACCCGAAAAACTACCTACGGAATAAGCTCATAAAAATACCGCTATTTATTATGATAGCGGTATTTTTCTTGCTTGGTTTGAGCAAAACCTGCTACTCTGAACATCCATACGGCGATGCGTTCGTAGCCAGCTACATAGGAGACGCTCGCACATTTGTTCCCATACTGGCTTCGGATTCTGCGTCAGCGACGATAGTACACATCGTCTTTAATGGCCTGGTAAAATACAACAAAAATCTGGAGTTGACAGGTGTCCTCGCCGAAAGCTGGGACGTGGAAGACGAAGGGCTTACGATAATATTTCATTTGAGGAAGGACGTCAAGTGGCATGACGGACTCCCATTTACCTCGGGCGACGTAAAATTCACTTACGAAAAATTGATCAGCCCCGATGTGCCCACCCCTTACAGCGGTGACTTCAAGGCTGTAAAGTCACTCGAAATTCTCGATGATTATACTCTCAAGGTTACTTATGCCGAATCCTTTTCTCCGGGCCTTTCCAGTTGGGGCATGCCGATTATGCCCAAACATATTCTAAAACATGAAAACCTCATGGATACTGCTTTTGCGCGGAATCCGGTAGGTACCGGGCCGTATAAATTTAAAAGGTGGATATCAGGCGAGAGGATAGACCTGGTTTCGAATCAAGATTATTTTGAACACCGCCCTTACATCGATCGGTACATATACCGCGTAATTCCCGATACCGCGACTACGTTTCTGGAACTCCAAATGGAGAATATAGACTGGATGTCGCTTACGCCTCTTCAATATCTGCGTCAAACCGATACAAAGAATTTTAAGAAAAATTTTAGAAAATTCCGATATCCGATTTTTAGTTATACATATATGGCATACAATCTGAAAGACGAAAAATTTAAGGACAAAAGGGTAAGGCAGGCAATAAATTACGCAGTTGATAAAGATGAGATTGTAAAGGGGGTTCTCCTTGGCCTGGGGAACGTATGCACGGGTCCTTTTGTTCCGAAGTCCTGGGCGTACAACAAGAACGTAAAGCCGTTTGAGTATAATCCTGCCAGGGCTATGGAACTTCTTCGTGAATGCGGCTGGGAGGATAGAGATAAGGACGGATACTTGGAAAAAAACGGGAAGATATTCGAGTTTACCATCCTTGTAAATCAGGGCAATGACGAAAGAAAACGTGTCGCGGAGATAATTCAAAAGCGCCTTAAAGATGTAGGAATTAAAGCAAATATATGGGTGCTCGAATGGGCAGTTTTCCTGAATAAATTCGTTGATAAGAAAAACTTCGAAGCGCTTATACTGGGATGGGGCCTTGGCCTTGACCCGGACAACTATGATATTTTCCACTCGTCAAAAACCAAGCTCGGCGAATTCAATTTTATAAGTTACCGAAACCCTGAGGTAGATAGGCTTCTTCTCGAGGGAAGGCGGGAATTCGATCAAAAGAAGCGCGCGGAAATTTACAATAAAATCCACGAGATTATTTACGATGACCAGCCGTATTTATTTTTATATGTGCCTGATGCGCTGGTTGCGGTCCATAAGAGATTTCGCGGAATAGAAAAAGCCCCCATCGGTATAATGCATAATTTTATAGACTGGCATGTTCCCACCCGTGAAGTGAGGTACAGGCGATGATAGGTTATATCGTTAAAAGGCTCTTAGGCCTCGTGCCGACATTTATCGGAATTACTGTCATAACATTTGTCGTAATACATCTTGCCCCCGGAAAAATTACGGATCAGTCCATGACGCTTCGCGCGAAGGTTTCGCTCGAAGCGCGTGAGAAACTCGAAAAACTGTATAACCTCGATAAACCCATTCACATTCAATATGTGCTTTGGGTGAGGCGCCTGGCGGTGTTAGATTTCGGAAATTCTTTCGTAGACCAGAGGCCCGTTATTGAAAAAATAGGGGAGCGCCTGCCCGTAACCCTTATGATAAATATTCTTTCGATGGCTTTGATTTTCTTAGTAGCCATACCGATTGGTATCGCAAGCGCCATAAGGCGCGGTTCTTTTTTTGACAGATCTTCGACGCTTTTTGTTTTTGTTGGTTTTGCGACGCC